>JAVFAG010000071.1:0-14296 GCA_034002585.1 Paludibacter sp.
GAAATGGTTTTTCCTTGTCGCGTTCGTTTTCCAACCAGTTAATACTCATGTCAGTTATAATGTCTGTCACATAGCCATTGTAGCGAACTGTTCCCGAGTCTTTGGTGATAAAGTCGGGATTGTAGTACACTCCCTGACCCGGTAATATTTTGTATTGATGAAATCCTTTGGGTTCGTTGCCAAAATGCAACTTGCCAAACAAACCGGTTTGATAGCCGGCTGACTGAAATATTTGAGGAAAAGTCACCTGGCTGGTATCAAAGGGTAATTGATTGTTGATTTTCCCGTTGATGTGGGTGTGTTTTCCGGTGAGCAAAACGGCTCTTGATGGGGCACTGATCGAGTTGGTAACACAGGAATTGGTAAACAACATGCCCTCTTTAGCGATGCGATCGATATTGGGTGTTTGCATCAGACGATCGTTGTAAGCACTGAGTGCCTGATAGGCATGGTCATCGGTCATGATAAAAACGATGTTGGGCTGTTTGTTTGCTTTTTCGCTGTGCTGTGCCACCGATGCAAGTGTACAACAGCTTAGGCTGACCGCTAAATTAAGGGCTTTGTGTGTCATCGTATGTAGGATAAGTTTAAAAATCTATTTCCGTGCTTCTTTTGGCTTTTTACCAGCGTTTTCTACCATTTGCTTTTTCCCTTCGTCTGAAATTGTTTTCTCAAAATCAGCGTAATATTGCTTTAATTGCTTGACCACAGGTTGAAGTTCAGGCTTATTAATGGCATTATTCACTTCCAACGGATCGGATTTCCGTTCAAAAAGCATATCCCCAAAGCTCCGGTAATCGCGTTTTGCGGCTGCTACAGTAGGGTCGAGCATGATTCCCAGTTTATAGTCTTTGGTGATGACCGTGGCCTGACTCCAGTTTTCGGAAACCATGTATTTCCGGTTTACCGGCACTTTTTTAGTCAGTGTTTTTGCCAACGAAATACCCTGTAAGGGATATTCGGTGTTGGGTTTTGGTATACCCGCCAGTTCCAGCAAAGTTGGATACAAATCTATCAAACCTACCAAATCGCTGTTTTTATATCCCGCCTGTAGCTTTCCTTTCCAGTAAAACAGCATGGGAACCTGCAGGGTTTCTTCGTATACATTGTGACCTAATGCTGCCTTTTCAATCATTCCATGTGCGCCTACAAAATCGCCATGATCAGATGTATAAACGACGATGGTATTTTCTGCCATACCGTTTTTCTCCAGTTCGGCAAAGATTTCACCTATACGGGTATCGATTTCGGTTACCAACGCATAGTAAGCTCCTATATAATCGCGGTACAATTGCTCATCTTCAGCTGCCAAACCCAAACACCAGATGCCGTTTTTGCTTTTACGCAGTGCAGCAAGCATGGGGGGAAGCTGGTCGGCTTGTTGACGCAAACTTTCGGGCATTTTTAATCCATTCTTGTGAAGAGTCCCTTTGCCCCATTTTGTCACATCATACATGGCAAGGTACTTTGGCAGTGGATTGTAAGGCTGATGGGGCCGGTAATAGGAAGTAAAGCAGAAAAAGGGAGTGCCGCTTTTCTTGTGATTTTGAATCACTTGCAGGGTCAGTTGGGTCGAATACGCCTCCATGGTTTTATCTTCGGGCAGTTGGGTAGTGCGGGTGCCCATTTTGGCGGATGGAAACTTCGTTCCCGTTTTTGAATTTCCTTCCGGATATTTTCCAAACTCAGCTGCCCAGTCCTGTCCAAACTCATCAGCAAAGCCTTGTTCATCAATCCATTTCACGTAATTGTCGGCGGGTGACTCTTTTTCCATATGGCTTTTCCGCACCGTCCAACCTTCGTCTGCTGCCGAGTCGAGATGGCGTTTGCCGAAAGCGTAGGTTGTATATCCATTGGCCTGAAAAACGGATTGCAGCGATTTTGCGCTGTTAACGGCCCGGGTTTCTAAGTGGGCATTGTCCATCGCACCTATCGTTCGGGGATACAATCCGGTGAACATCGACATGCGCGAGGGTGCCGAGATGGCATTCTGACAATAAGCGCGGTTAAAAACCACTCCTCCTCTTGCCATGGCATCAAGGTTGGGAGTTGTCACATCGGGATGACCCTGAAAGCCCAGTACATCAGCTTTGTGCTGATCGCTGATAATGAAAATGACGTTTGGTTTCTGCTTGCTTTTTGCTTTGGCTGTGGCAGGAGTCACCACCGCGCAAAGTGCTGTTAATGCTATGCCGGCATTGGAAAAGGATGTTTTCATGGTACATTAGCTGTTTGGTAAATATGTAGCCAAAGGTACAAACAAGCAATTAAATTATGCTTAATTTCGGGTTAATGCCAAAACTAGTCTTACATCTTTACACAAAATACGGCTTTTCCCAAACTTCTTCATCAAGAAAAACACCTGATTACTTTCTTTTCTTGCCATCAGGCATCATCGTCAACCCTTTGGTAACCAAAAAATCAACGTTTTTCTTTACGGCTTCAGCAGTAATTGTTGCTCCACTCCATCCGTCAGGCTCAATTTTCAGGGCGTCCTTCAGTGGTAATTCATCCCAGGCATTAAAAAAGCCGGTCTGTTGCATGCGTCGTACATAACCCCGCGTTTCGTAGTGCGAAAGCAAAGCGATTTTTTTGATGATGTATTTGGTATCGGTGATAATCATTACCGGCGTGGTATGGTTGTACCCGATTATATCCTGACAGTGATTAATGCTGTTCATGGCATAACCGAAGAGTTTGTTTTTGTCATCGGAAATCTTATACCAAAGTTCATTCACCTTCTCTACTTTGGTAGCTGTGGGGAATACGCTTTGCACTATTGCTTTGTTGGATACCTGCGTAAGCACGGGTTCGGCTTCCCGGCTATGTTTGTGTTGCGAAACTGCCTGGAGGGTAACTACCAAAAGTGCCAGGCTGAAAAGAAATTGTTTCATGTGAAGGTAAATATTATTTTTTAGTTGTGATGGTCATCTCAGACAACAAGTGTGCCGAAGGTGAATATTTCTCCAACAGGAACAGCACATAGCGAATATCTACCACAATGCAGCGACTGAGTTCGGGCAGAAACTGATAATCGGAGGCCACTCCTTCGGCAATGCGGTCGAAATTAAGCCCGACATGTCAACGGCTTGTAATCCGACAAGGGAAACAAAGGCAAAAATTGCAAAAAGAGTAATTTTTCTCATGATGATGTTGTTTGAATGTAAATAGTTCATTTTATATGAAAATTGTCCAAAAATAATAAAAAAACGTACCCCCGCCAACTGTTTTAATTTTAAAACCGCACAGGGGGTCGGAGTTGATATATTTAATAACGCGACAAACTTACATAAAAAAATTTAATGTTTTTATACGCCGCTTGATAAAAATCAAGACCGTAACTGTTCTATAGATAATTAACGTACTCTTAAGGTACAAACGTCAAATTTAAATTTATCTTTTATGAGAACAGTCAGCGGTCTTGACGTCCACAAAGATAGCATCTATATGTGTATTCTGGACAAAACAGGAAAAAAAACACAAGAAAAATTTGGAGTAACAACTCGTGAGATTAAGCGTATGGGTTCTGTTATGCAATCGTATTACGTTAGCGATGTTTGCATGGAAAGCACCAGTATCTATTGGATGCCTATTTGGCGTTTATTAGAAAATGATTTTCACCTACATCTGGTCAACCCGCTGTTTTTAAAACAACTTCCAGGTCGCAAAAGTGATGTAAAAGATGCTGAATGGATAGCCACAGCGCTAATTAAAGACTTAATTAAAGACAGTTTTGTTCCCAACGGCACTATCCAGCAACTGCGCCAATACGGACGTCGTATCAACGAGATTAACAAAGATATTGTTCGGTGCGAACAGCACATCGATACTATCCTGCAGCGCTGTAATATTCGTTTGAGTAATCATGTCTCCCGAACCAGGAACAAGAGTTACCGTAAAGTAGTTGATATGCTTATCAACGGCGAAACCTCAGCCGATGTACTCCTTACATTGATACACGGGCGCACGGTTAATAAATACGGAAAGACTGCCGTACACGATTCCCTTGAAGGCTGCGTGTCACAAAGCGACCGGGATTTGCTCAGCCAATATACACAGATGCTGGATATGTATGAAGCTCAAAAACAGCAGTGCACCAATGCCATGGTTCAAATATGTTTGGAACAGTATAAAAAAGCATTTCTATTCTTGCTTAGTATACCGGGCATAAAAGAACCTTCGGCAGCCATCATTATTTCTGAAATAGGAGACAATATGAATTTTTTTGCTACCGCAGCAGCTCTTGTTTCATGGGCAGGACTCAGACCGCGCAATGATGAAAGCGCAGGAAAAATTAAGAGCCGCAAAATAATACATGGAAACAAGTATCTGAGAAAAATCCTCATGGAATGCGCATGGGGTGCAGCGCGCACCAAAAATTCAGTATTCTACTGCCGCTTTTGGCATTTAAAAGGGATGAAGAAACATCACAACGCTGTCATTGTTGCAATTGCAAGGCAGTTGCTGACCATCGTTTGGACCTTACTGACCAAACAAGAACAATTTGATAAACAATATCATTTAAAGAAAAATACCATTTGAGAGTCAAACAATCCGTTTGTTTAAATGGTACTAGCGGACAATTTTGTAAAGTCTTTATATTTGTGGTGGTAGTAAAACCCCGTTTTTGCAAACTGATTGAGACAAGTTGTTCGTATTGAACGCCGAAAAGAACCCTGGAGTTCGAAGAGGAAATTAATGTTAAACAGATGATAGACAAATGTTCTGTCATCTGAATAATTATGTCTATTCTCAAACTTAATGTTGGTTAATCAACAAAAAGAAAGGAATAGTAGGAGGATTTATAGAGGAAATATAGTAGAACTTTATATAAGTATGACTTGATTAATAAATTTATTTCAAAAGTAGGTTTGGTTTTTCCAGGTCAAATTATTGGTTGTCTACCAACAAAAAGCCCGCTACACTATGTGCAACGGGCTTTCATCAAAAAATCAAAAAAAGTTAAGGTGCTATATCTATTATCACTGTTCGGTTGTAAAAGCGTTCTTCCGGATGCTTATTCTCAAAGGGCGATGTTTTGTTGTTTTCTCCATCTCCCCGTACATCGAAACGTACATCTTTTCTGCCCGATTTTCCCAAAGCGGCCAACAGGATTTCCTTTACGTCATTGGCACGCGCCAGCGATAGGTTTTGATTGTAGTCCTGGTCGCCGATAATATCGGTGTAACCACGAATAATCACTTTGCCGTTGCGTGGTATTTTGGGTGCGACTACTTCGGTCAGGTATTTTTCATACATCCGAATGGCTTTTGCATCGTCGAATTCATAAATAATACTGAAACGGTGTACTTCTTCCACTTTCGGTTCTACCAGGGGTTTCAATACAATCACTGCTTCTTTGGTAATGGTTTTCCCCATCTTAGTTTTTCCGGTCATGGTGGCTTTCAGGTTGCCCTTAGGATCGCGACCTGCCAGGGTTAAGCGATTGATGCTGATGTTTTCTTCTGTATACGGACCGTAATGCTGCACTTTGTTGTCGGCGTTTTTAATGTCCATCGACCAGGATGTCAGTGCATTGTTGGCACCTGCAACGTTAAATTGCACGGCGTCGGCCAGTATCGGTTCTTCACGTGATGTTAGTTTTACTGGTTTGATGGGTGCATCGGGACCACTTAAAAATTCCATCAATATGGCAGGTGAAGTGCTCTCTATGGTAACACGCTGATCACCTTCGCGTAGCATTGTCAACTCAAGAACTCCGCCTTCTTTTTCGGAAGGAAGAATTGGTTTTACCCTGCCTTCGGTTTTTATTCTCCCGGCCGAAATGCCGAAAATATCTACCAGATAGCTTTTGACAGTATTTGCCATGGTTTTACCTTCAACACTTCCATTTTCCGACGAACCTACAAGATTGATAGTAGCCGATGGAAATTTCGAAAGACGGTTCCCTACGATATTAATGATATTGTAGTACACATTCATCTGGCGCGCCGAATGGCCTGAAGCGTTTTTAGGGGTGAATTCTTCCAGTTGATCTTCTTTGAATTCAACGGCCTCTGCTTTGGTAAGCGACACATAACGTTCGGGTAGTTGGGTCGAACCTTTGGTGAAAAACACGTAGTTGCGCAAGGGGAAAGTTTCGCGGATTGTTCGTACTACCGGTTGGTTGGTGGGTGCATCGACTGTGAATACCACATCGGGATCTTTCAATCTCAGTGAATAGATGTCGTCACCTCCGCTGCCTCCGGGGCGATTGGTGGTGAAGTAACCCTGGCTCATGGTACCATCAATGATGGCCGCAAAATCGTCGAACTGAGTATTCAGGGGCGATCCGGGATTGAAGGTAGATGAAAATTCGCGGTTGTTTAAGGTGCTGAAATAGATGTCTAATCCACCTAGTCCATACCTGCCGTTAGATGCAAATACAAATGTAGAACTGTTGCTGTCGAGGAAGGGGAATAATTCGTCGCCTTCGGTGTTGATCTGCTGGCCGAGGTTTTCGGGTAGCGACCATTCACCCTGGTTGCTTCGGGTGGTTTTGTAGATGTCGGTTCCTCCAAATCCTCCGGGTTGATCGCTGGTGAAGTACATCGTATTTCCATCGGCACTCAGCCAGGGATGCCCCACCGAATATGCCTGGTTGTTGTGGGTAAAGGGTTCGGGTTTCGACCATTTCCCATCGGTCAGCCGGCTAAACCAGATTTGTAGCTCTATAACCCTATCGTGTCTGGTGTTGCTGTAGTTGTTTCTGGTAAAGGCCATATAGGTGTTTTGATTGCTGAAGCTCACCGGACCATCGTGTAACTTGCCGTTCAGTTTTTTTGCAAATCGTTCCGGCGTTTGTAACTGCCCGTTGTTTACATTCGACACATACATATCCCAAAAGGGTTGATGGGTCCAGTTGTACTTGCTTGCACAATTGCTACGGTGTGTACGGGTAGAGGCAAAAACAACCTGGTCGTTAAAAAACGTCGTTCCGAAATCGAGTGCTGCGGTATTTATTTTTTGATGTTCGATATATACTTCCGGGTTCGGGAGCAGCAATCCATCCAGTTTATTTTTGTTGGCCTGAAAGTCCTTGGCGCGTAGATCCATAGGCCTTAGTTCGGCAAATTTATTCATCCACACGGTTGCTTCCGGATATTTTCCGTTCGATTTCAGGGCCATGGCATAGTTGTAATAATCTTCGGCAACGATGCCAACACCGGTTGTGATAAGAGCGGCGCAGGTTTCTTCTGCAAGTGCATATTGATTCGTCTTTTGATAACTTTTCGCCAGTGCCCGCTGACCCTCTACACTCAGATTGCGGGTACGGGTGTATTGTTGGATGGCCTTGTCGTAATTATAAGTAAAGGAATAACGGTCACCCCGGCGTTCTCGTCCCGATTTTTCCTGTGCCGTAAGCGTAAAGCTGATTAGGATACAGGCAATGACTGGAATATAATAAGTTTTCATATCGTATTGTTTTTCGGGAGTTTAGAAATTCCTTGGTGAATGGATTTGTTTTCTGTTATTCGACAGGATGTCGTAGCGCAGCACTAACTCATGGCTACCGTTGTTGTACCTGAACGTACGCAATCCGTACGACCAGTCGCAGGAATAGCCAATGTGTAACTGATCGGTCACGTTAAAGCCGAGCAACGCTCCCACAGCATCACCCGAACGAAACATTCCTCCGAGTAAAACTCTTTTCTGAAAGACAAATGAAGCGGTCAGGTCAAGTTGCACGGGTGCTCCAACTGTCATTTTCACCAGCGATGTGGGTTTAAATTCCAGGTAATCATTGAGGGGAATCAAAGCTCCGGTGATGAAAAAGTAGTGCCGTTTTTCGTTTCCGGAAAATAAGGACGCATTAGTTGACGTTTCATCCGAAAAGCGGTATTGCAATAAATTGGGTACCGACAGGCCGGCGTAAAACCGTTCCCTGGAAAAATAGGCTCCAACGCCTACATTCGGGGTTACGTGGTTCGCAATATCGTTCGAGAAAACAGGGTCGTTCGGATCGTCGAGCAGCAAATCGTTCAGGTCGGCCTGAAAGATGTTGACGCCGGCACTCAATCCCAGGGCCAGTTTCGAACTTTCGCTTAGTTTCATGATGAAGGCATAGTCGATAACCATTGAAGTAAGATTGGTAGGTCCGATTTTGTCGTTCAGAACCGATAATCCCAGCCCTACACGTTCGTTTTCGAGCAGGGTATGCATCGTAATACTTTGCGTTGTGGGTGCTCCCTTGAAGTTGACCCATTGCGAGCGGTGGATGCCTGTAATCGTAAAAGCATCCCGGCTGCCTGCATAAGCCGGATTTACAATCAGGGTGTTGTACATGTAATGCGTATACATGGGTGCCTGCTGTGCCGAAATGCTCATGCATCCAATAGATGCAGCGAGTGCGAAGAATATTTTTAGTGTTTTCATTGTGTCTTATCTGTTGAGATAAATTGTTCCTTTGTAAATCGCACTGCCATCTTTCAGATCAAGCACATAAAAGTAAGTTCCCACGGGTAACTCATCGCCACCAACGCGCAAGCCAAACATCGACCGGCCATCCCAGGTGTTTTGGTAGGGGCTGGCTTCGAATACTTTGTTGCCCCAGCGGTTGTAGATTACAAATGTATTGGCCGGATAGCGGTGTATGCCTCTGATGACAAACAAATCGTTGATGCCATCGCCGTTGGGCGAGAAGCCTTCGGGAATAAAGAAATCAACATCAGGAGTGGTGACTGTAACTAATCCCGATCGCAGTTCTCCGTAACAACCGGCATTGGAAAGCTCCATCACTTCGAGCAGGAAAGTGCCTTCATTGTACCAGGGAATGAAAATCTCGTTCGTTACAGAGGATGTTTGCGCTACTCCGTCGATGGACCAGATGTAGGTAGAGCCGGCAATCGGATTTGGGTCGACATAATAGCGCTTTGTGGCTCCTGTGGCTACATTGTCGGGCATTGCGAGTTGAGCAGTAGCCAGTGAGCTGATAGTCAGCAGTAGGCCAACCAAAAGAAGAGATCGGAATCGACTAAGCATGGTGTTTTGTTTTTAAATGAGTTACGAACAGTGAAGCTTTCAACCTGTCGCCACACTGCCTTGTCGCCCGGAGGCAACAAGCAGTGCTTTGAACAGGAATGGCATCAGGTTGATTGAACTTTTTCAATCAGTTCATCCTTTTGGTTAGTTGTGCCAGATGGGCGAAGTAACTGGTAACGGGCTCACCGTAATCGCTTTTACAGTTGGGCTGGCTGCCGTGTATGCGCCGTTGGTATAGTTTACCGAAACAGTTTGTAGGCCTGCGGTATTCCAGGTTACGGTAACCGTATTGTTGGTAGTTCCGCCTCCTGCAGTTATTGTTCCTCCGGCACTTACCGTCCATAAATAGTTGGTCATTCCGGCTTCGGTAGTATACACATTATTGCCGGTGTACACACATATTGGCGATGGGCCGGTGATGGTAGGTACAGGCAATACGCCTACTGTTACATTGAATAATGTTGCACTTGCTGCGCTACATCCGCCAAGGTTCTGATAATTTACCGAAACGGTCTGTGGTCCTGCGGTGTTCCAAACTACGGTAACCGTATTGTTGGTACTTCCTCCTCCTGCAGTGATTGTTCCACCTGCACTGATTGTCCATACATAGTTGCTCATTCCGGCTTCTGTGATATAAACGGTGCTAAGTGCAGTTTGAATTGCTGATAAACCGCTAATGGTAGGTATTGGTAATGCAATTATCGTAATGATGGCACTTCCGGTCATGTTTACGGTACAGGCTGTTTCCAGTGCACTTGTTGCAACTACTGTATAGGTGCCTTCAGCTGTTTTGTTTCCAAAACTGATGGGGTTGCCCGTTCCCGGTACTAAGCCACCACTATTGACACCATTGAATTTTAACTGATAGTTAACACCCAGTTCCGAATCTGATAATCCTACAGGAAGTCCTGCTCCGCCAATACAATATCCTCCGGTTCCGGTGACATTAAATGGGGTAGGAAGTGGATCGACAATAATGTTAAGCGTTACCGGTAATCCTTCGCAACCTGTTGTGCTGGTATAGGTTTCGGTTACAGTTAACACATAAGGACCACCAATGGAAGTCCAGTTGATTTTGATGGCGCTGCTGCCTTGTCCGGTGGTAATGTTACCGCCACCCGACAATACCCAGTTGTAAGTCGAACCCGGTGTGTTGATTACCCAGTAATCTTCTGTAGAGTTGATACACGCATGATCGGGGTTCACGGTGGATTGTGCCCATACACCCAATGAAGTCATTGATATAAGGAGTACGATCAAACTTTTTGAAAAATGTAATTTCGTTTTCATGATTTCTTTTTTTTTATTTTTAGTTATTTCTGTTTAATAATGATTGATCAATGAAGTTACAGGGGCCGGATTGACCGTTACCGTAACGGAATTGCTACCGCTACAACCGCTTGCCGATGAACTATCGGTAAGTGTATAGGTAGTGGTAACCATTGGCGATACTGTAGGGTTGGCTTCGGAGGATGTAAATCCAGCGGGGAGCGAAGTCCAGCTGTAGGTGTTTCCGGAAACGGGAGGAGCACCCAATTGCGTGCTTTCGTACTGACAAATGGTTCTGTCGGTTCCGGCCGATGCGGAAGGTGCATTCGAAATCACAATCTTGTTGTTGTGAAGGTGAATGGCCCCGGCTTTGGTAAAGGCGCGTCCGTAAAGTGTTGCGCCATACAGTAGTTCAATAGCTCCTCCTCCGACAACCGTACCCATGAAAATGGAATTGGAACCTAAATCGAAGGCTCCGGTTATCTGCCAGTAAATATTACAGGCCGATGCGCCGCCGGTGAGGATTACATTGGTGTTGGAGCCTACCGAAAGAGCTCCGTCGATTTGCACAATAAACACAGCATTCGGATTGCCGTTGGCATTGAAGGTAAGACTCCCGCTGAGTGTTGCTGCGGCTCCCGAACCTGTGCTGTGAACACCTGGCGTCAGGGTTTGTCCACCCAGGGTAACCGAAATGTTGTAAGTGGGAGTTCGGCTAAACAGATTGTCGTACAGAGCGCCTAAATCTAAAAAGGGCTGATTCAGTGCTCCGTCGCCAACGGTGTAAATAGTACCATCGACTACACCCGGACTGGTAATGATAGGTGTTACCGTGAAACTGGCAATGTCGCCGGTAATGTGTGTGCCTCCTTCACTGTCGAACGCTCCACCTCCCGTAAATAAGGCAAATCCGGAAGTTGTTCCCAGGTCGGGGGCTACCTGACTGTACGCAGGAATGGACAAAGTAGCCAAAACAACAAGCGTTAAAATTGCACGTACTGATTTTTTCATTTTGAATGTAACTTAGATTTTTTGTAGATGGCACAAAGTTCCAATCTTTAAAATCTAAAAAGTTACACTAATATGAAAAAAAGTTGCATTTTTCACGCTTTTTATACAAAACCAGGTAGTTGTGTAGAAGGGAGTTATGCTACATTACAGGGTGCAAGCTCTCTGCCGGGTTGTGAGAACCTGGTTGCCCTGATATTCGCTGTCATTGTTTACTTTTCTGTGGGTGGGCCTTGCTTCAATCTTCTTTCCTCAAGCTCGGTTTTCATTAAATCGGTGGTTTTTTGGTCGATGTTGTAAAAGAGCATGAAGATGGCGCACGACATATACAAAATCCCCGGTATAACGGATACGAGCAATTTTATACCAGTGATGGCTTCGGAAGACTGTGGCACGTTGGGCAAGAAGTTGGAGATGGTCAGAATCCATCCTGCAATGGCGGCTCCAATACCCCAACCGGCTTTCTGAGCAAATACCGCCGCCGAGAAGTACAGACCTGTGGCACGTCGCCCGCTTTTCCATTCCCCATAATCGGCCGAATCGGCTATCATGGTCCATAACAGCGGAACAGCTGGTGCATATGCCATTTTGGCAATGATATTAAAGGCATAAATGGTGGTCAGGTTGGTAACCCCGGGCAAATAAATCAGAATAAAAAACACACCTGAAATCAGTGAGCTGGCGATAAATACGTTTTTATTTCCAAATCGTTTGGCCAATGGTTTCGAGAGGGGTAACGCAACGATCAGGGCCACGGTGCCCAATACATTGAATAGCTGCACATTGTCTTCGCGACCCAGGTAGTATTTGAAGTAATAGGCAATGGCGGCATTCTGCATGGCAAACATGATAAAGGATACCACTCCAACAATCGCAAGTATAATCCATGCGCGGTTTTTAAACAAGTTGCGTAAATCTTCGCCCAACGCGTTTTTCTGTTCTTTGGGTGGAAGTACGCGTTCTTTTGTCGTTTTAAAGGTGATGTAGAAAAACAGGAGACTCAGGGCTGCAAACAAAAACACGGTATACTGAAAACCTTTTGCCTTGTCGCCATCGCCAAAAAAGTTAGCCAGCGTAAGTGCCAGACCAGTAACTATAAACTGTCCGGCAAAACCGGCAATAAAGCGGTACGAATTTAAACCTGCACGCTCGTAACTGTCGTTGGTCATCACTGCTCCCAACGCTGAATAGGGCAGGTTGATAAAGGTATAAGCAGTCATTAACAGGATGTAGGTAGCAGCGGCATAAATTACTTTTCCTGTTTCGCCAAGGTTGGGGGTGGTGAACGTAAGTATTGCCAAAGCAGCATAAGGCACAGCCGTAAAGAGGATATAGGGTCGGAACTTCCCCCACCGCGATTTGGTACGGTCCGAAATGATACCTACAACAGGATCGGTGGCCATATCCCAGAAACGGGCAACGAGCATGATGGTGCCTGCTGCGGCTGCCGAAATTCCATACACATCGGTGTAGAAAAACAGGAGCCAGAACCCCACCATATCCCACACAAAATGCGAGGCGGTATCGCCCAAACTATAGCCAATTTTTTCTTTAACTGACAGTTTTGTGTTCATATTTTTTTATTTAAGCTGTCCCTTAAGTTTCATGTAATCGCCCACCATTTCCAGACCTGTAATGTCGGTACTGTCTTTCAAAATTACATTCCCATTTTTATCCAATACTGTGATTTTCAGAGTGGCATCGATGCTTTCCGGAATCCGGCGGTCCATGGCTCCCTCAACCGGTGCATGCAGCATGCCGGCATTGTTCGAACGGGCGTGAATTAATAGGGTGTGCTTAGGGTTTCGTATTCGAATATTTACCGAGGATGAATCGGGCACTTCGACCTTCATTTTCGACGAACGATAGGTTGCAAAGTGATGGTATTGATTGTCGTGGTAAAAGAATCCCAGAAATCCGTTGAACGACCGGCCCAGCCAGGGAATGGTGGCAACAGAAAGCATAAAAGAGCTGGTTGGGTTGCTGAAGTTGTTGCTTTGCATCCATATCCAGGCCGATGGCATTCCCGAACCGTAGTCTTTTTCGATGTAGCCTTTGCCTCTGTCGAAATTCAGCACCTGATTATCGACAGTGAGTTGGCCCTGTAAATCGTGCGTCAGACTCACTACTCCGTGGTAACATTCCATAAAGGGAACAAAGCGAAACCAACCCATGATGCCGGGATTCAGCAAGGTTCCCGATTTGTAATTCACCGGGTTAATCATGTTTACTTCCCCTTTCAAAGAAGAGCTCCCGTCGTTTAAATCGAGACTAATTCTTTCTTTCGAAAAATAATTTTTCCCGATTTTAATTTCAAAACCTTTTCGGGCAAATGAAAACGCTTCAATCGGAAACGAATAATACCGGGTTTCGGCAGTTACGCCATTAATAGTCTGAATAAAAGCATGTTGTTCCTTTCCATCTTTCGAAAGTGCTATCCCCGGAATCACACTCATAATCGCCGATCCATCTTCGGCTACCATTTTAAAATACCATCCTTCGAAATAGTTTTTCTTCTTGTTGTTTCCCTGAAAAATGGTGGTGTTGCCCAGCTTTCGCAAATCATATCCGGGTCGCCACTGGTGCTGTGTGAAACGGATATCCTGCGCTTGCAAAGGGATTATTGCAAAAAACAGGAAGAATAAAAATATTCGGGAGGTTTTAGTATACATATTTTTTTGTAAAGATAAACATATTTTCCCTACACCAAAACCGGATATAAAGCACATCCGTTCATGGATTTAATCAATTTCAGCTTATTTCAGTTCTTATTTTATTTTTTTAAATATAAAAAATGACTACAAAGGGCTATTGTTTTTAATTTTTCCGCACATTAATTTTGACCCGTTCCAAATAGCAAACGAAATTTATAATAATTTAAATGAAAAATGTATGAAAAAGATGAAGCTGCTCCTTTCTTATTTCGTTGCTTTTAATGCAGCGTTCCTGTTTACAGGTTGTTCGTTATCAGACGATATAGCGGCTATAACTGAGTCGCTGGATAGTTTGAAAATAAGTGTTGGTACACCACGATTCA
>JAVFAG010000072.1:0-10736 GCA_034002585.1 Paludibacter sp.
AAGCTGATAAGGAACTTCCTGGTTGGTAGAATCTTTAATAACCATCGACGCGTTAAGAGCGCCTACTTCAGCTGCACCTATCTCTACTAATTCACCACTGCGGTCGAACGGATAGCGGTTAGTTACTTCAATTTTTACCTGAGCCTGAGATAATGCTGCTATTGCCAAAAAAAATAAAAGAACAATTTTCTTCATACGATTACGAATTTTTGAGTTAATACTACGTTAGTCTTTTGTTAAAAACTAACGTAGCAAAGTTACAATTATTTTGGTTGTTTTCCAATATAAGCCAAAATTCCGCCGTCAACATAAAGGATATGTCCGTTTACAAAGTCGGAAGCTGAGGATGCCAGAAAGATTGCCGGACCCTGTAAATCTTCTGTTGTTCCCCAACGTGCTGCTGGTGTACGACCGATAATAAAATCATTAAACGGGTGACCTGGTTCACGCAATGGGGCTGTCTGTGGAGTGGCAATATAACCCGGTCCTATGCCGTTTACCTGGATGTTGTGTTCAGCCCATTCTACTGCCAGATTTTTGGTAAGCATTTTCAGACCGCCCTTTGCTGCAGCATACGCGGATACAGTTTCACGCCCCAGCTCACTCATCATTGAACAAATATTGATGATTTTGCCACCACCTTTGGCAATCATCCCTGGTGCTACTGCTTTGGAAACGATAAACGGACCATTGAGGTCGATGTCAATTACCTGACGAAAGTCCTTAGCCGACATCTCCAGTACGGGGATACGTTTGATAATTCCGGCATTGTTAACCAAAATATCAATTACACCCACTTCTTTTTCAATCTGAGCGATTCCGGCATTTACTCCATCTTCATCCGTTACATCGAATACATAACCATAGGCTTCAATACCGTCGGCTTTGTAAGCGGCCAGACCTTTATCCACCATTTCCTGGTTAATGTCGTTAAAAACAATTTTTGCACCTGCCATTGCAAAGGCTTGAGCCAGTGCGTAACCAATTCCATATGAACCTCCGGTTACCATGGCAATTTTGCCGGTTAAATCAAATAATTTCATTGTTGTGTATTTTATGTGTTCTTATTAGCGTAATTCAGTGTGTTTACGGAAATCCTGGTCACTGTAATCAAGGTTTTCACCTGCCATGCCCCAGATAAAAGTGTAGTTACTGGTAGCAGCAGCCGAATGAATCGACCATTCAGGTGATATCACAGCCTGATCGCCCTTCATCCAGATATGACGGGTCTCTGTTGGTTCACCCATAAAATGACAAACAACTTCTCCTTCAGGCACTTCAAAGTAGAAATAAGCCTCCATCCGACGACTGTGTGTATGTGCTGGCATGGTATTCCAAACACTTCCCACCGCTAATTCAGTCATCCCCATTTGTAACTGACAAGTCTGAATTACTTCTTTGACGAGCATTTTATTAATATTTCGGTGATTGGCTGTTTCCAATGAACCTAGTTCCATTACAATTGCATCTGCTTTTGTAACTTTACGGTCGGGATAATTACGATGAGCAGGTGCTGAATTGAAGTAAAACTTAGCAGGTGCTGAAGCATCGTTACTCACAAAATTTACTGTGCGATTTCCTGCTCCCAAATACAGGGCTTCCTTGTAATTTAATTCGAAAGTTTCACCATCAACGATTACTTTGCCGGCTCCCCCCACATTGTAAATTCCAATTTCACGACGGGAAAGAAAGAATTCAGATTTCAGCGGATCAATCGATTCAAGAAGCAAAGGTTCTAGTACAGGCATCGCTCCACCTACCAACAAACGATCGTACATCGTGTAAACCATGTTTACTTCATCGGCTACAAAAATGGTTTCAATAAGGTGCTCCCTGCGAAGGCGGCTCGTGTCGTAATGCTTTGCATCTTCAGGATGAGATGCATACCTGAGTTCATAATTTGTTTTCATACCTTAAAAATTTAAAGATTTAAAGTGCAAAGATACAAAAATTTGCCTTAAATTGGTACACCAATTCGAAAAAAGCAGTAAATTTCATATCTTTGTTGCATGTTAACAGATTTTCTTAGCTCTAAAATACAACAGGAACTACCTTTTGTGCCTACCAGTCAGCAACAGGAGCTGATTCGTAAATTAGGTGAATACCTCAGCTTATCTGCACCTGAAAAAGCGTTTATGCTACGTGGTTATGCCGGAACCGGCAAAACAACTGTTGTAGGAGCACTTGTGCGGGCACTCGACCGACTGAATCAGAAAACAGTGCTGTTGGCTCCTACAGGTAGAGCTGCTAAAGTTTTCAGTACTTACTCCGGATTTCCGGCCTTCACTATACATAAAAAGATATACCGTCAGAAATCGGCTGCCGAGCCTGTGTTTTCACTGGCACCGAACTTACATTCCAATACGCTTTTTATCGTTGATGAGGCGTCAATGATTTCCAATAAAGGAAACGATTCAGAGTTTGGATCGGGTTATTTGCTGGATGATTTGATTCAGTATGTCTATGAAGGTGATGGATGCAGTTTGATTTTAATGGGCGACACTGCTCAGTTACCGCCAGTGATGCAGGAAACTTCTCCGGCTCTCGAACTTTCTGTTCTGGAAGGCTATGGTTTGCAGGTAATGAGTTTTACCCTTACATCGGTGGTACGTCAGGCGCTCGAAAGTGGCATTTTGTATAATGCTACCTTGTTGCGTCAGGCCCTGGTTGATGAATTGACGACGCATTTACCACGTCTTAAACTAAGCTCTTTTGTTGATATCAAGGCATTAGGAGGCATGGATCTGGTCGATGAAATTCAACAGTCGTACGATGGAGTAGGAGCCACTGAAACGATAATTATCACCCGTTCAAACAAGAGGGCATCTTATTTCAATAATGGAATACGGGGCAGGGTAATGCAGATGGAAGACGAACTTTCGAATGGTGATTTATTGATGATTACACGCAATAATTACTTCTGGAATAAGCCTTACAAGGAGATTTACTTTATAGCCAACGGTGATATTGTAGAAGTAACGCGCATAAGAAAGCACCGTGAAATGTATGGTTTTCGTTTTGCTGAATTATCGCTTCGTTCGCTCGATGCTGGTTGGGAAATCGATGCTATGGTTTGGCTCGATATCTTACAGGCTGAAACCCCGGCTCAGGTAAACGAATTGAGCAACAAGCTTTTTTTTGCAGTTCAGGAAGATTATCTCGAAATTGGCTCGAAACGTGAACGCTATCGTAAAATGCAGGAAAATGAATTTCTTAATGCTTTACAGGTTAAATTTGCGTATTCTGTAACATGTCATAAAGCTCAGGGCGGTCAGTGGAAAAAAGTATTTATTGATATGAGTATACTGCCAGATATGCAAATCGATGTCAATTATTACAGGTGGTTATACACTGCACTTACACGTGCCACTGAAACGGTATATCTTGTAAATTATCCTTCGAAATAAAAAACTTCCGGTGAATACAATAATTCACCGGAAGTTTCGAAGTATTAATCTCAGGTATTATTTTATTTCCCAGGCCAGTGCCGAAGCTCCCAGAATTGCAGCGTCGGCTTCTTTCAATTCAGAGAACATCACTTTTACTTTCTCTTTCCACAAAGGAAGTACATTCGCATTCATGTGATCGACAATAGGTTTAAGAATGAAATCACCTGCTTTTGAAAGGCCACCGAAAAGAATAATGGCTTCGGGTGCAGAGAAAGCCACGAAATCGGCCAGCGCTTCACCCAGAATTTTTCCGGTGTATTCAAAAATTTCCAATGCGATTTTATCGCCCTGCACAGCAGCTTCATAAACATCTTTTGAAGTAATTGAATCGGCAGGAATATTGCGTAACAGGCTTGTTTCTTTGCTCATGTCCAGCATTTCACGGGCAGTACGGGCTACACCGGTTGCCGAAGCATAGGTTTCAAGACATCCGGTTTTTCCACAACCACACATTCGACCGTTGTTGCGTACCGAAGTGGTATGTCCTAATTCTCCGGCAAAACCATCGTGTCCGTAAACCAACTTACCATCAATTACAATTCCACTGCCCACACCTGTTCCAAGGGTAATCATAATAAAATGCTTCATACCCCGGGCGGCACCATAAATCATCTCCCCTATAGCTGCAGCGTTGGCATCATTGGTGAGTGCTGTAGGAATTCCAAATTTCTGTGTCATCAATTCGGCAAATGGAATCTGACCTTTCCAGGGTAAATTGGGTGCAAACTCAATCTTACCACTGTAGAAGTTACCATTGGGTGCGCCAACACCAATTCCTTTGATTTTATCGTTGCCACCTGCTGCTTCGATTAGTTTCGACAATTCAGCATATAAATCGTCGATATAAAGCTTGATATCAGAATGTGTGGCTGTTTTGACAGCGCTTTTCGAGAGAACATTTCCACGGGCATCCACAACACCAAACACAGTGTTGGTACCTCCCATATCAATGCCAATTACATAAGGCTTATTCATATTTTCTGTATTGAAATAAATTAATGTGTTGGAATGTCTTTATTTACATTTTTGCTACCTACAAGCGCATACCACAGCATGTAAGCTATACCGGCAAACATCACCCAATAGCTGTTGAGGTAACCAAAAGAATCGGCAACATATCCCTGAATCAAAGGAACAATACCACCACCACTTACCATCACCATGAAGATACCTGATGCTGCTTCTGTATATTTACCCAAACCTTCCACTGCAAGGTTGAAAATACTTCCCCACATAATGGAAGTAGCAAGACCGGTAAGAATGATGAATAAGATATTGATAGGAATTTGTGTGGTTTCCAACGCAAAATTGATAGGAATAGATACTGTCATGCTTACCGGGAGGAAGATGGTGAGTGCCATAAACAGCAATCCTGCTGATGTTACTGAAATCATCATAGCGCGGCTCGATACCTTGGCGCCGATAGAAGCTCCAATAAGTCGGCCTACAAGCATCAAAAGCCAGTACAATCCAACAATGATACCAGCCAATCCAGCATCAATATTCAATCCGGATACTGTTTTACCGGAAATAATATCTTTTGCTTTTTGATAAGAGTCTGCACCTATAACCTTTTGAACATAACCTTCAGTTGTTTTATTTTGTTCGTCTTCCAGTTGGAGCGATTGAAGGTATACGGCATCGGTTGATTGTCTTTCGTATTCTGCAATTTTTTCATTTGCCACTTCTTCAGTAAAAGCAGTCATATAGAGGTTAGCTGTACTTGGTACGCCAATCTCAACCCCTACGTAAACAAAAATAGCAATTGTACCGAAAATAAAGTGACGGAAAGAAAGCGGACTGTGTTTATCTTTACCTTCAGTTTTTGATTTTACAACGCGGTCTTTATGTGGTTCTGGTATTCGAACAACTGAAAGCACTACAAATGCAAGTGCAAAAATTCCCATAGCCAGGAAAAGGGCAGGATTGGCTTTTTCAATAGTACGACCTGCTTCGGCTCCCATCAGATACCCTACTAACATTGGAGTAATGGTGGCAGCAACAGAATTAATCGATCCTCCAAACTGAATAAGCTGATTTCCTTTGTTACCACCTCCACCAAGCGTGTTTAGCATCGGGTTAACAACTGCATTCAACATACACATGGAAAAACCTGATATAAAAGCACCAATCAGGTAAACGCTAAATGTTCCGAGGCTTCCGGAAAGATATTGTACTCCTACACCTGTAAAACCAACTGCGATGGCAGCTAATGCAGTCTTCTTGTAACCGATTTTCTTCAGCATTAATCCGGCTGGTATGCCCATGAATGCATAAGCAATAAAGTTGGCGAAAAATCCTAACTGTGATTCAAAATTTGTTGCACCGAATTGTTTGGCTACAATTACTCCCATCGGGCTTGGCAGACCGGTAACGAAAGCAATCATAAAAAACAATGCAAACATCATTGCAATGGGTAGTACATTGCTTGTTTTTTCCTTGTTCATGTTCTGATAATTATTAGATTGTTGAAATTAGTTTTTTGAGCGCTCAAAGTTAATATTTTTTTAATTCAGAAAATTTTGTTGCATTTGTAAATAGATGCCCTATCTTATGTTTTATAACATGTTTTTGAATATGTCTAAGCTTTTCAAAGGTTTTTTTCAATAAAATCCATTTTTCGTGTATACAAATGTCTTCTTTCTGCTTTTCCAGTTATACTATGATTTTTATCTGTATAAATATGCATTTCGAATTGCTTGCCTGCTTTTACCAATGCATCGGAATATACATAGGTGTTCTGAACGTGAACATTATCATCGGCTGTGCCATGAATCAGGAGCAACCTTCCATTCAATTTCGAAGCTTGTTCAATAGCTGAAGTTTGGCTGTAACCACTTGCATTTTGTTCAGGTGTTTGCATAAATCGTTCGGTGTAGGCTGTGTTATACATACGCCAATCGGTAACCGGAGCTACGGATATACCTGCTTTAAAGATTTGTTGGCCGGTACTCATTGCCCATAAAGTCATCGAACCGCCATAACTCCATCCCCAAATTCCAATACGATTTTTATCGACATAGGACTGATTTCCCAGGTATAGTGCTGTTTCTATCTGATCTTTTGTTTCCAATACTCCTAATTGTTTGTAGGTGCACTTCAGGAATTCCGATCCGCGAGCACCGGTACCTCTTCCATCAACACACACCACCATATATCCACGTTGTGAAAGGTAATATTCCCAGCCAATATTCCATCGGTTCAGTACTTGTTGCGAACCTGGTCCTGAATATTGTACCATCAGTACCGGGTATTTTCGATTTGTATCGAAATTTACCGGTTTCAGCATCCATCCGTTTAAACTAACTCCATCGCTGGTTGTGAAATTAAAAAATTCCTTGTTGGGTAATCCCAACTGATCGAATTTTTCTTTTAATGTGGAATTGGTCTCCAAAACCCGGAAAGATTGTCCTTTAAATGTGTGTGCGCTGACAATATCGGGTTGAAGCACTGAAGATCGTGTCAGTATATAATACGAAAAACTTTTGCTGAACAGGGCAGAATTCATACTTATTCCATCCGTAAGGCATGTTTTTTTTCCTTTCGAATCGATGGAATAAATATCGCGGGAAAGGGGAGAGCTTTCAGCAGATTGATAATACACAATTCCTCGTTCTTCGTCAACGCCGTAGAGTTCAGTCACATCCCACTTTCCTTTTGTAAGCTGTCGTGCCACTGTTCCATCCATCCGGTGCTGATAAAGATGTCTGTAACCATCTTTGTCACTAATGGTATAGAAAAATTTGTTGTCGCGGGTAAAGTAGGTTTCGTCAATTTCCTGATAATCAACATAGGCTTTGTCTTCTCTGCGGAGAAGGAGTCGGCTGATTCCTGTTTTGGGATTTGCCTGTAGCATATCGAGTCTGTTTTGCTGACGATTGAGATGGTATACGATTAGTTTTTCGGGGTCATTGGACCATTTGATACGTGGAATGTAGCTATCGGGATTTGAATCCAGTAGTTTCACTACACGCGTAGTTTTGTTAAAGTCGTCGTAGATACACACTGTAGCTGTTGAATTTGATTCTCCTGCTTTCGGGTATTTGAACGTAAGTGAGCCGGGATATAACTCCAGCTGGTTGTTAGTGGTCAAAAATCGTTGAAACGAAAATTCCCTTACCTTACTTTCATCAAACTTTACAAAAGCCAGTAATTTACTATCAGGACTCCATTCATAGAAACGTGTTGCTCCAAACTCTTCTTCATAAGCCCAATCAGCAATACCATTTAGCACCTTGCCCTGAGCACCATCTTTAGTAATTTGAATGTCAGTTTTGAAATCTACCTTTTTCATGAAGAGATTATTCTTATGAGCAAAAGCGATGTACCGGTCGTCGGGTGAAAACACCGGTGCTTCCTGAGGACTGCTGGCCGACAGAGGGTCAAACTCTTTGTATTTGTTGTCGTATATATAGTAATCTGCTGTAAAAGACCAACGATACCTGGCGTGTTGATTGGTGTATACCAGTATCTTAGTTTCTTTGGGACTTATGATATATCCATCCATCTTTTGCAATGGTGCTCCGTTGATGGAAGGAAGGTGTACTAAAGTGTCGGTAAGCTTTCCGGTGCGGTAACTGTATTTGAGAATGGTTGTTCCGTTACTTAACAAAGTGTAGTGTTCGCCATCATTCATCGATTGAAGAGCTGCCGGTCGTTTAGGTCGAAAAGCTCCGTCGGTGATTTCGTACAATAAATTGGATTCCGCTTGTGTTACAGAAGCAAGCAAAATCATTGAAAGTAGTAAGTTTATTTTCTTCATATATTCCTTTTTTTCGTCGCGCAAAAATAGCTCAAAAATAATCCAATTGCAAGTTAGAACTGGTGAACAGGCAGGAAAATGGTGAATACTGATCCAACTCCCTTTTCAGTTTTAAACTGAATTGTACCACCGGCATTTTCCACTATAGCTTTTGAAATGCTTAATCCTAGCCCCATACCCGATGTTTTTGTAGTGAAATTTGGTTTAAATATATTCTCTTTTGCTTCAGTGGATAATCCTGTACCATTGTCTGATATTTCAATAAGGACCTGTTTATTGATCGTCTTAATGTACACCTCTATCTTGCCGTTTCGGCCATCAGGAATTGCCTGCACAGCATTTTTAAGTAAATTGATAAATACACGGGTAATTTGTTCGGGGTCTGCAGTTATTTTAATACCCTCTTTAACACCGAAATAGGTTATTTCAATATCTTCAGCATTATTTTTAAATAATTCAACCGTAGTAAAAAGTCGTTCAGCTATATCCATTACCTGCAATTGTGTATCTGGTAAGCGAGCAAATTGTGAAAAGGTACCTGCAATTCGTGACAAATTATCGATTTGGTCAATCAGTGTTTTCGATGTTTTTTGAAAATACTCATTAAATTGTTCCAGATCCTTATCACGTAATCGTTGCATCTGCTGAATGGTTAATTTCATCGGAGTAAGTGGATTGTTAATCTCATGTGCCACCTGTCGGGCCATGGTTCGCCACGCACTTTCCCTTTCCGATTGAATCAGAAGTTGCGTGCTTTTCTCCAGTTCATCCACTGTTTTGTTGTACTGCTCAACCAATTGTCCGATTTCGTCGGTTGC
This sequence comes from Paludibacter sp., assembly GCA_034002585.1. GTDB lineage: Bacteria > Bacteroidota > Bacteroidia > Bacteroidales > Paludibacteraceae > Paludibacter. The sequence continues at coordinate 9,030 of JAVFAG010000072.1, forward strand.
TCTATAATCAATCCGGGAATTACTTCCGTTGATTTTCATGGTTTTTAGTTTCTCTTCCAGCATACGAAGTGGTGTTGCCAGTCGATTGCCGGCAATAAGCAAAAGAACGATGGAAAGCAGGATAATGAGCGTAAATATCTGGAAAACAGCGATTAGGAACTGATTAATTTTAAGGTTTATATCATTTTGACTAAGAAATTGTGGAATAGCAATATATCCAATAGGTAGGAAGTCTCCGTTCAGTAATTCTATATAGCCTGATAAATACCTTAGCTGACCAACTTTCTCATACTGGTAGCTGCGATTTTCATCGCCAAACATAATCTCTGGTGCAAGCCATGGACTTATCAGCTGTTTGCTGAAAATCATACTAATGGAGCTACCGGCCAAATCGCCATTGAGTGAATATACATGAATATCGGTTTGAAATCGATATGCCAGTTCCTGAAGAATGATGTTTAACTGGTCATTACTTACTGATTTTAAGTCATTTACCCAAAAAAATGTTTCCTGAAGCGATGATTGTATATAGTGCTTTTTTGAATTGATCAGTTCCAACTGTTCTTTTTCGTAATTTTTTCGAAAATAATTGGTTGAAAACAGCAGTGTGCTCATAAAGCTGATCATCAGCAACGCAATGAAAACGAACTGAAACTTTCCGGTTAAACCAATAGTTAGCAGTTTGTGAGAATAAACAAGATGATGAAGGGTAATGAGTATGCTTCCCAGTACCAGGAAAATCGCTGTTATAAGTATGAAATAGAATACTTTATCGATTCTACTCGATTCTTTTAATTCTCGTATACAAATGAGTTGTTCATCATTCTGAAGAACATAGAAAATGCCGGATGGCAACTTAAGTCTAGCAAACTGATTGACGGCAAATTGAAATTTTTTGCCGTTTTCTGGCCAATCAAAGAATACATCGCTGTAATCTAACTCAAGATTCGTGTAACTAGCTATTGAAATATCAGTGGGATGGGGACTGGCTTGTCGTTCACTAATAATCAAATCAGGAAAACTGTAACTACGAAAGTTGCGCTTGTTTTGAAATTCAAAAAGTATAGCTTTATCTGAGTGCAGCCTGAAAACACCAGCATAGCTCGATTCGTAAAGCGAAGCAGGTAGACTATAAAACAGAGAATTTCCTACAGGAGTCCCAATTTTTTGCATCATACGAATATAGTCCTGGTGAACAGTCTGGTTGGGACTGGTTAAAGTTACCCTGATATCGTACTTGTTTTTAAACAAAAACAGGTGCTTGCTTTCGATATAGGTATACAGTATGTCTATTGAATCTGCAAGTAACGATAAATCAAATAATCTTTTATCCGACATAAGGTTAACAGATAAGTCCTCAAGTAATAATTCAGCTGCAGGATCCTTTATAGATGTCCCATTCATACGTATATTTTCAGTCAGAACCTGGTATTTAGCAAACTTCTTTTGTTGATTCAAATGATGAGTCAGTCCCAGACTCAGCAGTGTCGCTACAACAATATAACTTCCGGCAATACTTAATTTAAGTTTAAAAAAATGAGGAAAACAAAGGTGAAGCATTCCAAATCCACCTGCAAGAACGACAAATAATAGAAAATGAGCCCAGCTATTTATAAAAGTCAATTCGCTTAGCTGATATATATTGAAATTACTAGCAGAATGATCGATAATGCTTTTAAGTAATTGTACCACACCTCCAAAATAGAG
>JAVFAG010000072.1:10836-14292 GCA_034002585.1 Paludibacter sp.
ATTTGTCGGTGAAGTTCAGTTTGAAAGGCTTGAGTATCGACGGGCTGATTTTGTTTCCGGTTATGTATCCACTGCAACAGCAAGCCTCCAAGGAAACAAGCTACAAGGCTTATCAGGAGTGTCTTTTGTGATAAAAGATTCAGTCGCATGGCCAGATTATTGATGGTGGTAATTTTCACCCCGAATGATGGTCATTGCACGGTAAAGCTGTTCGGTAAACAACAAGCGTATCATCTGGTGAGAAAAGGTCATGGGAGAAAGGGATAACAGAAAGTTGGCACGCTGATACATACGCTGAGAAAAACCAAAAGGGCCACCTATAACAAATACGATTCGTTTTGTGGAAGTCAGCATACGTTTTTCAAGAAATTCGGCAAAACCGACCGAACTGAGTAATTTCCCGTTTTCATCTAATAAGACAATTTCATCACTGACATCCAATTGTTTAAGCAAAAATTCGGCCTCCTTTTCCTTTTGTTGGGCTACAGGAATATTTTTGATGTTTTTTAGTTCAGGAACTACAATCATCTCGAAAGTAATATAATGAGAAAGACGTTGATGGTAGTCCTGAATTAATTTACCAAGGTTTTCCTGGTTTGTTTTTCCAATCATCAACAATGAAATCTTCATACTATACTATCTTTTTAACTCTTATTGGTCTGTAATTTGCTTAATGCAACTTGTTTTGCAATCCATTTTTATTCATTTGCAGGATTTATAAATAGAAAAATTTTTTCTGCTGAATAAAAAAGTTACTTTTGCAGTTCGAAGGCTTGGAAATGCAAATATGCACTTTTTAAATTAAAAACGAACAAGTTTCGTTAATGATTTGTGAACTTTTAAACATATGAACAATGAGACTATTTTCCGTCCTTTTATTAATAGTTCTGACGCTGTTACCATTACAGGCGCAGCGTGATATTGAAACTTCAATTACAGCTGCTCTCTCAAAAGGTGATGCAATTGCCCTTTCATCTCTTTTCAACGATCATGTTGAACTGGTTTTAACAGGTATAAATGATGTGTACAGTAAAAAGCAGGCTACCGGCATCCTCGTCGATTTTTTCAGAAAAAATAAAGTAGCTACTTATCAGCTTTTACACAAAGGGACAAAAGAAAATTCAGCTTTTACAATTGGCACAATTACCACCTCTACAGGAGATTACCGGGTTTATATACTGATTAGACGTAGTTCTGTCGACAAGCAATTAATTCAACAACTCAGAATAGAATCATCCAATGACTGATTATTTAGATCAACTTATACCGCTGTGGTTTGCTGAAGATATTGGCGATGGTGATCATACAACCTTATCGTCTATTCCCGCTTCTGCCATGGGTAAATCGCAACTTATTATCAAAGAAAAAGGGGTTTTGGCAGGTATCGACATTGCCCACCGGATTTTCAATGCTTTTGATCCTGAACTCAAAATGACAGTATATTTGCGTGATGGGCAGGAAGTAAATCCGGGTGATATTGCGTTTGACGTAGAAGGAAAGGTTCAATCACTTTTGCAAACTGAACGGTTGATGCTGAATATCATGCAACGAATGAGCGGTGTGGCCACCAGGACCCGTGAATATGTTCGTCGGTTGGAAGGAACTAAAACGCGGGTGCTCGACACGCGCAAAACTACTCCGGGGTTGCGTTTGCTCGAAAAAGAAGCGGTAAGAATCGGCGGAGGGGTCAATCATAGAATTGGTTTGTACGATATGATTCTGCTAAAAGACAATCATGTTGATTTTGCAGGTGGAATTGCAAACGCCATTCAGGGTGCAAAGGAATATTGCAGTGCAAAGGGTAAAAACCTGAAAATCGAAATAGAAGTTCGAACGTTTGATGAATTAAATGAGGTCTTGTCTATTGGAGGAGTTGATCGTATTATGCTTGATAATTTCAATGTAGAAAATACCCGAAAAGCAGTAGCGATTATCGCAGGTAGATACGAAACGGAATCATCTGGTGGAATTACCTTTGCAAGTTTGCGGGAGTATGCTGAATGTGGTGTCGACTTTATTTCGGTTGGCGCCCTAACTCACTCCGTTAAGAGTCTGGATATGAGTTTTAAAGCCGTTTGAAGTTTTTATAGAAGTGATAATAGGTAAAAGCAGCAGTAATCGTTGCCAGTGCGTCGCTCACAGGCATTGCAGCCCAGGCACCGTTTAGACCGAAAACAGAAGGCAGTAAGAGTATTGCCGGAATCAGAAAAATAAATTGGCGGGTGAGGCTGAGGAAAATGGATACCCGTGCCTTTCCGATAGATTGAAAGAAATTACTGATTACAATCTGAAAGCCAACAAAAGGAAACATGAAAATTGATATCCTGAGAGCATTTGCTGAAATCCGCGTAAGTTCGTTATCTTTAGTAAATAGGCCAACCGAAAAATCGGAGAAAAACATACCCAATAAAAAGCCGCTTGTAGTAAGTATAGTACCAATAATGATGGCCAGTTTTACCGTTCTGAACATCCTGTCGTATAATTTTGCTCCGTAATTATATCCAACAATAGGCTGAGTTCCCTGATTTAATCCCAGTACGACCATAATAATCAGTGTAATAAGACTATTGATGATACCAAAAGCTCCGATAGCCAGATCACCTCCGTATTTCAGTAAAGTGCTGTTAATCAAAATTACAACTATGCTGGTTGCTAGTTGCATACTGAATGGTGACATTCCGATATTTAGAATCGAATAGACAATATCTTTTTCGAGTCGAAAGTTTTCCTTTCTGAATTTTATATGCGATACAGGTAAGTTGAAGTGGATAAGGACCCACCAGGATCCAATAATGAACGAAATTACAGTTGCAATTGCTGCACCGCGGATACCCCAATCAAATACAAAAATAAAAATCGGATCAAGTATCACATTCACAGCAGCACCAATCATCATCGTATACATTGCTTTACGGGGAAAGCCCGAAGCGCGCATAATGTTATTGAATCCATATAAAGTGGCCGAAAAAATGGATCCCGGAATGATAATCTGCATGTAGTCTTTTGCGTACCCAATAGTCAAATCGGTACCACCAAACAGCTTAAGAAGATAGTCCATCATCAAAAAAGAAAGCAGGGCTACACTTCCTGAAATTATAACGGTAAGTGTTAATGCATTGCCAAGTACTTTTTCGGCCCTGGCTGTATTTCCTTCCCCCATATTGATTGAAATTCTTGAAGCAGCACCTGCTCCGATGAGCATTCCAAATGCCTGCAAAAGGATCATAAAGGGAAAAGTAAGTGCCAGTCCGGAAATCGCAAGTGCACCCACTCCATGACCAATAAATATTCGATCGACAATATTATAGACCGACATTACAACCATACCGACAATGGAAGGGAATGAGTATTCCCAGATGAGCTTGCCGATTTTTTCTGTGCTGAGTTTATTTGCCGGTAGAGTTGACATATTTTGTAATAATCAGTGAATGCGGGCGCAAAATTACAAAAAATACA
>JAVFAG010000073.1:0-14060 GCA_034002585.1 Paludibacter sp.
CCTACCAGCGAGAAAGCGCCGTTTTTGGTAGCTTCCACAATGGCATTACCCACGGCACGCGAACCGGATGTGAAATTATCAAATTCAAATACGCCGGTCGGACCGTTCCACAAAATAGTTTTAGAATTTTTGATTACTTCGGCAAAGTTTTTTTCAGTTTCGGGACCAATATCCAGTCCTTCCCATCCTTCAGGAATAGAACCCACCTTTACAAACTTCGTATTCGCATCGTTGCTGAAAGCATCAGCGATTTTAGCATCTACTGCCAACACGATGTTCACTCCGTTTTTCTTGCCTTTTTCGAGCAATTCGAGGGCCAGGTCAAGCTTGTCGGTTTCGCAAATCGAATTTCCCACTTCACCGCCCAGGGCTTTGGTGAAAGTATAGGTCATTCCACCGGCAATAATCAGGTTATCCACCTTAGTGAGCAGGTTTTCGATGATTTCAATTTTCGAGGAAACTTTTGAACCACCCATGATAGCAGTAAACGGACGGGCAGTGTCGGTCATGATTTTCTCAACGGCCAGTACTTCTTTTTCCATCAGATATCCAAACATCTTATTTTCGGCATCGAAATGCTTAGCGATAAGTGCAGTGGATGCATGTGCACGGTGAGCCGTTCCAAAGGCATCGTTTACGTAGCAATCGGCATAAGCAGCCAGTTTGGCTGTAAACTCCTTCTGACTTTCCTTTACCACTTTCTTGGCAGCAGCTTTTTCCTCTTCGGTAGCAAATTCACCACGGGGCTTGCCTTCTTCTTCGGCATAAAAACGAAGATTTTCGAGCAGAAGTGCTTCGCCCGGTTTCAGAGCAGCCGCCAGAGCTGCAGTAGCATCGCCCATACAGTCGGGAGCAAATTGAACAGGCACACCCAGCAATTTCGAAACGTGATCTACAATTACCTTCAGCGAATACTTCGGATCCGGATTTTTCTTGGGACGACCCATATGAGAAGCCAGAATAAGACTACCACCATCTGCCAGAATTTTCTTGAGAGTCGGCATGGCAGCACGGATACGGGTATCGTCGGTTATCGCAAAGTTTTCGTCCACGGGAACGTTAAAGTCTACCCGCACGAAGGCCTTTTTGCCTGAAAAATTAAATTGATCAATTGATTGCATAAGCTATTGATTAGTTGGTTTTAAATTCGTAATTCACTTTTTTCAGTTCTTCGTTGGCTTCCACAATCTTCTTCTTCAGATTTTCCTTGTAGTTAGCCAGTTTAATTTGAAGCTCCACATCGGCGGTAGCCATGATTTGCACAGCCAGCAGGGCAGCATTCAGTGCACCGTTTACACCCACCGTAGCCACCGGAATACCCGGAGGCATTTGTACAATGGCAAGCAGTGCATCCATTCCATCCATCCCTGCATTAATGGGAACACCGATAACAGGAAGTGTAGTCATCGACGCAATAACGCCCGGCAGGTGAGCCGCCATACCAGCAGCAGCAATAATCACCTGAATTCCGTTTTCACGGGCTTTGGTAGCAAAGGCCTCCACTTCGCGCGGAGTACGGTGTGCCGAGAGGGCATTAATTTCGAACGGGATCTGAAATTCGTTGAGCAAGGCAGCCGCTTTTTCCATAACCGGAAGATCGGACGTGCTGCCCATAATGATACTAACTTTGGGATTCATCGATCTACGCACTTATCCGATTAAAGCAGCATATTCTTCAGCCGACATCAATGCATCCAACTGAGCAGCATTGGTCAGCGTTACTTTAATCATCCAGCCTTCGCCGTAAGGATCGTTATTTACCAGTTCAGGTGCATCTTCCAGAGCAGCATTGAGCTCTTCCACAGTACCGGCAACCGGCATAAAGAGTTCCGAAACAGTTTTCACAGCTTCCACGGTTCCGAAAACAGCACCTTCTTCGAGCGATTCGCCCACGGTTTCCACTTCCACAAACACAATTTCACCCAGTTCGCCCTGAGCGTAGTCGGTAATACCAATGTAAGCCTGATCACCTTCAACACGAATCCACTCGTGTTCCTTTGTGTACTTTAAGTTCGTCGGAATGTTCATAATATTATTTGTTTGATGTGTATAAAAAATTCAATATTTAAATTTGCAATACAGCGGAAAATGGTCCGAACCCCGTTGGTCGTTTTCCATCTTAAAAGCTGTAAGTTCAATCCGGGGATCGTACAAGACCTGATCGATACGGAATCGAAAGAACGATTCATTAAAGGTATAATCGAAACCAAAACCCTTTTCCTGAAAAACATCCTTAAAATCACCCCGGATACGTGCATAGGTATACGAATAGGGAACATCGTTGAAATCGCCTGCTACTATCACCGGATAGGGTGACTGTTCGACATGGGCTCTGACAATATCGGCCTGACCGGCCCGTATACGGGAAGCAGCTCCCAATTTACCCGACAAATGCAGGGTAGTACCCGTGAGCGCTTCTGTATCGAAATCCTCCCTGAGTCGGGTTGCCATCTGTTTATCACTCTCAGTAAGTTTGTTCGACTCAAGGTGGCAATTGAATATACGTATCACTGCAGAATCCGGAAGTTGAACATCGATGTAAGTAGCTGTATTGTAAATGGATTTCAGGTCGAGAATTCCTTTTTCTACTATGGGAAATTTTGAAAAGGTGGCCACTCCGAAGGCTGACCAGGGTGAGTCGGTGTGGTAATATACATGCTGATAAGGATACACACTGAATATCCTGTCCAGATCTTCACGGGTAAGATGTTCTTCAGCTACACAGGCCGAAAATTCCTGAATCAGCAACACATCGGGAAAGCGATCAAGCGCATACTGAATCACCGGATTTGGTTTTTTTTGAGTATGATTGGCCATCATGTGATTCGCCTGTGTATTATACGTAATAAGACTGAATCCTTCAGCAGCTTCGACATTCATCCTATTCTGAGCCCTGTAGTTCAATGGTAAAGCTACCTGAACTGCTTCAATCCCAACAAGAAGTGTTACAAGTGAAAGCAGAAACAGCCATTTTCGAAACACCACCCAAAAAGCGACAAAAGCTATATTTCCAAGGATAAAAAGCGGTAGTCCCAAAGCAAGGTAAGATGGCAGCAGTAGTTTTTCGGGGCTGATACGGGCAGCAAGCACGGTAAAAAGGAATAAACCGGCTAGTACCAGATTGACACTGAAAAGCAGGACTTTTATTACATTTCTGCCCAGATTCATACAAAAAACCGGATTACCGGTTAGTTTTTACGTTGTTGAAATAAAGTATTCTTTTCTTCCTCGGTGAGGCTGCTGTATCCCGATGCTTTCACTTTATCCAGTATTCTGTCGATTTCAGCCATGCTTTTTGCTTTGTGCATGTTGTACTCGGCATCTGTCATTTTCGTACGTTGGCCACCCCCTTTTTTCACCTTTAACTTTCTGGGTTTAAAGAGTGTAGTCAGCGAATCGATTAACCGGGATGTCCTTCGGGTCAGATCCTTTCCGCGTCGCAAAGATACTATAAAAATATAACCATACAAAGCCCCGCCGAGATGAGCAATTTCGCCTCCGGCATTCGACGAGGTGATACTAAAGAGGCTAATCAGGACAGCTACAAGTGCTATATATTTGAGTTTCACATTTCCCAACAGGAAAAACCGCAGTTCCATGTTGGGTGCCTGCATAGCCGTTGCCACAATAATGGCCATTATGGAACCCGACGCTCCCATCAACACACTAAAACCAGTCATCCCCTGAAAAAGCGGAAAGAGGTTGTAGAAAAGCATATACAATAATCCGGCAGTAAGGCCACCCAACAGATAAAGACCGGTAAGTTGTTTACCGGTATGGTACATCAGGAAAAGCTTTCCAAACCAATACAGGGCAATCATATTAAAAGCCAGGTGGAACAGATCTTTGTGTAAAAACATGTAACTGATGAGCGTCCACGGATAAAAGAGCAGTTGACCGAAACTGGCCGGCAAGGCAAGCCACTGGAAAATACCTTCACCATTGATAATAAAAAGCTTGAGAAAGATGAGCAGCAGCTGCAGGATAGCATATACGGCTACATTAATAAAAATCAGGCGTATTGCAACAGTACCCTGTCGATAAGTTTCTTTTAAATTGTCCAGCAGATTCATATGTTGAGTTGGTTACCAGTTTCGAAATTGTTTTTTCCTCCAGATTAAAATTAAAATTAATCCGAAGAGCATACCACCCAGGTGAGCAAAATGGGCCACGCTGTCGCCCGAGAAATTAGCTACACCCAGAAATAACTCGGCTACACCATAAAGAATAACAAATACGCGGGCTTTAATGGGAACCGGAAAAAAGAGCATCATCAGTTTTACTTCCGGGAATAACCAGCCAAAAGCAAGCAGCAGTCCGAATACTGATCCTGATGCCCCCACCGTTACCGGAAGATTCAGAAACATCGTTTTCAGTTCGATGATGTCGGCCGGGCCCATAGCGCTGAAGTTACTGAAACGGAAGTATTTTTCGAGCACATGCTGATAGGCTTCAAGTTCTGCTGACGATCCGGAAGAAATGGCCATGTTAAGCGCATTTATTACGGAATGAAATTCGACAGTCCAGAACAGTTGTTGAATAATGCCTGCACCAACGCCTGTTACCATGTAATAAAACAGAAACCGTTTGGGGCCCCAATAATTTTCCAGCACACCGCCAAACATATACAAGGCAAACATATTGAAAAACACATGTCCAAATCCACCGTGCATAAACATGTAGGTCATCAGTTGTGCCGGGTTAAACCGTTCAGAAGCCCAGTAGTGCATTCCCAGGATGTCGGTAAGATCGACAGTGAGCCCCCACCTTCGAAGGAAGGAGGGTAAAACGAGCGTTGCCAGCCACATGATCAGGTTGATAGCGATCAGATTTTTTACGACCGGCGGTATGGAGTCAAGAAAGGAAGAGCGGTTGCTATACATACATTTATGAAAATTATGCTACAAAAATAGTCAATTTTCAGGCTAAAACATGTTTTCTAACATCTTTTTTGTTTCAGATAAAAAAAAGTTACTTTTTTTTGCACTAAAAATTTGTTTTTTAAACACAATCTATTACATTTGTCAGCTGATAGTCAAACACAGGTGTCTAATCTATAAATTATTACATTATTATGAACAAAGCGGAGTTAATCAATGCGATCGCCGAAGGAGCTGGTCTGAGTAAAGCTGATGCTAAAAAAGCACTCGATGCTACCATTAAAGCTGTATCCAATGCATTAGTTGCAGGTGACAAAGTTAGTCTGGTTGGTTTTGGAACATTCTCAGTTTCTGAGAGAACTGCTCGTCAGGGTATCAACCCTAAAACAAAACAAGCAATTACAATTGAAGCTAAAAAAGTTGCTAAATTTAAAGCAGGAGCTGAACTTGCAGCCGCAGTAAATTAAATACAGGTTCAACCTAATAAAATGAGGAATATGATGAGTCATATTCCTTTTTTGTTTTTTATAGCGCTTACGAACCAAAAGAGAGCGTTAAATTAGCCATTTTTAACCTCACTGCCAGAATATATTTAGTAACTTTGCGCTTGTGAAATTGTATCGTCTACTAAAAACAGATAAAACATGAAACGTATAGTTCTTCTGCTTTCACTGGCTGTTTTTGCCGGTTTACTGATGGCTCAACAGCCGGTTCTTACCTTCGATAAGACCACCCATGATTTTGGTAAAATTAAAGAAGAAAACGGACTTGCATCGGTTTCCTTCACCTTTACCAACAAGGGCGATGCGCCGCTGGTTATCAACAGAGTGCAGGCAGCCTGCGGTTGCACCACACCAACCTGGACCAGGGAACCAATCCTTCCGGGCAAGAAAGGCACCGTAACAGCAGCCTACAATCCCCAAAATCGCCCCGGAAGCTTTATTAAAACAATCACCGTATACAGCAATGCCGGAAGCAATGCCACTGTGCTCACTATCAAGGGAGATGTTATCCCTAAACCGGCTGTAATGAACCAATAGGAATGCCGGCACATCATCATCCCGAAAACGACCCTGCATACAAAGGTCTGTCGGTGAACAAAGGCATCAGTAATGTTCCTATTGTAAATCCCTATCAGACAAAAAAAGCAAAGCGACGGAATTATTCAGTCGATGAATATGTAGCAGGGATACTGGAAGGAAATATTTCAGTACTAAGTCAGGCAGTTACACTGGTCGAAAGTTCGTTGCCCGAACACCAGGCCATTGCCCAGGAAGTAATTGAAAAAAGCCTTCCACATACCGGTAATTCCATCCGGCTGGGTATTACCGGCGTTCCCGGAGCAGGTAAAAGTACGTTTATCGAGGCCCTGGGGATGTACCTCATCCGCCGGAATCACAAGCTGGCAGTTTTAGCCATTGACCCCAGCAGTGAGCGTTCGAAAGGAAGTATTCTCGGCGACAAAACCCGAATGGAGGAACTCTCTGTCGCCAGCAATGCATTTATTCGCCCTTCCCCTTCAGCTGGTTCGCTGGGCGGCGTAGCCCGCAAAACCCGCGAAAGCATTATCCTGTGTGAAGCAGCAGGTTTCGATACCATTTTTGTTGAAACGGTAGGCGTTGGCCAGTCGGAAACGGCCGTTCATTCGATGGTCGATTTTTTCCTGTTGCTGCAGCTGGCTGGCACAGGAGACGAACTTCAGGGTATCAAACGGGGCATCATGGAAATGGCTGATGGCATTGCTATTAATAAATGCGATGGTTCGAATGTAGAAAAAGCCATGCTTGCCAAAGCACAGTTTCAGAATGCACTACACCTTTTCCCCATGAGTGAATCGGGATGGACTCCGGAAGTTATTCCCTGTTCTTCAATCGATAAAAACGGCATCGATGAAATATGGACGATGATCGAAAAGTTTGTGAGCTTTACGAAGGAAAACGGGTTTTTCCACCATCACCGCAATCAGCAATCGCGCTATTGGATGTACGAAACTATCAACGAACAGCTTCGTTCCCGGTTTTATCAGAATCCGGAAATAAAGGCAATGCTGAGTGCCTTGGAAAAAAAGGTGATATCCAACGAAGTAAGCTCGTTTATCGGGGCAAAAACCCTCCTCGATGCTTACAATTCGATGTAGGGATAAACCAGATTTATTCAACAACAAAAGCAGCGGTAAGTATATCATTCCCGCTGCTTTTGTTGTTTGAAAGTCCGGATGCGATGGAGTAGTTGCTCAGCGTTTGTAAATCATGCCGGCAGCTACCTGTGTTACAACTTCATCACCTTTCAACGTCCCGACCAGCTCCAGGGCAAAGTCAATAGCCACTCCGGGACCTTTGGCAGTAAACACATTTCCCGATTTTACTACCGTATCCGACGATACTGTTGCGCCATGAAGATGGGATTCAAAACCGGGATAACAAATCGCTTCTTTTCCTTTCAGAACACCCATTTTACCCAGAATAGACGGTGCAGCACATATAGCTGCAATATTCTTTCCTGCACCGGCCTGCTGAGCAATAAGCGCACGTAAACCTTCATGTGCTTCCAGATTGAGCGTTCCGGGCATTCCACCAGGCAGGAAAAGCAGGAAATCGCCTTCGAAATTCAGTTCTTCGAAGACAGCATCGGCAGCCACGGTCACACCATGAGCACCGGTCACCAACTGATCACCGGAAACGGAAACGGTTATAACATCCAGTTCGGCCCGACGAAACACATCGATTGGAGCAATGGCTTCAATTTCTTCAAAGCCCTCAGCTAAAAACAAGTATACCTTCATAAGCTTTAATATTAATTCTGTAAATACTAATCCTGTGATTAGCAGCAACAGGGCAGAATATTCCCGTTACCGTAATCTGAAATTATACGTTATGGTTCCTACCGAAACCCCGTCGCCCGACGAAAAGCGCGTTTGACGGGCAGCAGACAGGGCAGCCTGTTGCAGGGTTCGGTTCGAAATATTGGTAGGTCGTGAAATGGATGCCGACACCACATCTCCCCCGGCGTTCACCCTTATTTCAACAGTGACTATACCCTCTTCGTTCTGATCGTAACGGGGTGTGGGCATCGACCCCAGCAGGTTTCGACCGCTCAGCGACCACGAGTTGCCTCCCATCGTACCTGATCCAACCGGATTACCCGCCGTTGTTTCCGAAGTAGTACGACCACTTCCGGAGGTAGTAGAATTACCAAAAGATCCACCTATCAGATCATCGGCCTTTTGCAGCGCTTCCTGTTCCCGTTGCAACTGATCGCGTGTACTTGTTTTGGTCGATTTGGTGGCCTCGGTTTTACGTTTTGTGTCGGTGATGCTTACCGAGGGATCGGTCTGAGTGATCAGCTTTTCCTCTTTGGCAGGCATAGGGACAGATTGTGTGGCAACATTCTGTGTGGGCTGTGGAGCCATCCCCCCCCCATCGAATGTTTCGCCAAAGCTAATCATCACTCCATCGTCCTCCGGTTCCCGTTGCATGCCCGGCATAACTACCAGCAACAGAATCAGGAGTATGAGCAAAGCAAAGAGTGCTGTACCGGTTGATGCATAGATTTCTGATCGTCTCATTTGTTTTACTTATTTTGAAGTGGATGCTTTTGTGGCAATCACCAGCTTCAGTTGATGTTGATTGGCAATATCGAGCACCCGCACCACTTCCTTGTAAGCGATTTCCTGATCTGCATGAAGAGCGATATAAGTTGTTGAATCACGTGCCACCAGGTTCATTATATACGATTCAAGCATCTCAGGAGCAATCTGTTCGGGCCGGGCATTCCCTTCTGCAATGAAGTAACGGCCAGTATTATCGATCGACACCTTTGCCACCACCGAACGCGTCGATGTGGTAGCTTTACTTTGCGGCAGATTTAGTTTGATATCGTTGGGCGACGACATGGTTGATGCCATTATAAAAAACAGCAACAACAAAAAGATAATATCGGTCATCGACGACATCGAAAAACCGGCTTCCGCCTTTAAACGTTTCTTTAATGCCATAATATTAAGCAGGTTCGTTTAATAAATCGAGGAACTCCATGGTTCGTGCTTCCAGCTTGCGAACCACTGAGTCAACACGCGAAATCAGGTAATTATATCCGAAATAGGCAATAATACCAACAATAAGTCCGGCAATTGTGGTTACCATGGCCTGATACATTCCCTGCGATAAATCCTGCAACTGAATGGTGCCCGTGTTGTTGAGCGACATATTGTAAAAAGTTGTAACCATCCCTGTTACAGTCCCCAGAAAGCCCAGCATCGGAGCTCCTCCGGCAATGGAAGCCATGATGACCAGCCCTTTTTCGAGATTGGCAATCTCCAGATTACCCACGTTCTCGATGGCCACCAGTACATCGTTCATCGGGCGACCAAGACGGCTTATTCCCTTATCAACCATCCGGGATGTAGGACTATCGGTCTCATGGCACAATTTTCGGGCTGCCTCAATCTTACCATCGTAGATATAATCCTTAATCCGGTTCATAAACGAGTTATCTTCCTGTAAGGCATGTTTGAGGGTTATGAGCCTTTCGATAAACATATACACTGCCAGAGCAAGAATGATAGCAAGGACAATCATAATCGGGCCACCATAGGTTGCCATTGTCCATAAATTCATTCCTTCGGCAGCCGGAGTGGGTTCGGGAGCTACAGTCTGTAGCAGTACAAGCATCAGGTTGTTCATTGTTGAATTAAAAATTGATTAGTTGAGTTGTTTTTTATACAAATTGATCGTTTTTTCGAGTCCAAAATACAAAGCATCTGCTATCAGCGCATGTCCGATGGAAACTTCGTGGAGTCCCGGCAAACATTTTTTCAGATAGGCCAGGTTTTCCAGGCTCAGGTCGTGACCGGCATTTAAACCGAGGCCCAGCGAAAGCGCATGTTCACCGGCCTTTACGAAGGGTGCAACAGCCTTTTCTTTATCTACAACATATTCACTGGCATATGGTTCAGTGTATAGTTCTACACGATCTGCACCCGCTCTCCGGGCATATTCGATGTGTTTTAAATCGGTTCCTGTAAATACAGAAACACGTATTCCTGCTACTTTGAATTCAGCGATAACTTCTTTCAGAAACTCCTGGTGAATGACGGTATCCCAGCCCGCGTTGGAGGTAATAGCCCCGGGAGGATCCGGCACCAAAGTGACCTGTGCAGGCTTTACTTCGGTAACCAGTTGAATAAACTCAGGCGAAGGATAGCCTTCAATATTGAACTCTGTGGTCAGCAGAGGCTTTAAATCACGTACATCCTGGTACCGGATATGCCGTTCATCGGGACGGGGATGTACAGTAATCCCTTCGGCTCCGAAACGCTCACAATCAAGGGCTACCCTGCACACATCGGGAATATTGCCTCCACGCGCATTGCGGAGGGTAGCTACTTTATTTATATTAACGCTAAGTTTTGTCATGCCAGTTATAAAATTTGCATAATCGGTTTTAAAATGTTTCCTTTGCAAACCGATCCAATCGATGAATATTCGTACAAAAATAGTTGAATTCCACGAATTAAAAAACTTATGACTATAGCCATTTTCGGGAACACTTTCCGGCCCACTATCCTTTCCATCCTGAAAGTATTGTTTGAATACTTTCAGGACAAGGAGGTCGTACTGCTGCTCGACAGTCAGCTATACGAATATTTTAACGACAACAGCGATGCAAAGTGGCCTGAACCTCAGCTCATCGATTCCGACAATTTTTCTGCGGATCTGGCATTGAGCATTGGAGGCGACGGAACATTTCTTACCACTGCGGCGCGTATTGGTGCAAAAAACATACCAATTCTGGGTATTAATACCGGTCGGCTGGGATTTTTAGCGGATGTTTCGGGAGATCACCTTCAGCTTGCACTCGATGCCATCATAAATAATACCCTGAGTATAGAAGAACGAACCCTGCTGAAGGTGGAATTTTCGGATCAGCGTAACATGCATTATCCCATTGTGCTTAACGATGTGGCCATCCTGAAACAAGATAGCTCCTCGATGCTTACCATACATACTTTTTTGAATGGGGAAGCATTTAACTCTTACCATGCCGACGGATTGATTATTGCCACACCCACCGGTTCCACAGCCTATTCACTCAGTGTGGGAGGTCCTATACTCGTTCCTCAGGCCAACACCATCCTGCTGTCGCCTATTGCATCGCACAGCCTGACGGTACGACCGCTGGTGATTCCCGATGACTGGGTGGTAGAATTGGAAGTGGTAACCCGCAACGGCTTTTACCAGGTAGCTCTCGACGGAAGATCAACAGTGCTTGAGCAGGAATTGAAAATACGTATCACCAAGGCTGATTACACTACAAAAGTAGCCCGGCAACAACACCATAGCTTTGTCGACACATTGAAAAGCAAGCTGATGTGGGGACTTGATAAACGCAACTAAGATGGGACCTATTGGCATTTTTGATTCCGGTTATGGCGGACTGACCATTCTGAACGATATACGTTCAGAACTTCCTCAGTACGATTATATTTACCTGGGCGATAATGCCCGAACGCCCTACGGAACCCGTTCGTTCGAAGTAGTATACCAATATACACTCGAATGTGTGGAAAAGCTGTTTTCAATGGGCTGTCACCTGGTTATTCTGGCCTGCAATACTGCTTCTGCCAAAGCGCTTCGTACCATTCAACAGAACGATTTACCACGCATCGATGCCACACGTCGTGTTTTAGGCGTCATCCGGCCAACAGTCGAAATACTTCCTGCACTTTCGCTTACAAAGCATGTTGGCATATTAGCCACTCCCGGTACTGTGCAGTCGGAGTCTTATCCCATCGAAATTCATAAAATCGATCCATCGATACAGGTAAGTGCAGTTGCCTGCCCCATGTGGGTTCCGTTGATTGAGAATAATGAACATTTATCGGAGGGAGCAGCTTATTTTGTTCAGAAAAACATAAACGAACTGATGCAACTCGATCCACAGATCGACAGCATTATACTGGGATGTACCCATTATCCCTTACTTATTCCGGTAATTCAAAACTATCTTGCACCCTCAATTCGTATTATTTCACAGGGCACAATTGTAGCTTCTGGTTTAGAAGATTATTTGGTCCGACATCCGGAAATGGAACAAAAGTGTAGTAAGGGAGGTGATTGTATCTACTACACCACCGAATCGTCCGGAAAATTCAATACTTCAGCAACCCTTTTCCTAAACCGACGCATCGAAGCGCTTCATCTTGAATTATGACAGTGTACGCTTTCCAATGGTCATTTCATACCAGGTCCGGAAGGAAAAACCCGTAAATTTTCGAAACACTTTTTCAAACTCATCTACAGAAGCAAAACCACTTTGTTCCCCCAGTAGGTCAGGAGATTTAATTTCCGGATTTTTTTTCACCAAACCGATTGCATGTTTTATCCTGAATTCATTCAAAAAGGCGTCGACCGGCTTTTCAGCTTTTATTGAAAGGCATAGTACCAGCTGATGGGGAGGAACATGTAACAATTCACTAAGTTCTGATATTTTTAACTCCGGATTTAAATACAGCTGACGGGTTTCGAGCAGTTTTTTCATATCAGCATACAACATATCCATATTATCGAAGATATGTTTAGAATACGACGATCCTGAATAAATATCCGCTTTATTTTCAGTATAAAGCCGTCCGGACATCTGCTCAAGACCAAAAATTCTGAATGATGGGAAACCATACAGCAATTTCGGATTAGCAAGTAAAATAACTGGTATCAGAATGTATACAATCAATGCAAAACGATACATATTTGTAGCATTTGTCAGGGCCTGAATCGGACTGTTGGTTGTAGCCGGTTGTAGTACCATTGTCAATTGCAGTAATCCCACCATCATAAACGAAGCCAGAAGAAGCAAAATCCAGTTAGAAGACCCTTTATATACAGTGCGTAAATGGGTGGGGAGATCCGCTGTATGTTTACGAAACCTGAGTAATATGATTATAGAAAATAAAGTATATATAACCAATTGAACCGACCGGAAATACTGGTTCCAGATATGAGGATACGGATAATGAAGGTCGGTATAAACATACAAATGCATATTTTCCTTGATGAAACCAACTATTTCAACTTTCTCGCTATATGGAAGTAAAACATAGGGTATAATGAGTATCAGGTGAATAAAAGCGGGTATAAAATGCAGAAAATCAGCTACAGACAACCGATAATCATCACGTATATTTCCTCTGACAAAAAAATACAACAGGGGAGCCTTCAGGGAATAAAGAGGAGCGATATGATTGAAAAAGTAAGCAAAAGTTCTTACATCGCTGTGTTCGGTATAGAAAAACCAGGATGAAGTGCCTTCTATACCCAATATAACCAGAAACGACGCAAGATACAGAATATTCTTATTTGTTTTCCTGTTGAACACCGCCATGACGAGCGATATAACAATCAGAAGAAGGGCCAGAATCAGATATATATCAGCTTTCATTCAATGGTTACCCGTTTGGATTTAACTACCTGATTCATTGCCACACACACAGAACAACCCAATTGCTCGATGTATAAGAGCAAGTGTGATTTGTTAATTTTTTTGACCTTTCCGGAAATATCCTTTAAAGGTCCACATGCTATTAGCAGGTCTTCTCCGAGTTCATGAATAAGTTCCTTTTCCTTTGCTTTGTCGAGAAACGTACGAATGGCATTTATTTCGTTTTCACGAATGACAGCAGGTACACCAGAATGATAAACGATACGTACAACACCGGGAATTTTAAGCAATTTACGTAATTCGGGGTCAGTCGTTTTTACAAAAATATAAGAAGAAAACAAAGGTACTTCAATCATTTTCACCCGATCTGCCCATTTTCGGGGACATAAGTGTACAGGAAGAAACACTTCCAGACCCGTCGCCATTAAACGTTGTTCGACCTGCTTTTCAGCCCTTGGGGTGGTGTAAAGCACATACCATTGAGTTTTAAATGGTCGGGCATTCGCATATACAGGATGAGACATACTTACAATCTAAATTTTAAGCAAATGTACAAATATTTATGAACAAACTATAGCATCTCACAACATAAAAAAAACCCACAGAATTACTTCTGTGAGTTTTAAAAAACGGCGGCTATCTACTCTCCCACTGTTACGCAGTACCATCGACGTGACCGGGCTTAACTTCTCTGTTCGGAATGGGAAGAGGTGGAACCCCGGTGCTATAACCACCTTAAATAAG
>JAVFAG010000074.1:0-14018 GCA_034002585.1 Paludibacter sp.
AAACAATTCAATCCGAAGAATCCAAAATCGCTGGCTTTGCGTACACACTCACAGACTTCGGGTTGGTCGCTTACCGAGCAGGATCCGTTCAACAATGTGGGACGTACCTGTATCGAAGCTATGGGAGCAGCTTTGGGACATACCCAGTCGCTGCACACCAATGCACTCGACGAAGCAATCGCTCTGCCAACCGATTTCTCGGCACGTATTGCCCGTAACACGCAAATTTATATCCAGCAGGAAACTGAAATTTGCCGTGAGGTAGATCCATGGGCTGGTTCGTATTATGTAGAATCGCTTACACAGGAACTTGTAGAAAAAGCCTGGGCACTGATTGAAGAGGTTGAAAAACTAGGCGGTATGGCAGCTGCTATTGAAACCGGTATCCCTAAAATGCGTATCGAAGAAGCTGCTGCACGTACACAGGCCCGCATCGACTCCGGAGCACAGACCATCGTGGGTGTAAACAAGTATCGTCTGGAAAAAGAAGATCCGATCGATATTTTGGAAGTGGATAATACAGCAGTTCGCAAGCAACAAATTGAGCGTTTGCAGCAGCTGAAAGCCAATCGCAACGAGGCTGATGTGAAGAAAGCCCTCGATGCAATTACCGAATGTGCCCGTACAGGAGAAGGAAACCTGCTTGAGCTGGCCGTTGAAGCTGCCCGTGTCCGTGCGACACTGGGAGAGATTTCCGATGCCTGCGAAGCAATTTCAGGACGTTATAAAGCAACCATCAGAACAATTTCAGGCGTGTATTCATCAGAAACAAAAGAAGATGCAACCTTCAAAAAGGCATGTGAACTTACCGAAGCGTTTGCAAAAAAAGAAGGTCGTCGTCCACGTATCATGATTGCTAAAATGGGTCAGGATGGTCACGACCGTGGTGCCAAAGTAGTAGCAACCGGTTATGCCGACTGCGGATTCGATGTGGATATGGGACCTTTGTTCCAGACTCCGGCTGAAGCTGCAAAGCAAGCCGTTGAAAACGATGTACATATCCTCGGAGTATCATCGCTGGCAGCTGGTCATAAAACCCTGGTTCCTCAGGTTATCGATGAATTGAAAAAACTGGGCCGTGAAGATATAGTGGTAATTGCAGGCGGAGTTATTCCAGCGCAGGATTACGATTACCTCTACAAAGCCGGTGTAGCTGCCATTTTCGGTCCTGGTAGTCCGGTGGCAAAAGCTGCATGTACCATCATGGAAATTCTGCTCGAAGAATAATCCGGGATTGTAAAACTGAAACAGAATTTTACTTCAAATTCCAAAAACGGGAAAAATATTGATTATTTTTCCCGTTTTCTTTGTTTTATGATATAATTATTCTTATATTTGTCCTGTCAATGATAATTTTTTATCATGTAATGAAATTCCTTAAACCCACTACAAAGCGATTTGTAGTTTTTTAACTAGTTCTTGATTGTAAATATCTCAATTGAAAAATTGATTCTGATTTGATTCCCTCTTATTAAAATTTACAGAAAAAAACTCCTCTGCGTGATGCAAAGGAGTTTTTGCTTTTTAAAGCATTGCTGAAAATTGATAAATACTTACTCCTGCGGTCTCTTTTCGGGCATCCCTTACCATTGCCCGCGCAACTGTGGAAGCCTGAATTGGTTTATAATCAGAAGGTATTAAAAAAGAAAACAAGGGCATAATACAAGCTGAAATAGATTCTGCAATGCGCTTTTCATTTCTTTTTCCCAGTAGTAACGAGGGTTGATAGATACCGATTTGTGGTATATTTAGTCGGGATATAGCATCTTCAACTTCACCTTTCATTTTGGAATAGAAGTTCATACTCTGGCTGTTGGCACCAATGGCCGAAACCAGATGAAATCCCTTTGCGCCCGTTTTAACGGCGACTTGTGCAGCGGTAACAGGTATATCAAAATCAATTTTCCGGTATTCCTTCAGATTGGGTGTTTTCTTGCGGGTAGTTCCAATGGCGCAAAAAATATGATCACAACCCTCCAGCGCATCCTGTAGCTTTTGTTGGTTGTTAAAATCTACCACTACCTGTCTGATTCGAGAATCGTTGAACGGGGAAGTTCTTCTTACCAATAGTCTGATTTCACATATTGAGTTGTCTTCCAGCAATTCTTCTACTATATGTTTTCCAATTAATCCGCTTGAACCGATAACAGCAACTTTTTCCATAATATTTCTTTTTTATGAGCTAACAAATGTATTCATTTTTTGTTCTATCTCCTGTTATTGAAGCTAAAATTTGAAGCTGTTCCAAAAAATACAGCTGTTTTTTTACTAACTTTGCAGATTAAAAAAAACATCAATGCACACTATAGAAGAGAAAAAAGAACAGTTTGAACGACTGTTGGGAATCATGTCGGATTTACGGAAACAATGTCCCTGGGATAAAGAACAGACTTTCGAAAGTCTGCGTACACTCACTATTGAGGAAACCTACGAGTTGGCCGATGCCATTTTAAGGGATGACAAAAAGGAAATCAGCAAGGAACTGGGAGATTTACTGCTACATGTGGTGTTTTATGCACAGATGGGTAGTGAAACCGGAGATTTTGACATGTATACTGTAATGAAAAATCTTTCAGAGAAGCTGATCTATCGCCATCCTCATATTTATGGTGATGTGCAAGCTAATAATCCGGATAAAGTAATGCAAAACTGGGAAGATTTAAAGTTAAAGGAAAAAGGTGGTAATCGTTCGGTGCTGGCGGGTGTGCCTATGTCATTGCCAGCTATGATTAAAGCTTATCGGGTGCAGGATAAAGCCCGTAATGTAGGTTTCGACTGGGAAGTGCGTGAACAGGTTTGGGACAAGGTTCGCGAAGAATTTAACGAACTTCAGGCTGAAATTGATACAATGGATCAGGACAAAATAGAAGCTGAATTTGGCGATTTATTTTTTAGTTTGATTAATGCTGCCCGATTATACAAAATTAATCCTGAAAATGCCCTGGAACGTACTAATCGTAAATTTATCCAGCGATTCAATTACCTTGAAGCACAAACAATTGCACAGGGCCTCGACCTGAAACGAATGTCGCTGACCGAAATGGATGAAATATGGAATGAAGCCAAGAAACTGGAACATAATTCAACCAATAAATAAGTAATAAACATGAAGAAACTAACAGTAATTATTATGAGTAGTATGCTGCTGGCTGCCTGTAGCCAACAACCAAAAGAAGCTGAATTTCAGTACGAAGTGGATCGCTTTGCCGATGTCCAGATACTTCGTTATAAAGTAAATAATTTCGAAGAGCTTAGTCTGAATCAGAAATTGCTGGTGTATTACCTTTCAGAAGCTGCCATTGAAGGACGCGATATTCTTTTTGATCAGAATCATAAAAATAATCTGACCATTCGTCGTTTGCTGGAAGCTGTTTATACTTTATATTCAGGCGACAAGTCAGGTGAGGAATTTACTGCGCTAACCACTTATCTGAAACAGGTGTGGATGGGCAATGGGATTCATCACCATTATTCGGAAGATAAATTTACACCTCAGTTTTCAGAGCAATTCCTGAAAGAGGCTGTTTTAGCTATCGATCCTCAAAAATTGCCCCTGGCCGAAGGTGAAACGGTAGATGCGTTTATCAACCGCATTTTTCCGGTCATTTTTGATCCGACATTGTATGCCAAACGGAGTAATCAGGAAGCTGGTGTTGATTTGATTCAGACATCTGCTAATAATTTCTACGAAGGAGTGACTCAGGCAGAAGTGGAATCGTTTTATGCACAAATGGCAGATCCTTCGAATCCTCGTCCTGTACCTTATGGATTGAACAGCAAGGTTGTCAAAAAAGATGGTAAAGTTCAGGAAGTGGTATGGAAAGAAGGGGGTATGTATTCAGCTGCTATTATTCGAATTATAGGTTGGCTTGAAAAAGCAGCCGGGGTAGCTGAAAATGAAACCCAAAAAAAGGTTATTAAATCATTAATCAGCTATTACAAAACAGGTAACTTGTCGACTTATGATGAATATTCCATTCTCTGGTTGCAGGATTTACAATCGCAGGTCGATTTTGTAAATGGATTTACCGAAACCTATACCGATCCGCTGGGCTTGAAAGCTACCTGGGAGTCGATCGTGAATTTCAAGGATGTTGAAGCTACCAAACGTACGACTATTATCAGTGACAACGCACAATGGTTTGAGGATCATTCACCTACCGATAAAGAATTTAAAAAAGAAGAAGTGAAAGGGGTTACAGCCAAGGTAATTACAGCTGCCATGTTAGGGGGCGATTGTTATCCGGCCACACCAATTGGTATCAACCTTCCGAATTCGAACTGGATTCGTGCTGAACATGGTTCAAAATCGGTAACCATTGAAAATATTACGGAAGCATACACCAAAGCATCTGCCGGAAGTGGATTTATGGAAGAATTTATGTGGAGTGAAACCGAAATTGAAAGGGCTAAGAAGTATGGTTCGTTAACTGACAACCTCCATACCGACTTACACGAATGCCTGGGACATGGTTCGGGTAAACTCTTGCCAGGTGTGAGTCCCGATGCACTGAAAGCCTATGGTTCACCGGTTGAAGAATCACGTGCCGACCTGTTCGGGCTCTACTACATGGCTGACCCGAAAATGGTGGAACTGGGACTGTTGCCCGATGCAGAAGCCTATAAAACGCAGTACTACAGCTATTTGATGAACGGACTGATGACACAGCTTACCCGAATTCAACCCGGTAAAAATATCGAACAGGCCCACATGCGTAATCGTCAGCTGATTGCATCATGGGTATTCGAAAAAGGTAGTGCCGATGGGGTAGTGGAACTTAAAAAGAAAGATGGTAAGTCCTATGTGGTGGTTAACGATTACCTAAAACTGAGGGATTTATTTGGTAAGTTGTTGAAAGAAATTCAACGTATAAAATCTACCGGTGATCTGGAAGCTGCAAAAATGCTGGTAGAAACCTATGCCGTAAAAGTAAATCAGGATATTCATAAGGAAATATTGGAACGTTATGCCAAACTGAATATTGCTCCCTATCGCGGATTTGTTAATCCTGTTTATACGCTGGTGAAAGCTGACGATGGTTCAATTAAGGATGTAAAGGTGAGTTACGATGAAAATTACGTTGATCAGCACTTGCGTTATTCACGCGAATACTCCGTTCTTCCAAACCTGAATTAAAACTAACGCAAATAAGCTTCAAATCCCCACCCATTAATCATTAATCATTAAAAAAAGGGTTATCAGCGAACCATACACTCGCCGATAACCCTTTTTACTTCTTCTTCCTTCAAACCGTTGTCTGTATAAATCACCTTATCAGCTCTTTTAATTTTTTCTTCTTCCGGAAGCTGATGTTGCATACGGGCTTTCACGTGTTCAGGGCTGATTCCATCCCGTTGCATAACCCGCTGTATCCGAATGTCTTCGCTGGCTGTAACCACGATGATAGAGTCCGTCAGGGAGTCAAACTTTCCTTCCAGGAGAACAGCGCTTTCAATGAAGACGATTTTAGCTTCCTGTTGACTTATCCATTGTAAAAAGTCTGCTTTCACCACAGGATGAACCAACTCAGTAAGTTGCTGTAAAAGAGACGGATTTGAAAAAACACGTTCAGCAACAACAGGTCTGTTGAGTGCTCCGTTTTGATAAATAGCATTTCCAAAAAGAGAGCTGATAGCGCTTACCAGTTGTGAATGCTCGTTTTGCAGCCGGCGTGCTTCCCGATCGGTATCGTAAACAGAATAACCCAAATTCCGTAGCATAGTCGCTAAAGTAGATTTTCCACCTCCAATGCCCCCCGTAATACCAACTACCACTGGTTTATTCATTCAACAAATCCTTGATTAAAATTTCCCTATCGGGTTGATGATCTGGTTTATCAAGCAAAACATAAATATTCCAAAGTCGATCGAGTTCCTCATTTTTGTTACTCAAAAACAATTCAGCACCTTCCGACTCCATTTTATCGAAGAGTGTTTTAATACTCAACTGATGAATATCCATAGCCGGTTGATATGCTTTGGATTTAAAATCTTCATCCACAATTTCAGTGACTATACGTGCTTCGGTAAGTTCAGAAAGTACCTGATTTACCAATCGTATTGGCAATTTATACATGGTAGAAAACTCTTCATCTTTTACTGGTTGTTCCTGATTTTCAAAACGTCTGACGATGACAAAAGTCAGAAACAAACTGATGAATCGCTTATAACGGATACTGATATTTTTAGTATCACCTTCGTAATCGTAATTTTGAAGATTTTGTGATGCATAGGATATTTCAGCACCCAATAAAAGTATTGTAAATGAAATCTGTAACCAAAGGAGCAGTAACGGAATGGCTGCGAAACTACCATAAACAAGGTCGTAACGCGAAAGGTAGCTTTGCCCTTCAATATAAATCATTTGAAAAAACTGAAAGGCCGTACCTGCCACAATGCCGGCAATCATACCGTTTTGAAATTTCACACGTGTATTGGGCACCGATAGGTAAATAACTGTAAATACAATCCAGCTAACTACATAGGGAGTAGTTTTCATTCCAAAAGTGAGCAGTGGTGATAAAACCTGGGTGAGTTGCAGCTGATCCAGTAAATTACTGAAATAGATGTTGATACCACCGGTAACTGCAATAATAATAGGTATAATAAAAAGGGATGAAAAATAGCTGGTAAATTGACGAAGCAATGATCTCGATTTGTTTACCTGCCAGATATTATTGAAGGTTCGCTCTACTGAGTTTAGCAGATTCATCACCGATACCAGTAAAATAACAACACCCACACCAATGAAAACACCTCCCTGAGCCGATTCAAGATAGCGATCTACAAAACTCATGATAAAGGGAATGAGTTCTTTCTGGGCAGCCATAAGTTCTGCTATCCATACCTTTATACTGTCCTCAATACCAAAACCTTTACCAATTGCAATAAACAAAGCAATAAGCGGGACAAGGGCAAACATAACCGAATAAGTAAGTGCAGAAGCATTGATAAACAAATTATCACGGCCAACTCCCTTAATCGCTATCATGATAACCTTCAGCAGACGAAAGGGAATGCGTTTGTGTTTTGATAATTCAGCATCAGTGATACGCCACAAATCGTGGGTAATAAACGAATACGCCGATTTAATAAACTGACTGATTTTCATGATACATGCTGTTAGAGTATGTTCAAAACCTGTTCCTTAATTTGTTCAAGATTGTCCTTCATGAGTACAACAATTTTTTGCATCTCACTGTGGTTCGATTTAGACCCCAGTGTGTTTATTTCCCGTCCAATCTCCTGGGTTATAAAGCCCAGTTTTTTACCAGGCGAGTTTTCTGTTTCCATTATCTGAAGAAAATAATCAAGATGTGCATTAAGACGCACTTTTTCTTCGTTTACATCCAGCTTTTCGATGTAGAAAATCAGTTCCTGCTCGAGCCTGTTTTTGTCGTAATCGAATTTCTCAGATATATTCTGTAAGTTTTCTTCCAGTTTTGCTTTAATTTTTTCAACTCTACCAGCTTCAAAGGGTTCAATGGCAATCAACAGATTACGGATATCGGTGATCCGTTCGCGAAATACCTTTTCCAGTGTTTTTCCTTCCTGTGCACGGTAGTTTTTAATTGCCGCCAACGACTGAGTTATCAATCCTTTGACTACCATCCATTCCTGTTCGTCGAGCTCGGCGGTTTCTGTTTTCATCACTTCAGGTAAACGAAGTATAATTTCGAACCAGTTAGTGGGCGGTTCGAGTGAATTCTGATTTGCCAATGACTTGATTTGCTGGTAATATGATTCAAAAAGTACCGGATTTATCTGTGTTATACTGTCTTTTCCCGAGTTGTCGATATACAGCGATACATCAATTTTTCCACGCTCCAGAGCCTGCGAAATTTCATTACGGATTTCAATTTCTTTTTCACGATAGACTCCGGATATCCGTGTTGAAATGTCCATCTGCTTGCTGTTGAGTGATTTAATTTCAACAACTATCTTTTTGCCGTTGAATTCTCCTGTGGCTTTTCCAAAGCCTGTCATCGATTGTATCATGTTTGTTCAATTTTACGCAAATTTACACTTTTTTATCGAATACCGGATAAAAAACTATCAAAGTGAAAGATTAACAGTAAATTGACCGAAATAATATCAATGTATAAAGAAATTATTCGATAAAATTTTAAATTTTCAGTTTGATTTAGTAAATTTGCAATTCTAATCTCAAATTATTCAATTAACGATCGATATGGAAAAGCAAAAACGGTTTATGCTCTCAGAAAAAGAGATGCCTACACAGTGGTACAACATCCTGGCTGAAATGCCCAATCAGCCATTACCGGCATTACATCCGGGTACAAAACAACCTATGACTGCCGAAGACTGGTATCCTTTATTTGCTAAGGAACTGGTACATCAGGAATTAAACACTAAAGACGCCTGGATTGATATACCCGAAGAAGTGTATGATAAATATAAAATTTATCGACCAACACCACTGGTTCGGGCGTATGGTCTTGAAAAAGCGCTGGATGCTCCTGCTCATATTTATTTCAAAAATGAAAGTGTGAGTCCGGTGGGTTCACATAAACTGAATTCAGCCATCGCTCAGGTGTATTATAACAAAATGGAAGGTGTAACTAACCTGACTACCGAGACAGGTGCCGGACAGTGGGGGACTGCAATGGCCCTGGCTACTAAAATGTTTGGTGTTGAGCTGGCCGTGTATATGGTAAAAATTAGCTACGAACAAAAACCATATCGACGCTCCCTGATGCAAACCTGGGGTGCCCAGGTGATTGCTTCACCTTCGATGTCGACAAAAGCAGGACGAAAAATTATAACCGAGCATCCCAATTACCAGGGAAGCCTTGGTACAGCTATTTCGGAAGCTATTGAGCTGGCAATGAGCACACCAAATTGTAAATATACCCTGGGTAGCGTGCTCAATCATGTGTCCCTGCATCAAACCATCATCGGTCTTGAAGCTGAAAAGCAGATGGAGATGGCAGGTGAATATCCCGATGTGGTTATTGGTTGCTTTGGTGGTGGTTCTAACTTCTCGGGTATTTCATTTCCCTTCCTTCGTCATAATTTTAAGGGAAATGCCAAAACCCGCTTTGTATCTGCCGAACCTGCTTCCTGTCCTAAATTAACCCGCGGTCAGTTCCATTACGACTTTGGGGATGAGGCTGGCTATACTCCTCTGATTCCAATGTTTACGCTTGGACACGATTTTTCACCGGCACATATCCATGCTGGTGGTTTGCGTTACCATGGTGCAGGTATGCTGGTAAGTCAGCTTCTCAAGGATGATTTTATTGAAGCAATGGACATTCAGCAGTTAGAATCGTTTGAGGCCGGAGTTTTATTCGCTCAAACAGAAGGTATTATTCCTGCTCCGGAATCTGCTCATGCTATTGCTGCTGCAGTTCGTGAAGCCAAACTGGCCAAAGAAGAAGGCAAACAAAAAGTTATTTTGTTTAACCTTTCAGGACATGGTTTGGTGGATATGTCGGCTTACGATCAGTTCTTAGCCGGCGATTTAGTGAACTATGCGCTCTCGCAGGAAGATATAGATAAAAACGTTTCAAAACTCGATCAGTTAGTCTGAGAAGTTTTTAACACGAGTAAATGCCAGGTTACCGCTACTGCGATAACGACCAGCAATCCTTTAAAATACGGATTATAGATAAAAAAGATAACCGAAATGAGAATGCTGATCCACAACATCGTAATAGCGGTAATCTTTGCTTTGCGGGGTATGCCTCTTCCTTCCCGGTAATTCAGAATGTAATGGCCGAACCATTTATTCCCCATTAACCAGCGGTAAAATCGTTTAGAGCCACGGGCATATGCGGCTGCTGATAACAATAAAAATGGAGTTGTGGGTAAAACAGGTAGCACCATTCCCACAATTCCCAGGCCAAGCGAAAGAGTACCCACTATAATCAAAATGGATTTAATTACTTTGTTAACAAAATGGATGTCTTGTCCGGGCGGGAGTTCACCTTGCTCCGGCGAGTATTTTTTAAAAGGGTTGATATTCATTGAATTAATTAGTCAATCTGGTATAATTATACGCACAAATCGTTGAGACTGATCATCTGATTTATCATTGAAAGCATTGTACAGTCGCAAACAGTTGCAAAGGTAGTACTTTTCTGCAATTTCCTTTTTCCTCATTTTTTAGTACCTTTGACCCCGAAAAGCAGTAGTCCGGTTTGTCGCTCCGTTGTTTCAACGGGGAGGAAAGTCCGGGCAACAAAGGGCACCATACTTCCTAACGGGAAGCTGTTCGCGAGGGCAGTGTAGTGTAACAGAAAACGACCGCCTTTTCCTCCGGGGAAAGGTAAGGGTGAAAAGGTGGGGTAAGAGCCCACCGGCGGTTGTGGCAACATAGCCGGCCGTACGCCATATGGGTTGCAAGATCATGTATACCGGCGCAGTAGGACGGCCCGTCCGATGCCGGGGGGTAGATTGCTGGAGGCAACTGGCGACAGTTGTTCGAGATAAATGACAAACGCCCCGAGCAATCGGGGTACAGAACCCGGCTTACAGGACTACTGTTTTTTTTAAAATTGTAAAACAATTTCACACTATGGCTGGCAAACTTATCATCTTTTCGGCCCCGTCGGGTGCTGGTAAAAGTACTATAGTTAACTATTTGATTAATAAAGGACTGGATATCGAGTTCTCGATTTCTGCTACAAGTCGGTTGCCACGGGGTAATGAACAAAACGGTGTGGAATATTACTTTCTTACACCCGATGAGTTCCGTGCTAAAATTGCAAACGATGAGTTTGTGGAATACGAGGAAGTGTACAAAGATTGTTACTATGGTACATTGAAAAGTGAAATTGACCGAATCGGGGTTAATGGTAAGAACATTATTTTTGATGTTGACGTTATAGGTGGACTGAATATAAAAAAACAATTTGGTGACCGGGCTTTGCTAATTTTTATTGCTCCGCCGGGTATTGACGAATTGCGCAACCGGCTTACATCAAGAGGTACCGATAGCCCTGAAATGATTGATTTACGGGTTGCTAAAGCCGAATACGAACTTTCGTTTGCACCTCAGTTTGATCTGAAAATTGTAAACGATGATTTACAGAAAGCTCAATTAGAGGTGGAAAAAGCAATTCAGAATTTTATTAACGAAACATAAATGTATGATACCGAAAGAGTACCGACTTACCGATTTTCTTCCCACTACCAAAAAAGAAATTGATTTACGTGGATGGGATGAACTGGATGTAATTCTCTTTTCGGGAGATGCCTATATCGATCATCCTTCCTTTGGCGCAGCTGTTATTGGTCGCATGATGGAGGCGCAGGGCCTGAAAGTGGCCATCGTTCCGCAACCCAACTGGCAGGACGATTTACGTGATTTTAAAAAGCTGGGACGACCCCGTTTGTTTTTTGCAGTAACTGCCGGCAATATGGATTCGATGGTGAACCATTATACAGCCAACAAGCGACTTCGTTCTGATGATGCCTACTCACCAGATGGTAAGCCTCATTTTCGGCCTGATTATGCTTCGGTAGTGTACTGCAATATTCTCAAAAAATTATTTCCCGATGTACCCATTTTATTAGGTGGAATAGAAGCTTCCTTACGTCGGTTTACGCATTACGATTATTGGTCGGATAAACTGATGCCCGGAATCTTGTTCAGTACAAAAGCCGATTTGCTGGTGTATGGGATTGGAGAGAAGCCGCTCCTGGCTATTCTGGAAGAATTGAAAAACGGAAAATCGTTTAAGGAACTTCAACATATTCCTCAAACTTCTTATATTGTAAAAGAAGTGCCGGAACATCCGAAATGGAAAACCAAAACCCTGGTCGATCACGAGACTTGTTTACAGGATAAAAAATTGTATTCCTCTAATTTCAAGCATATTGAAATTGAATCGAACCGATATAATGCCGATAGACTGATTCAAAAAACGGGAGAGAAGTACATAGTGGTAAATCCTCCTTTTCAACCTCTTTCGCAGGGTGAACTCGATGCGTCGTTCGATTTACCTTATACCCGCTTGCCTCATCCCAAGTACAAAGGGAAAACAATTCCTGCCTACGAGATGATTAAATTCTCGGTTAACCTGCACCGGGGTTGCTTTGGGGGATGTGCCTTTTGTACTATCTCAGCGCATCAGGGAAAATTTATCGTTTCCCGTTCCAAAGAGTCCATTTTAAACGAGGTAAAGCAAATTACCACAATGCCTGATTTTAAGGGCTATATAAGCGATTTAGGTGGGCCTTCGGCTAATATGTACGAAATGCGCGGCAAGGACATGGAAATCTGTAAACAATGTAGAAAACCGTCCTGTATTTTCCCGAAAGTGTGTTTCAACCTTAATACCGATCATTCGCCACTCACCGATATTTATCGCTCGGTGGATAAAATTCCGGGTATTAAGAAGTCATTTGTCGGAAGTGGAATTCGTTACGATATCATGCTTACGGATACAAAAGATGAAAAATCGAATCGCTCGCATGAAGAGTATACCCGAGAGTTAATCACAAAACATGTTTCAGGCCGGTTAAAAATTGCACCGGAACATACCTCGGATAATGTGTTGAAAGTGATGCGCAAACCATCCTTCGACTATTTCTATAAGTTCAAGGAAATGTTCGACCGGCTCAATCGCGAAACGGGTAAAAATCAACAGCTGATTCCGTATTTTATTTCCAGCCATCCCAATTGTGGTCCCGAAGATATGGCCGATTTGGCTATCCGTACCAAAAACCTGGATTTCAAGCTCGAACAGGTACAGGATTTTACTCCGACTCCGATGACGGTTGCAACTGAGATTTATTATTCCGGTTATCATCCCTATACCCTGGAGCCTATGTACACACCACGTACAAAACAGGAAAAACTGGAACAGCGGCAGTTTTTCTTTTGGTACAAACCGGAATATAAAAAGGAAATCTACAGGACCTTGCAAAAGATTAATCGTCAGGATTTGATTCAGAAATTATTATGATAAAGTAGAATTTTTTCATGTTAACTATTGATATATAAGTAATAATGTTATTGATGTTATAAATTGAAATCAGATTGAGTTTGTTTGATTTCATTTTGTAAATTTCGAATCACTGCAAAAAACATTTTTTATCGTTTTTTTTTGTTGAAACACAGCTTTTAGTACCTTTGCAATCCCTTTATCAGGAAACAATAAACTAAAAATAGAGAAAATGAAGAAAATTCGTGCTGCCATAGTAGGATATGGCAATATCGGTAAAGCTGTGCTCGAAGCTTTACAAGCGGCACCCGATTTCGAAGTAGCGGGTGTGGTTCGTCGTGCTGGTTCAACAGCCAACAATCCCCTTGAATTAACAGGTATTTCCATTGTGGATGATATTCGTAAGCTGAACGATGTGCAGGTAGCTGTACTTTGTTCGCCAACCCGTAGCGTACCTGCCCAGGCTCGTGAGATGCTGGCGTTGGGTATTAATACTGTGGATAGTTACGATATTCACAGCTCTATTTGGGAACTTCGTCAGGAACTGGAACCGGTAGCTCAGGCTAACAATGCGGTAGCTATTGTTTCTGCAGGATGGGACCCGGGAAGCGATTCAGTAGTTCGTGCGTTACTTGAAGCGATGGCACCCAAAGGTGTTACTTACACTAACTTTGGTCCGGGTATGAGTATGGGTCACACAGTGGCTGTTAAAGCCATTCCGGGCGTTAAAAAAGCGTTGTCGATGACTATTCCTACCGGTACAGGTATCCATCGTCGGATGGTGTACATAGAAGTAGAGGAAGGTTATCAATTTGAGGAAGTAGCTCATGTAATTAAAACTGATGCCTATTTTGTGCACGACGAAACGCATGTTACTCAAGTTGCCAGTGTTCACAATCTTATCGACATGGGACATGGTGTGAATCTTGTTCGTAAAGGAGTTTCCGGTACTACTTACAACCAGCTTTTCGAGTTCAATATGAAAATTAACAATCCGGCTTTAACCGGACAAATTTTGGTATCGTGTGCCCGTGCAACTATGAAAGCACGTCCGGGAGCGTATACCATGATTGAAATACCGGTAATCGATATGCTGGTTGG
>JAVFAG010000075.1:0-13774 GCA_034002585.1 Paludibacter sp.
TAATAATGCAATTTTGTTCAATGTTTATGCTATTTTGTTGATTTGATTATGAGTCTATTTGCTAAAATGCCCTTCAGAAAAGGTTTTTCAATTCTTTTATGGAATGAGTTCATTATTTTACTGAATGTAAGCAAAATAATATAAATGATAGTGTGTGTGAGATTGTATGTTTGTTGCGAAGAATATCTCTGATAAAAATCGAAACAAATTAATACAATGAAGCACATGAAAAAAGTTACATTTATTTTTCTGTTAGCGTTACTGGGTTTGAGCAGTAATGCGCAGATATCAAGGTATATTAAGCCTGTAGGTGTAGGAGATAGTTTGGGAACTTCCTGGGCTAATGCATCGGGTAGAACACAAATACAAACAAGAATCGACGAAGTCGCAGCTGAACCCAACCAGGGAACTGTTTATTTTGCTGCAGGTACTTACCTTATTAGTGCTCAGATTCAACTTAAAAATAATGTACAACTCATGGGTGGCTACGCTGCTGATGGGAGTGGAGTAAGAGATTTGTTGAATAATCAGACAATTTTGGATGGGCAGTATGGTCGAAGGTTATTGTTTACTGGCGATCAATCTCCACATGTAGCTTTTGA
The DNA here is from genome assembly GCA_034002585.1 of Paludibacter sp. Taxonomy (GTDB): domain Bacteria; phylum Bacteroidota; class Bacteroidia; order Bacteroidales; family Paludibacteraceae; genus Paludibacter. The sequence goes on from JAVFAG010000075.1 coordinate 603, forward strand.
CAAAATTACCAAAGTAGATGGGTTTGTATTACAACGGGGGTCCAGCTCATATGGATCTGCAGTCGCTATGAGTGTGGGTACTGTATTGGAGAATTGCATTATAAGAAATAACAATGGGTCATCATATGGAGCAGCTGTTTTTATTAAACGTCACGCAACGCTATCAAACCCAACTGCAGGTTGGAACATTGGTGCTGCATTAATCAATTGTATTATCATAAACAATACAAGTTCAAATCGTTCAGCAGCAATATGGGTTGATCAGGATTCTCACTTTTCGTTAATTAATTGTGTGATTGCTAACAATAAAACTACTGATGCAACTGATGGTGTAGGAGGATTATTTGTTGGAGCGAATATTCGCTATAGTAGGATTGCAAACAATATCTTTTATAACAATAATTCGCCTGTTAGTGGTAGAAATAATTTTTATTCTGCTACAACAAACTTTGCAGCTGTTTGGGCAAATTATTTTAGTGATTCATCCATACCTATTGGTCTGGGAACAGAAGTTACAGGCGCAAGTCCGGGACACGCCAATTTAACATCAACTAATTATGCAAATCCGCAATTTGCGAGCCCAACGACTTTTGATGGACATGCAGGTGCAGACAATACAAAGAAAACAGAAATTGAGAACTCTGATTGGAGATTAAAATACAATTCACCATTGATTGGATTGGGAACTAATCCTTTAGGCAGAGCAGACATCCCTTATCCTTATGTTTCCCCTCGATTCAATAATGCAGCCCGCGCTTACACCACCGTCACCACCGACATCCAGGGAAACACCCGTGTTCTCAATACAACTGTAGACATGGGCGCCTACGAATACGACCCCATCACTTCAACTGTTTCGTCTTCCAACAATTCCCACGGTACTGTCAACGCCAACCAGGAAGTGAGCAAGGGCAGCCAAATCACCCAAACCGCCACTCCCTCTTCAGGTTACCGCTTTATCAACTGGACTGAAAACGACACCGAGGTTTCCACTGCTACAAGCTATACTTTCACTGCTACCACCAACCGCACCTTACAGGCTAATTTTGCTTCAAATACTGTGAATATCACTGAGGCTACAAATACGAATGCCACTTCTCTAAACAATTGTACAGATTGCGATATTACCGTGACCGATGCCACGCTTACGGTAAATAATGCAAAATCGGTGAAGAGCATTACCGTCGAACCGGGTGCAAAAGTTATTGCCGGTCAGCCACTTACTGTTAGTGGTACGATGAAGCTGAAGGCTGGTAAAACAACTGCTCCGGGAGTAAAAGTCGATGCAGCAATCAGTGTTACAGGAAATCTGACGCTGGAAAAGACACTCGATAACAGCAAATGGTATTTCATCTCCCTGCCTTCGGCGGTTGCTGTTGCCGATATTGTAAAAGTATCGGGAAGCGGCACACTGGAATATGGCGTGAACTGGTGGATTAAGTATTACGATGGTGCTTCAAGAACTGTAAACGAAGGTACCGAAAGCAATTGGAAAACGCTCACTTCAGGTCAGACACTGGATGCAAACAAAGGCTATATCATAGGTTTGGCAAATAGTCTGACCGGCGATTATGTGCTGTCGTTTCCCTTAAATAAAACGCTCATTAGTAGTGCCGAAACTGCTCGTACGGTGGCAGTTGTCAATCACGGTGAAGCACTCGAAATCGCAGCTAACCACAAAGGCTGGAACCTGGTGGGATCCCCCTACCTGAGCTCGTTCACAGGTAGTAATGTAGGTGCTAACTTTCTTACTTTCCACAATGGTACTACATATACTCAATCAGCCAACACATCGGTTTCTGAAATAAAGGCTTTCTCCTCTTTCTTTGTGCAGGCAAGTTCGGGAGGTACAGGCGCTAATCTTAGCTTTGATTTAGCAGGCCGTCAGGCTGCCCCTTCTGTCTCACCGCAAACAACAAATCTTATTCAGCTGAATCTGACCTCGAATGGTGGAAGTGATAATACAACCCTGATTCTGGATGAATCGCAAACTACGGACTATACCATCAACGAAGACCTTGAAAAATGGCTGACAACAGGAACCGATGTTCCTCAGCTTTTTAGCTCAACAGGAGGAATCCGCTATGCATTCAATGCTCTTCCTGCCGATGCAGTTAATGGATTGGCTCTGGGGATCTATACCCGTCAGCCGGTTCCTGCAACACTGGAACTGAAAACGTCTGGTAATGAATCTCAACAGGATGTATGGCTGCTTGACAAACATACCAGACAGGAAGTAAATCTTGCCAACGAAAGCTACAGTTTTACATCGCAGGGCAGCCTGGAGATAACTCGTTTTGAGGTATCGTTTCAACGGATTTCAACTTCGTCGGAAACGCTGAATCAATCAGGAAGAGTATATACAGATGCTGCCAATCTGAGACTTACCATTAATCAGCTTTTGCCGGAAACCACCATTATTGTTTACAATGTTGCCGGCAAGGTAATTACATCTGCTAACACATCCGACGAACATTATTCAATCCGTCTTCCTGAAAAAGGAATATATCAGGTTCAGTTAATTAATAAAGGGCAATCATCAGTAACAAAAATTGTATTGTAAAATGATAACAACTAACACAAAGAAACACTACCAGTCGCCCCTTATCGGTTGCATTGGTCTGGATAATGAGATTTCGCTGATTCTGGTTTCCAACGATGGATTTGACGATCCGGGCGAACCAGGGTTAAGTGCAGGTAATTTGAATGACCCGGGTATGGGTGATTATTTCCTTTAAAAATGATCAGATAAGGTGCAAAATGACAGATTGTATCTTATCTGAACAAAATTGTATAAATCATAGCAGTATAATCCGCTTAGTTTTGTACTATATAAACAATACCAGTAGTTGCATGAAATCGACATAAGAATAGTCACGTGGCTATCTGTTTCAAGATTTACAGGTTACTGCTAAACAAAAAATGATATACCCATGAAAAAAATTACGTTTTTAGTTCTTGTTCTGGCACTTGCCACTGGCATTTCTGCCCAGATTTCCCGTTATGTTAAAGCAGATGGCACCGGCGATGGAAGCTCCTGGGCCAATGCTGCCGGAACCGCCGACATTCAGGCAATGATTGATGCAGTTGCTGCTGATCCCAATCAGGGAACAGTTTATTTTGCTGCCGGAACCTATCTTATTCCCGCATCCATTCAATTGAAAAACAATGTGCAACTCATGGGCGGTTATGCTGCCGATGGCAGTGGAGTGCGCGATTTGTTGAACAACCAGACAATTCTCGATGGACAGTTCGCACGACGGATTTTGTTTACCGGCGATCAGGCTCCGGCGGTTGCTTTTGATAAAATTACCAAAGTTGACGGATTTGTATTGCAACGGGGTTCAAGCTCTTATGGTTCGGCTGTGGCTATGAGCGTGGGAACTGTGCTTGAAAACTGTATTATCAGAAATAACAACGGCTCTACCTATGGTGCTGCGGTATTTATTAAACGACATGCAACGCTGGTAAGTCCTACTGCTGGCTGGAACTTCGGAGGAGCACTTGTGAATTGTGTTATTGTAAATAATAGCTCAAGCAGTTATTCCGCAGGCGTTTTTGTGAATTCGGATACCCACTTCTCCATTATAAACAGTGTAATTGCGAACAACAAATCGACCGATGCCACCAATGGAGTAGGAGGTTTGTATTGGGGACAGAATGTACGGTATTCGCGCGTTTCGAATAGTATTTTCAGTAACAATTCCGGACCAACCGATGCCAAAAATAATATCTTTTTTCAAAGTGCAAGCGAAATACAGCTGGCTATTTTCAACAACTATTTCAGTGATGCAGCTTTTGTGGATGCTGATATAACTGCAGCAAACGGAAATAAAAATGCAACGGATATTGCCAGTCCTGGTTTTGCAAGTGCTACTGCTTTTCAGGGATATGATGCTACAAAAATGACTGAAATAGCAGTTGCCGACTGGCGTTTAACTTCTGGTTCGGGATTGATTGGCCTTGGTTCAACTCTTTCAGGTCGTGCTGATGTTGCCTACCCTTATGTTTCTCCGCGATTTGCTAATGCTGCTCGTGCTTTCACAACTGTTCTTACCGATGTGATGGGTAGCAACCGCGTTATAAATACAACCGTGGAAATGGGTGCTTATGAGTTCAATCCGGTTGTTGTTACTACAGCCAGTTCCGATAATGCTAAGGGCAATGTTAGTGCACCAGTGACAGTAAGTAAGGGTTCGTCTGCCACAGTAACTGCCACACCCGCCAGTGGAAATGTGTTCGAAGCCTGGAACGATGGCACTGCTGACGTATCCACAGAAGCAAGTTACACCTTTGTTCCAATGGCTGATGTCACTCTCACCGCACGTTTTGCAGCCGATTTAGGTACTTCGGTGGATCAATCCACAACGATGCTTTATCGTCAGGAAGGAAATACTATTTATATTCATGAAGGATATCGCGCAGTTGTACTGGATATGTCGGGAAGAAAAATTACTCAGACTGCAACTACCAATTCTTTCACTCTTCGTAATCCGGGCATCTACCTGTTGCAAGTGATGAACGAAACTGGCAGTATTACATCAAAATTAATTATCGACTAAGTTTTAATCAGAGAGGGATTAAAATAAAGATTCGTTGACCGGTCGGCTAAGTCCTCTGGTCAACGAATCTCTGTTTTATAGAAGTGCAGGATACTAGTATTTCATAATCTGCTGCTGATTGAATTTCCGAAACTCGCTGGGTGTCAGTCCCTTCTTGGAACGGAATATCCGGTTAAAGTTGGATACATTGTTGAATCCGCAGTTGTAGCACACTTCTGAAATGGACTTGGTGGTTTCAATCAACTGCACAGCAGCATGTCCAATTCGAACCTCATTCAGGTAATCGACAAAGGATTTATGCGTTCGCTTTTTGAAAAAATGACAAAATGAAGAATTCGTCATACCAATCAATCCGGCAATATCACTGATCATGATTTTGTTCTGGAAGTTTTTATTGATATAGGCAGTGGCCATACGTATGCGACGACTTTTAAACATGTCGATATCAGGACTAAACGAGGGACTGCAAAGGATTCGTTGATTCTCGGACAATGCCAGTTCCTGAAGAATCGAAAGAAAACTCAGAAAAGATTGAAAGCCCTCCTGGTGAATCAGATTTTTAATCCTCGGTGCAACCTGGCGGATGGTTTCCTTGCTGAACTCAATACCCCGGTGCGATCGTTCGAGCATTTCCTTAATGGGGGTCAGCAGTTTTTTGTTATTAAAACTCGCGGGAAGTAAATCTTTCTGAAATTGGACGGTTACCACCAATTCAGCCCCACCTGTTTCGCTTTGCCATGAATGATAGATATTGGGGCCTGTTATAACCATATCCACATCGTCGTAGCTGTTCACTGTTTCCCCGACAACGCGCGTGCCACGAGCTTTTTCAACGTAATTAATTTCGTACTCAGGATGATAATGCGTCGGAAAATCGAATTGGGCATTCGGATGGTAAAGAACGACAAAAAATTCCTCGTTTGTTAGTGGAGTAATTTCCCGGATGATGTTTTTCATGACTTTATTCTATTATAAATACTTCAAAATAGTATTAAATTGATTTTTTATGTTTGAACCACAAAAATAACACAATTAAGGGGATGTTAGTTGCATATCAGGATGTTAAAATACTGTTTGTAATGCAATTATTATGGTTAATTAACAAAATGATAGGGTGATGGTAATGTTCAAAATTCGTTTTGTGTTAAATATTTCAATTTAGTATTATAACTGTGTCAAAATTGTATCACAATTCAACGCGATAAGGCTTCAAAAAAACACCTACATAATTTCATTATTATACGACAAAATAATACTGACATTGCTTGCAGTCTCCTACTATATTTGCACTGTAGAAAACTGTTTCTTTAATCCTATAATTTGCTGTAATGAAGTTGCTAAAATACGCCGGAAATCCGGTTTTATCACCGAATCCAAAAAATAGTTGGGAAAATCTAGTGGTCTGTAATCCGGCTGCCTGGTACGAAGATGGGAAGTTTTATCTGCTTTACAGAGCAGCTGGTGATGATGAGGATCATTTAATTCATATCGGATTGGCTATCAGCGAAGATGGATTCAACTTTCGACGTGTACAGGATAAGCCGGTTTTGTCTCCAACTCCGGATAATTTTGATGCTGGTTCGGTAGAAGATCCGCGGGTAGTGAAGTTTGGTTCGGAATATTACATGACCTATGCTTTTCGTCCCTATCCTCCGGGACAGTACTGGAAATACAGCTACGATGAAGTAAAAGCACCACGTCATGATGAATTTGCTCCGAAATGCCTGCGCGAAAATGTAGGAAATACTGCACTGGCAGTGTCAAAGGATTTGATGCATTTTAAAAAGGTGGGACGGCTAACAGAACCCAGTCTGGATGACCGCGATGTGATTCTTTTTCCTGAAAAAATAAATGGAAAGTACTACATGCTTCACCGTCCGAAAAATTTTATTGGTAAACACTATGGTACCGATAATCCGGCTATCTGGTTGAAAACATCATCCGACTTGATGACCTGGAATGTACCTTCGGTGTTGTTGCTCAAAGGCGAACAGTGGTGGGAAAAGAAAGTGGGCGGAAACACACCGCCCCTGCGTACCAAAGCCGGATGGTTAATGTTGTACCATGGTGTGGATGACCAGTTTACATACAGAGTAGGCGCATGTATTCTTGATATCAATAACCCTGCAAAAATATTGTACCGTACCCGGGATTTTATCATGGAACCCGAAACGACTTTCGAAAAGGACGGACTTTACAAGTGGGGTGTGGTGTTCCCAACCGGTAATGTGATAGTTAACAATACCTTATATGTGTACTATGGTGCTTCAGATCAATGGTGTTGCGTTGCAACTGCCAATGTCGATGATCTTGTAGCATTTATTATTGAAAATTCTAAACAGGAACAGGCAATTGCACAGGAAATAAATGCAGAACGAATTGTTAAGAATCTTGTATTTTAGCAGATACTGCTAACTTTGTACTTAATTACAAATCAACAATAATTAAACGTATATACTTTGGATGCACAAGTCAGCTGGCTCGATATAGCCATTATTATCGCGTTTATAATCGGAATCGTATGGTGGGCCTTGAGAAACCGTAAAAACAGTTCGGAAGGAGAGTACTTTCTGGCAGGCAAAAGTCAAAACTGGTTGGTGATTGGCCTTTCGCTCTTTGCAGCCAGTATCAGTTCGTCAACCCTTATCGGCCATTCCGGAGAAGCATTTATAAGCGGATTTGCCGTATTTAACTACAATGTGGGAGCTGTTTTTGTAATCGTTTTTATCTCCTTATTTTTTCTTCCCTTTTACATCAAATCAGGTATTTATACTATTCCGGAATACCTGGGCCGTAGGTTCGACGATCGTTCACGAAAATATTTTTCACTGATTACACTCATCGGAAATATTTTTCTGGATGCCGGAGCAGCACTGTTTACAGGTGCTCTTATTCTGAAAATGATGTTTCCCGAAATTGATATGATGTGGGTAATCATCGGGATGGGTGTGATGGCTGGTATTTACACCATTATCGGTGGTTTATCGTCGGCTATCAATGCCGATATGATTCAGTCGGTGGTACTTATTGCCGGTTCTATCTTGCTCTCGTGGTTTGCATTTGATGAAATCGGAGGTTGGGGTGAATTTGTAACTCGTTTTGAAGATGGTGTATGGATGAATCTGATTCGTCCGGCAACCGATACCACTGTGCCCTGGTTTGGCATTCTGCTCAGTCTTCCCGTACTCAGTTTCTATTTTTGGGGAAATAATCAGGTAATTGTGCAACGGGTACTTTCAGCTAAATCGGTGAACGAAGGGCGCGTCGGATTTTTATTTGTGGCCTTCCTGTATGTGTTTACCCTGTTTATTTTTATGACTCCCGGGATGGTGGCACGTGCCATCGATATTTTTAATCTTGGTTATCCGCTTCCCAATGAAATTATTGATGGGAATACCCTCAGGGCTACCTATGGTATTGAAGTTAATGAAGTGTATCCCCGGTTGTTATTGAGGTTATTGCCGGTAGGTCTTATCGGACTGATGATAGCTGTAATGATTTCAGCACTGACCTCAACGCTCAGTGCAACGCTTAATTCGGTTTCCACGCTGTTTACGATGGACTTCTACCGTACCTGGAAACCAAAGGCTTCGGGTAAGGAATTGGTACGTGTAGGGCAAATAACATCTTTTGTGGCTTTGGTCATTGCTGTGGCCTGGGCTCCGCTGATCTCCAAATTTGCTTCGCTCGTTGCGTATTATCAGGAATTTGCTTCTTATCTGGCACCTCCCATCGTAGGCACTTTCCTTGTGGGATTGTTTTGGAAACGTTCTACTTCCAATGGGGCTTTTGCCGGATTAATGTCGGGACTGGTCATGTCACTACTGATAATGATTCTGAAATTTGGTTTTGGAATCATGGCTCCGTTCCACTTCCTGTTGTGGGTACCTGTTTTGCTCGTCATCAGCTTTGTGGTGAATGTAGTGGTAAGTCTGGCTGGTAAAACACCCGATGCTGAGGTTACAGCCGTATACACCTGGAAGAAACACCTCTGGCACGAAGATTCGGAAGAGCTTAAAACGATTCCCTGGTATAAAAACTTCAGGTACCTGAGTGTTTTTGTTGTACTATTGGCTATACTGGAATATATCATTTTCTGATGAAACATTCTTCAGTTAAGGTATATCCCTGACTTTGCTCATGGGATTTTATCCAAATGTAAATTAGTAGCTTATGAAATTCTACCTTGTTGCTGGTTTCCTCTTCGTTATCGTAAATTTGTCGGCACAAACGAATTACTGGAACAACAATACCCGGCTCATTCCCTGGCGAATAGCTCCTACTACAGATCTTTCATCGCTTGAGTACATTGATCTCGACAAGGATGGCGATCCGGATGTGTTGCAGGGTAAATTGAGTAACGGAATGTCGTTTATCTGGATTGATGACGATGATGATATGCAATCGGGTGAAGTGGAAGGCGATACCGACAGCGATTGTCTGTGCGTTGATATTGATGGGGATGGAAAATACGGTGGTTTGCGGGATTTATGTGTCGATTGGACTGATACAGATGGTGACGGTATAGCTGAAGTGCAGCTGGTCGTACAAAACGGAGGCCTCAAACCGCGGTACAATTTCGATTGGTGGGCCGATTTTATGTACATCATCGACTGGGGCGAAAAAGATGGTGTTAAGAATTTTATCAACTGGAACGAACTTATCCTGAGGGCCTGGGAGCATAACGGTCATGCTAATTTTTTTACCGATTATCATGGAAATACGCTCTTTCTGAAGATGCATGGCTCAACCTTCCGCATCGATGACTTGCGCTATAGCTGGGAAAACCCGTTTATTTTCTATGATTTTGATAAGGATAAGTTATCGGAAATGGCTATCCGACTGGTGGATACGCCCCGTTTCCGTTCCGAACCAGGCAAACCGGATAAGTCCGAATTTGAAAATGTAAATCCTGAGCATGATATTCAGTTTACGCAACGTATTGATTATGCAGCTATCACATGGGACATGGACAACGACAACGGACAGGGCAATGAATTTGACTTCGATATGTCGCTCAAATTCTCAGGCCGTGGATTTGCGTATTCCGATCAGATTCACACATTTTCTTCTATGAGAGGTCTTCCCGGTACGGAACATTACTTTTACGATGCACGCTGGCGGCAAAACGATCAGTTGATTTATCCTGATCAAAAAGTGGCTTATCAAAAGATATTTAAAGAAGGGGAGTGGGACTATTGCTGGTTTGTGTTCGATGAGGACGATGATTGTAATCGCTGGGAACGTGTCGAGTTTTATGAACCTAAAGACCTTTGGAAAGTGGGGATGGAAAAGGGGGGACTCGACAATAATAAACAGGCCGATGCGATAGGTGATCGGGGAGAGTTCGACCAGGATAATTCAGGGAAAGGGAATTTGTATATTGCTCCTTTTGATGGAAGGTTGCATCTGTATGGTGCCGAATGGGGAGCCTGGCGTATTGACCAGAATGCTGCCTGTTTCCAGGGATACGGTGGTTTATATCCGCCTGCAAAAAAACATGTTCGCGATCAGGCCGATCCTTCAAAATGGGCAACTGTGCGCTACAGTGATACCGATAGCAATGGCTTCTTCGACTTGATTGAATACGACCTCGATGGTGATACGCAGATTGAAGAAAAGGTTTCACTGATTTCCCTTGGAATAGATGATAAGGCTACACTTATTCAGACCGGCGACACCGATTATAAGGCCATGAACCGCTTGTTTAAAAAACTTACGGATGAACTGTGGGCGAAATCGCAGCATGTAACCCAACTTGCCCGGTCGATGGGTGTAAACGATAATTGGTATGCCTTCTGGCAGCAACCGCGTACTATGTACGAACGGTACCAGTATGCTTACTGGCTTACGTTTTATCTCTACCGCGACATGAAACACATGGCACAGTTGAAAAACGAGGTGGAAACGGTAAATCTGCTTGATAAGGCCTATTATTCAGGAATATGGCCGAAGAAAATCTCTTTTTCAACTAAGTAATCCTGCATTTTAATTGAATGAAAAGCAGAGTACTTCTTTTACTTGTTATCTGGCTGACTACCTCGTATTGCAAGGGAGAGCTTCGTCTTGCAGGAATTTTTACTGATAATGCAGTATTACAACAACAGCTTACCGTTCCTGTTTGGGGACGGGCTGCTCCGGGTCAGAAGGTGAGTGTCCAATTCGAAAATCAGCTGAAATCAACTGTAACAGGAGCCGACGGACGCTGGATGGTGCGTTTGGATCCGATGGCAGCCTCGGATGTTGAACGTACTTTACGCGTAATGAGCCCGGACGATACGCTGATGTTACGTAATATTTTAGTGGGCGAAGTATGGTTTGCATCAGGACAATCGAATATGGAATGGAAACTGAAAAGTGGTGTTTTGAATCAGGAAAAGGAAATTGCATCGGCTAATTATCCACAGATTCGGATAAACACGATACAGCCATCGACATCTGCACAGCCAATCGGCGATTTGCCCCCTTCCTCCTGGCAATTGAGTAGTCCTTCGCAGGTGCCTGAATTTTCTGCAGTTGCTTATTTCTTTGCCCGCAATCTCCACCTCGACAAACAAGTTCCGGTTGGTGTGATAGTTGCAGCCAGGGGCGCTACCAATCTGGAAACCTGGATGAGCAGGGAGCGACTGATGACACATCCCGATTTTTACCTTTCGATGCACGAATTTGATAGCGATACGGCACGCTGGAATCTGAAAGTTCGTACGGCTATTGCTGCTGAAAAGGAGAGAGAAGAGATTGCCCGTACTTCCGAACAGGGATTAAAACTGAAGGTTCACACACTTAGCTACAGGGATGCCAACTGGAAAAGAAGCTCGTTTCCGCTGAATATGACCTCAATGGGCTATCCGGGATACTGGGGGTTGGTGTGGCTTCGTAAAATCTTTCCCATGAATGAAGCCGATTCCCGAAAAAACTGGATCCTGCATCTTCCCATTAAAGACCAGGACGACCGAATCTATCTTAATGGTAAAGAGCTTGCCCGGTCGCTTTCCAAACTGAAGGAAAAGAAACTGCAATTACCTGTAACAAGCTTAAAGAAGGGTAATAATCTGCTGGCTATCCGCATGTATGTGCATTGGGGAAGTGCTGAAATCGGCAACGATAAAGAGTCTGCGTACATAGTTGCTGATGATGGCAGCCGGATAGAGCTCAATGGTGAATGGTCACATTCCACGACCATAGAACCGCCTGTGGCACAATGGCAAAATTACTACAATACGTCCACGGTTAACTACAACGCGATGGTTGCTCCAGTCATTCCCTATGCCATTCGTGGATTTTTATGGTACCAGGGAGAAAATAATGCCGGTCGTTACAACCAATATGCCGGATTGCAGTCAATGCTTATTGATGACTGGCGGGTACGTTGGCAACAGGGCTATCTTCCTTTTTTATTTGTGCAGTTAGCTAACTACAAACAGCGATCGGCTACACCTGTTGAAGCCGACGATTGGGCTTCGTTTCGCGATGCTCAAACAGCGACACTGCTACGCTCAACAAATACGGCCATGGCTTGTGCCATCGATATTGGAGATGCCAACGATATCCATCCTAAAAACAAACAGGATGTTGGACGGCGATTGTACCTGGCTGCAAAAGCAAAGGCGTATGGAGATTCTATTGTCTATTCAGGGCCGATGTGTAAGTCTTTCAGCATAGTAGATGGTAAGATTCATGTACACTTTACTAAAACCGGGAGCGGACTTGTTGTGAAAAATCAACTTGTTAACAGTTCTATGCACCCAGATTTGAGTAAGGATATTGCGCAGGATTTGTCGGTGAAAGGCTTTGCTGTAAAAATCCGGGATGGCAACTGGCAATGGACCAAAGCGTATATCGATTCTACTCACGTTGTGCTGGAGCCGGGTGTAACAATTGATCAGATCACACATATTCAATATGCCTGGCAATCGAATCCTGAAGTCAATTTATACAATGCTGAAGGATTGCCTGCTGTACCATTTAAACAATTTATTGATTCCAACTGTTACCCTCTGAAACAATAGATAACAGAGAGAATTGAATGAGTTTGAAGGAGGAAAGTGCATCCCGGTGGCTGGGTAAACGATTGGTGGAAGCTAAAAGTGCGTATATTTCAGCCTCGGTGTTGACGATAGTAAGTGCCGGGTGCTTTATTTTTTTTGCATGGTATGTATCCGATTTTGCGGCTGCTTGGCTCGTTGATGGTCAGCTCATTCCTCAGAAACTCCTCTTGGGTCTTGTTTTTCTGACTGGCAGATATGTGTTGGCGTATTACGCTTCACTCACTAATTACAAAGCGGGTAACATGGTTGTAGCCGGAATTAAAAAAATGCTGTATCCGCGATTGCTCACCAATAACCGTATCGATTCGGTTACCGGGACGCTTTTAGTAACCCGCGTGAGCGATGATTTAAGACCTTTTTATTCGTTTTTCCTTCCCTATGCAATTGCTTCAGTGCTTGTGAGTTTACTGCTGCTGATAGTGAGTTTCTGGTTCGAAAAATGGGTGGGAGTTGTATTACTTGTCTCTCTGATTATTATTCCTGTACAAATGATTATCATTGGTATCGGAGCCGAACACCTGCACAAAAAACACATCGATTTGTTTGTCCGGTATTCGGAAGT
>JAVFAG010000076.1:0-13519 GCA_034002585.1 Paludibacter sp.
TGCTTCCTGTAATCTCTGCCGAATCAGTGATTTTATCATCGGTATAATAGGGAAATAGGGCATTGTCGGGATTGCGACGGCCGGCCGACAGACTTCCATTCGACGATAAATACATCCACACATCAGATTCGCTGGCAATGCTGATGAAAAACGGTTGCATGGCATCAAAATGTTGAATTTCGTAATACCGTTCACCCTGGATGGTTACAAATTTTCCTGAGATTTCTTTCATACGGTAATTATTGTTTTTTTAACGGTCGTATGGAACTCGCATGCCAACATTACCATAACCTTGGATGTGAAGTAGTTACATGCTCGTTTCATACGGTAATAATTATTTTTTAATATAAAATTCTTCTCCCGGTGTTCCGTTTTGGTAGATACGGATGTAGTCGATGTACATAGTGGCCGACTCACCACGGGGGGGCAAGGCTGTCATTTTCTTAAAATTCTTGTTCCACGATGGAAAGATATTGAATTTTCGCGGATAATAAGGCAGACCGGTAAATCCTCCTCCAACAGCCAGATTGGCTACAAAATGGAAAGGTTTGTGAAAATAACGTCCCGGATTGTTGAGTTCATCACTTTTGTTTATCGCCATGTAAAAGTAGGGTTCCACATCGGGGTACTTATCCTGATCGAGGTACATTTTCACCGAATCGGGTGTCCAAATCAGTGTAAACAGATGAAAACCTTCCTGCAGGGAATAACCGGCTACATTGTGCATGGCCAGGTTCGGGTGTTGACCGTGGTTCCAGCTTTCACCCCAATGCAATGCTCCGTTGTAGTAACGATCCTGTACGCCGTCTGCAATTCCCTGAAAATTGCCAATTTCGATGATGTCAATTTCACCACAACGTGGCCAGCCAACTTCGGCTATGTCGTCGCCCAGCATCCAGAATGCGGGCCACAGACCATTTTCAGTTTTGGGTACTTTCACCCGCACGTCAATCTTACCGTATTTAACCGTTAGCTTGCCTGCGGTATTTACCCTTCCCGATGTGGCCGGACGACCTTTATAAGTCTCCCGTTTAGCCCTTAACACCAGGCAACCTGTTCCCGAGGGGTGTTTTTCGATACTAACATTACGGGGCGTGTAAAACTGGGCTTCGTGATTTCCACCTCCTTTGTTATTGTATTCGGATGTCCAGATTTGAGAATTCAGTTCCGGATTTTCAAAATCTTCTTCCCATACAAGCTTATAGTCCTGTGCTCCGGCGGTAAGACCGGCTACGAACAGCAGCAGGATAATATAATTACGTTTCATACGATAATAATTTGTTTTTAAAGGTTGTATGGAACTCGCATGCAAACATTATCATAATCTTGGATGTGAAGTAGTTACATGCTCGTTTCATACCTGTTTATTTTTTAATCAATTTTGAACGATAGATTTTCTTGTTCTCTGTAACTACACTGATGTAGTAAATCCCTCCGGGCAATTGCGATACATCTGTTGGATTTCCATTTTCAACGGAAGTTTCCATAATTTTCATCCCGGCCATGTTGAATACAGTTAGCTGATGTGTACCCTCTTCTACCTGAAGGGTAAGCTCATTGCGTACCGGATTGGGATAGATGAAATCCTGTCTCAGCTGCGGTGTTTCTACCGATGTGGCATTGCAGTTGTCGCCCACTTTGTAGCTCTGGTAACTGGTAACCGACATTCCTCCTGCAAAGGCAAACTTACAGGCGTAGGTAAGTGTTGCTCCAGGAGTCTGATTGCTCAGTGTTATCTGGAATTTCTTTGTGCCAATGCTGTTCAGCTGACGTTCGCTGAAGGGCGTCTGTGTCCATAAATAGGCTACCACACCGTCTTTGTTGTCGAGCAATTCCCAGGTGATAATCACATCGGTGTTCACGGTTTCCCATGTGACGATGTAACCCGAACTAAACGAACCCTGGCTGGCACTTTTTGAGTTCACCGTACAGGATTTTACTTCCGAAACAGTAACAGGCACTGCTGTAGAGGTACCGGTTCCTCCATCGTTATCAAAGGCTTTAGCTGTAAGCTGATAGTTGCCGGGTGCCGGTTTCCACGTTAATGAATAAGGAGCAGTTTCATCGCTTCCAATCAGTTCATTGTTTTTATAGAATTCAACTTTCAGAATGCTGCCATCGAAATCGCTGGCAACGGCTGTCAGGTTGATTTCTTCTCCCTGGCGGAAGCTGGCATTTGCCAAAGGACCGGTCAGGCTAACATTCGGAGCTACATTCGGTGTGGAAGTTACCATCACAAACACGTCATCGGTCGAGCTGCGTTGCTCGGTGTTAGTAACGGTCATAATGAATTTATACATTCCTTCCCTGAGGTTGCCGATGGTGGTTTGTACCGCTGTTGCATCGCCGAAGGTGGCTATTCCCGGACCATACACCTGTGTCCACTGATAGCTCAGGGCTTTTCCTCCCGATTCGGTGCTTGCCGAACCATTCAGTACTGCTGTTGTGGCAGGCACAACTACCTTTACATCAGTACCAGCATTTGCAACAGGCACACTGTACGGAAGATCACCGGTACGGGTAAAAGTCATTCTTCCGAGGTTAAATTCACCGTTTGAAAAATACATTCTTAGCACTTGTTTTCCTGCAGTCAATGGAATATTAGTAACTGTTTTGGTGGCCCAGATGGTCCAAACAGTGCTCGAAGTCGAGGGAACGGTAATATCGGAACTGATTTCCTGCCCGTTCAACATCAGTTTGAACGGTCCTCCTCCCGAAGCATTTCCCGAAGCATAGCGGAAGGCAAAACTGTACATTCCTGCTGTAGCCACATCTACAGTGTATTCCAGCCATTCGCCGGCATTTATCCAGCCTACAGTTGCACCCTCGTTGGTATTGGCAGCAATATCCACCGATTCATCCATCCGGAAATCACCACTGTTACCCGGACTCAAATCGAAGTACGCGATATTCTGTCCCGAACCTCCTTCGAAGCTATCGTAGCGGCCGGCTTCTATAACACCCGGAATGGCCCATGCACTTCCGCCAAAGGGCACTTGTTCGCCAACAACTACGGTCACACTGTTGGTGGTATTGTATTTATCGCCTTCGTAAATGCGCGCATAGAAGGTATGCACACCGATGCCAAGGTTGGTGGCATCTGCCGTATACGGAGCTTGTGTTGCTTCAGCTACCTTTGTCGAGCCATTGTAGAATTCAACTTTAGTGGCAGTTCCCTCGGTCACTACAGCTGTAAGTGCCACACTTCCACCCGGATATGCCTGAGTGAAACTGCTGCTCAGCGTTCCTTCAACATTCACATCGAGGTTAGTAACCATCCTGTTGGTGGGTACCTCTAATTGAAATCCATCGGAGAAAGTAACTGTTATAGGAGCATTTCCATAATTATGGGCTACATAAGCTTTTCGCCCATCTTTTGTGAAAACGGCTGCAATCGGATAATCGGCTGTTACCGTAGCATCTACTTTGCCAAGAGCGTTCATCGAATGCAACCAATGATAGGTTTGTGCATCGGAAACACCGAATTTCAGGTTTCTTCCGGGATAGGAATTATAGAGATTGATAGCTTCGGCCGGATTGGTGAAAGCATTGTATTGCCACATTATATCGTGCCACAGGTTATCGTTGGCCTGATTGCTCATGATGCCGGTATTTCCTTTGATTTCGTTCCAGAGTTTGGTGGCATAGGCGTGGTTGTGACCCAGATACAGCGATCCGCCATGAATCGGATATAACTCGATGCCGTAGGAAGCGGCAATATCGCCGGTCCAGAAGGTTCCGTTGTCGAAGTTATTTCCCCAAACCCGCGAAACCAGGCTGTATTGCTGGGAGCTTGGGAAATTGCGGTCGTATACATCAAACCAGTATTCTTCCACAGCTGTTTGCTCGGTGGTATAGAGGTAAATTCCCAGATCGCGGATGGCTTTATTGCCGGTAATGGCACCCCAATGAATCAGCGATGAGTTAAACTGCATACTTTCGGAAGTAGATTCCTGGTCGTTGCCCTGGGGGAAGGTGGCAAAGCCATTGGCCCAGCTATGTCCGGCAAAGGGACTGAAATTGCGGAGGTAGGGGAACAAGGCATCGTTGCGGTCGGTAGTGGCAGCATCGCGCACCAACAGGTCGATCATCGGGCCAAATTGCTGTGCCCATCCGGGTTGAAACTGCTCCAGAAAGGCAGCGGCATGAATAAAATAGCCCCAATGAAAATGGTGGTCGTTGATATTGGTATCCTGACCGTGGCCAGCCGGATATCCCAGCAGCGCCGACCAGGTAGTATTGTAGTAAAAAAGGAAAGCTTTTTCCCCATTGGTAAAAGTTAGCCAGTTTTCGAGTCGTTCCTTTACCGTTGCCAACATTTTATCACGGGATGCAGTATTGCCGGTTTCATGGGCAATACGTGCGGTTTGAATCAGTCGGTTCATCACCTGACCTTCGTTGTACGAATCGGTCCAGGTAGCCAGCTGGTCGTTTTCGATTGCGGTTACTTTTTCGTTGAGCAATGCAGGATTAAAGCCCACACTGTAGTTGTTTACATAGGGTAGGGTGGGCAAAATGCCCTTGAATTTATTTTCAACGCTGAAGCTATTGCCTTCCAGGGTTTTTAACTCTCCGCGGATGGAAGCATAGCTGTAGCCCGCTGGTTGGGGCGAATTGGCGGCCAGGTTGGCCCATTGGTGGGGTAGAAGTCCAATCAGCATGTTGGTATTGCTGCCTTCTTTTACTTCTGTTGTAACCGTAAAATCGGTTCTCACTACCGAAGTTGTTTCGTTGTAGCTATAGCTGGCCGCGGTTGAAACCGGAAATACATACGCGTATTTTTTATATTCCTGTGCTACAGCATTTACATTGGTGGCTGTAAGTGGAATGAATCCCAGCGACCAGTAGTTTTTTCCATTCAGGGTAGAGGTGTAAGTGCTTCCGTTTTGGGTCCAGGTACTTCCCACAGGAGCATAAATGGCAAAATCGGCACCGTTGCGCAGGTTGGTAACTACAATCATTTCGTTTTGTACACTTACCGTTCCCAGGTTTATTTTAACCTGTGCCACATCGCTGCTTCCCTTTGTGAAATACAAGAATGGCATTCCGATGCCCGAGGTGGTTTCAAAATTCCGGGTTCCGTCGTTCCAGTTCATTGTTACCGTCCAGTCGGAATAGTCGGAAACTGTGGTGCGGCTGGTCGATAGGCCGGTAACACCGACTACCACCGGTAGTTGATCGTCGATAACCCCTCTGGGGATATAGCTTACTACTAATCCTTCGTTTACCGTTTTCATCGTAAAGGGATAGTTGAACAGGTTATCGGCGTGGTTTTCCTTAACCAGCTTCGACCACCAATCGTTGGTGGGAACAGGTTTACCAAGTGCTTTACCGCTGAGTTGCGGACTGCCCGATGGAAATCCGTTACGTCCGGCTGCATCGGTTCCGGGGAATGTTTTGGTGTAACTCCCGCTTCCTACAGTGATAGTCTGAGCGTTACTAACTGCTGCAAACATCACTATGCAGAATACCGTTGCTAAAAATGATCTGTTGAGATTTCTCATTGGTGTTGTTGAAATGATCCTGAAAGCCACCTGAACCGGACTGTAAATGATCTGTTTTGTTTTTGAAAATTAGATGAAATTAGCCGTTCAAACTCTTTTAACATGTGCAAATCGAGTCTGAAGAAAGTTATTCATTGTCGATGTACTTGTCTTAAGTACATCGACAATAAATGGATTGAATAGTTACATTCTGATGATTTTACGTACAGCAGTCTGTCCGTTTTCAAGCTCAATGGTTACAAAATAATTGCCTTTCGACAGTTGGCTCATATCCACACTGGATGAATTCTGACCCGGATTCTGTGTAATCAGCTTTTGTCCGGTAATGCTGGTTACTGTAATCGTACGGATGGTACTTTCGGTTTCTACCGTCATACTTTCGTTTACTACTGCCGGATAAACCCGGAGTTGTTCGGTAAACGGATTATTAACCGATGAAACCACGTTGTTGTGGAAATAGATATTGTCCACATAAATGGTTTTACCTCCCGAACCTACAAATTTAAACTGGAAGATTTTGCTTTTATCGACACCTGTAAACGACGACAATGGAATATCGTAACGGTTCCAGCTAAACTGATTCAGCGGACTCACTGCCAGCAGAAATTCCTGTACGGGTGCACTACTGATGGGAGTAATCTGCAAAGCTGTTTCGTTTTCAGTGTACACATCGATATGCAGGTAGCTTGCAGCTGAAGCATTTACATCAACACCAAATTCCGCCCCCTGGTAATTCAGGTTAGCGTATTTCAATGTTTTGTTAGATCCGGCCAAATCCACTATTGTTGCAACTGTGCTTTGTCCCCATCCCGGGAAGAAGTTGGCATTTGGAGCTGCACTTGTATAACTATCGCTGAAGATGGAAACCACACCAGAAGCAGCATGGATAGGCGCCGGAGCAGCAGGAATGGGTGCCAGGGTAGTTGCAGTTACCACAATCGGGCTGTTGGCTGCGGTATTCCCTGTAGCATCTTTTGCCACTATCGAGAAACTGTAGTTGGTCGATCCCTGAAGATTACCAATGGTATGCGCCTTTTGAACACCTGAAACTCCACCAACGGTTACTGTTGTTGTTCCATAGGTTATTTCAAAATTCACAGCTCCTGAATTGTCGGTTGCTGTCAACAAAAGTTCTACCATATCCGATCCTACAGTTCCTTTTACAGCCGAAAATGCAGTTGGAGCTTCAGTATCTACAGTAGCTGTATTATCGTAAAAATACAGGTTGTCAATATATACAGTTCCGTTACCAACTACTTTAAACTGGAATATTTCGGCGAGGTTAACTCCTGTAAATAAAGATAAATCGATATCGAAGCTGTTCCACTGATTTTGTACCAGCGGAGTAGCGGTAACCAGTTTTTCTTTGGGTCCCGGACTAATTGGAGTAATCTGGAACTGTGTTCCATCCGATGTCCAGACATCAACGTGAAGTTTGTTCATTGTCAGAGCATTTACCTGACCGGTCAGCTGAGTTCCCTGATAGTTTAAATTTGCATATTTCAGGATGTTGTCTTCACCAATTTTGATTGTGGAAACAACAGTTGACTGACTCCAGAATGGATTAAAATCGGTTCCTGTCACACTGGTGTAGGCGTCACTGAAGATTGAAATTACCTTGGCAGCTGTGCGGGCAGGAGGCCGGGGTGCCGAAACCGTTGGCTGTGCAATAAGCGAACTGGTTAGTGAAAGCATTCCGGAAACGAAAAACAGAAAAAGTATCGTTTTCTTCATATTGAATTGTAATTTTAAAAGTTAAAGTCGCCTGTGCAGAGAAAACCACACAGGCAACTTACTAGTATACTGTTAGCGTTTTACAAATTTATGTGTACTTACCTTACCATCTTCGGTAGTGAGCGTCACAAAATAGTTTCCAACAGCCAGTTCGCTTACACTAACTGATGCTTCGAAACCTTTCAGGTTTACCTGCTGCATGCTCTGACCTACCAGATTGGTGATTTCCATCTTAACCAGTTCGTTTGCCGAACGTACATTCAATACATCTGCTACAGGATTCGGAAATACAGTCAGAGTCTGTGCCTGTAATTCATTGTTTGAAGTTGTAGCTGAGTTGTAGAAATACACATTATCAACGTAAACTGTTCCTGTTGGTGTTCCCGAGAAAATCAATTGAGCAATGTGGGCTTTTGTTACAAGACCTGTGAAATCAGCCAATGGAATATCAAGGCTTACCCAGCTCGACAGGGTAGGGGAATAGGTCAATTCGTGTTCTACGTCATCACCACCTGACCAAACTGCATTGGCTCCGAAGTCAACCAGTTTCACGCGGAAAGTAGTCATGTCCGGAGTCCATACATCAACATGGAAATGAGTCATGCCTGTTGCGTTAATAAGGTTTGCACCAGTGGTTTCAATACCAACAAATACAAGGTTGTCGTATTTTTTTACGGTTGTGCCAGCCACCTGAGCTTCGCTGTAACCTGCATTCGACCAGCTGGTTCTCCAGGTATCCACACCTACATTGGTATAGGCACGACTAAACAAGGAAATTACTTTCGAAGCCTGTATTGTTGGAAGTGGTGAAGCTGTTGTAGGATTATTACTTACCGGAGGAGTACCCGCATTGAACGAAATATTATCAAAGTAGTTAGTACTGCCGGCTGTACGTGCTGCAGGAAAATCAGGGATGATTACCAGACGGGTAACTGCAGTTCCGATTCTGTTGGTGAAATCGAAGGTCAGTTCTTCCCACTGATTGGTCACCGTATTTGACACTTTTTTCTCGAATGCTACCGAAACATCATCATTCTCGAATTTTACGAGAAAATCGCTGATTACATCTTTGTAAACCATTACCTTAACAATGCAGTTTTCACTTGTAAAAGTGAAATCAGGTAAGTTGTTCGACCAGGCTCCAGCCCAGGGTTGTCCGTTTGCGTTTACAATGTACTTTGCAACATTCGCTGATGTATTGATACCTCCCACTGCAGGATTTGCAACAACTGAATAAAGTGCAGGAGCATTGTCTCCATTTTCAAAGATAGTCCAGGCCCAGTCTTGACCTACTGTTTCAAAATTGATAGTTGATTGAGCAAAAGCTCCGCTTGCTAAAAACATAAAGGAAGCAAGCAACATGATTTTTTGTGTAATTCTTTTCATAACTTGTAAATTTAATTGTGAGTAATTGTTTGTTTCAAGATATTCAGTTTGTTGTTGTCGATAAAGGTGGTTATCGACTTTACAAAAATAGAGTGGTCCAACGGGGCTGCCAAAAAAAAAGCCACACATAAATTCAATTTTGACGCTGAAAAAATACGCAAAACCACAACAGAAGTATTTTTAAAAAACAGATAATCAGGTATATATAAAATTTCATGCTTTATAACATATTTCAACTTTCATTTCAGTCTTCAAATTCGGTTAATTTTGATGTGTTTTCAGCAAGGCTTGTAATCCTAATCGTAGTAAAATGATAAAAAGAACAGATCTGATCCTGGTGGCAATCGTTCTGTCGCAGATCGCAATGGCTATTCATCCTGTAGTTCGGAACTTTTCGCGCAAGGAATACCGTTCCGGTACTCAAAACTGGGCGATTGCTCAGGACAACGACAATATTATGTATTTTGCTAACAACGAAGGCCTGCTCATTTTCGATGGTAAGAATTGGAAAACGGTTCCTATACGCAACGGCACCAATGTGCGTTCGCTGGTTTTCGATGGCGATAAACGCTTGTATGCGTCCACCTTCAATGAGTTTGGTTATTTCGGCCGCAGTTCCGATGGCACGATTCAGTATTACTCTCTTTCGGAACCCCTCGGTGTGAAGCATGCTGGATCCAACGAATTATATACCATCCATCTTAATAGTAGTCAGGTGTATTTTCAGGGTGAAAAAACCATTTACAAATACAACGGCACCGAAGCACTACCCATTCCTTTCAACCACCGCATCGAAACATCTGATATTGTAAACAATATCCTGTTTGTAGCAGGACAAAATGCGGGTTTGTTTATGCTCAACGGTTCGATGTTTGTCCGCATTCCCGGCTCTGAACTTCTTACAGGAAAAAAAATTGTTTCGCTACTTCCATTTCAAACCAACAAAGTGCTTGTGGTAACAGCCTTCGATGGTGTGTACCTCTACGATGGTCTGTCGGTAGTGCCCTTCGTTACCGGTGTTGAGTCATTTTTACGTTCCAATCAGGTGTTCTGTGCTGCCACCAATGGTAAAAAACTGGTTTTTGGAACAGTTCAGCGGGGTATTGCCATTCAAAATCTCTATGACAATGAAGTCATGTATGTCAATACTTTTTCGGGATTGCAAAACAATACAGTGCTTAGCATGGCTTTCGACAATATGGAGAATCTGTGGCTGGGACTCGATAAGGGAATTGATTATGTATTGCTCAATACTCCGGTGTCTAATATTTTTGGAACCTACAGTTTATACGGATCGGGCTATAGCTCCCACATCCGGAACAATAAAATCTATTTTGGAACCAATCAGGGGTTATATATAAGTAGTTATCCTTTAATTAACCGGCCGGAGCCTATTCAGTTGCAAATGATACGAGGTATGGAAGGACAGGTATGGTGCCTGAAGGAAATTGATAATACCTTGTTTTGTGGCGATGATCAGGGAGCGTTTATTATTCATTCCGACAGGGTGGAACAAATCAGGGGTTTGCCGGGTGTGTGGAACTTTATATCGCTCAAAAACCGCAAGGATGTGATTTTAGGTTGCTCCTATCAGGGCCTTTTTATTCTGAAGAAAATTCAGGGAAGCTGGAAGTTTTCGCATTATCTTCGTGGCAATTTCAACGAATCGAGTCCAATGTTCGAGGAGGACAGCGACGGAAGTATCTGGATGAGTCACTGGCAAAACGGACTTTTTCGTCTTTTTTTAAATGCATCGCTCGACAGTATTAAAAAGGTGGTATTGTACAACCAGGACAAAGGGCTACCTGCCAATACGAACAATACCTTGTTCAGGGTGAAAAACGAAATTATTTTCTCTTCGGAAAGAGGTCTGTTTTCCTACAACAGAAAAACCGACAGGATGGAGGAAAATGCAGCCTGGAACAACTTGTTTTCGGGACCTCCCAGTTATATGCGCCTCCACGAAAGTCCGGCCGGAGATGTGTGGTGTGTGTCGGGTCGTTTTATCGGGCTCGCTCGGAAAAACAAGGATACTACTTACACAATGGATTCGCTGAGTTACCGCATCCTTCAGTCTAAACTTCTTGTAGGGTTCGAAAATTTCAATTTTATTGATAAATACAGGGTGATCGTGTCCAATGAAGATGGTTTCAGCCGCATAGATACCCGTCCGCAAAGTCCGACAAACAATACCTTCAGGGTATTGATCAATACTATAACCGCCATCAACAACCGAAGTGAGCAACAACAATCACGCATCTCCGTGAATCGATTTGATACCACACTGGTGTTTGGATCGAGTTACAACACCCTGCGTTTCAGCTTTAATGCGCCCGAATACCGCAACGATGGTTTGGTGGAGTATGCCTGTAAACTGGAAAATTACGACGAAAACTGGTCTGACTTTACTGCTGAAACCACAAAAGAGTATAGTAAGCTGGGCAGAGGTGAGTATGTGTTCAGAGTAAAAGCTCGTGATTTACTTGAGTTTAACGAAACCGAAACCACAATTATTTTTCGGATTTTGCCTGCTTGGTACGAAACCAATACTGCTTATATTATATATGGTATATTCTTGTTGTTGGCGATTGGAGCTCTTGGTATGTTCGTCAATTACCGTTCGAAACAGGGAGCGGTGAAGATGAAGGAGTTGAAGGAAAAGGAAATGCAGGAACAAAAGAAGATTTTCGATGAAGAAACCCAGGCGAAGAAAAAGGAGATTAAAGAATTGAAAAATCAGCAATTGCAATACGAGCTGAGGCATAAAGCACAGGAGCTGGCCAGTTCAACCATGAATATCATCCGGAAAAATGAAATCCTGCTTGAGATTATTGAAACGCTGAATAAAACAGCGGAGGATATTCGCAAGAAAGGAGATCCGAACACCATTATTTCCAGGCTCACACGAGTAGAACGAAACATTCGCCAGAATATCGAAAACGATAATAACTGGAAGCGTTTCGAGGAAAACTTCGATTTGGTGTACGAAAATTACCTGAAACGACTGGGCGAGGAATTTCCGGAACTGAATGTTACCGACAAAAAAATTTGTGCATATATCAAGATGGATCTTTCCTCAAAGGACATGGCTCCATTGCTGAACATGTCGGTGCGCAGTATTGAAACCAATCGTTACCGTATCCGTAAAAAACTGGATCTCAGCCGCGATGTAAATCTGTCGGACTATTTACAAAAACGATGAAAAATAAATGATAAATGATAAATGGGTGCAGCTTAGTGAGTATATACTTTTAAATAGTCTTTTACGGTTACTATACTGATTAATTATAAATCGAATGTACAATACCACCCATTTATCATTAATCATTAAACATTAAACATTTCATTGACTTTTTGCGTTATTTCGGTACTTGCTTGATTTTAACTAATTTTGCACCCCAAATTTTTACAAAGAATTATGTCAGACGCAATTATACACGAAGTAACGCAAAGCGAATACAAATACGGCTTTACCACCGATATTGAAACGGATGTAATCCCTGTAGGCCTTAGCGAGGAAGTGGTACGAATTATTTCAGCGAAGAAAAACGAGCCCGAATGGATGCTTGACTTCCGCCTGAAAGCGTATCGCCATTGGCTAACCCTCAAAATGCCTACCTGGGCCAATCTTACTATCCCTGAAATTGATTACCAATCGATTTCCTATTTCGCAGCTCCCCGAAAGAATGCTCCAAAAAGCCTCGATGAGGTGGATCCGGAGTTGTTGAAAACATTCGACCGACTGGGCATTCCACTCGAAGAACAAAAAGCCCTCAGCGGCATTGCCGTGGATGCAGTGATGGACTCAGTATCGGTGAAAACTACTTTTAAGGAAACCCTGGCTGAGATGGGAATTATATTCTGTTCGTTCAGCGAAGCAGTGGAACACCATCCCGACCTGGTGCAAAAGTACATGGCTACCGTGGTGCCCTATACCGATAATTTCTTTGCCGCCCTAAACAGTGCGGTGTTCAGCGATGGATCGTTTGTGTACATCCCCAAAGGAGTACGGTGCCCAATGGAACTGTCTACCTATTTCCGTATTAACGCAATTAATACCGGTCAGTTTGAGCGTACATTAATTGTGGCCGAAGAAGATAGTTATGTGTCGTACCTTGAAGGATGTACCGCTCCCCAGCGCGATGAAAATCAGTTGCACGCGGCTATTGTGGAAATTATCGCGATGAAGAATGCAAACGTAAAGTACTCTACAGTTCAGAACTGGTATCCGGGCGATAAAAACGGGAAAGGTGGTATCTATAACTTTGTGACCAAACGCGGTATCTGCAAAGGCGATAATTCGCATATTTCGTGGACACAGGTGGAAACCGGTTCGGCTATTACCTGGAAATATCCTTCCTGTGTATTGCAGGGCGATAATTCCTCCGCTGAATTTTATTCGGTAGCCGTTACCAACAACCACCAGCAGGCCGATACAGGTACAAAAATGATTCATCTTGGTAAAAATACCAGCTCGCACATTTTATCCAAAGGGATATCAGCAGGAGTGAGTCAGAACAGCTACCGTGGACTGGTACGGATAGGTGCCAAAGCCGAAAATGCCCGCAACTTCTCGCAGTGCGATAGTTTGTTGCTGGGTGATAAATGTGGCGCTCATACTTTCCCCTATATGGAAGTGAACAACGAAACAGCCATCGTGGAGCACGAAGCTACAACCTCCAAAATTTCGGAAGATCAGATTTTCTATTGCAACCAGCGTGGTATCTCTACCGAGGATGCAGTGGGATTGATTGTGAACGGCTATGCCAAGGAAGTAGTGGATCAGTTACCAATGGAGTTTGCAGTAGAAGCACAGAAACTGCTTCAGATAACCCTTGAAGGATCTGTAGGATAATAAGTAAAAATAAAAAATACGATACAATGTTAGTCATTAA
>JAVFAG010000077.1:0-13287 GCA_034002585.1 Paludibacter sp.
CAAGTTGATATCACGCCTTGTATAGTTGATAATACGCGATGTATAAATGATATTACGCGTTGTAAAGTTGATATCACGCGATTCCACTTTAATATCAGTCACTAAACAAAAATCATTATCCATCAACGCTCACTAAACACTCAGTTTCAACTCGCTAACCCTCCCTCCATTTATCATTAATCATTAACACATTAATCATTAATTTTACTATCTTTGCGGGTCTCATTATAATTTAAAATTTATGCACGAAGAAGATAAAGTGACCGGCTTGCCGGAGAATGCCTCGCGTGAACTGGCGCCGGGGGAGGAGTATGTGCCCCTGATGCGGCACGATAAGGTGTATCCTGAAGTGAATTTTCGTTCGGTGTTCTGGGGTTTGCTCATGGCGGTGCTGTTTTCGGCGGCGGCGGCGTACCTTGGGTTGAAGATCGGACAGGTGTTCGAAGCGGCAATTCCTATTGCTATTATTGCGGTGGGCCTCTCGGGGGCTGCCAAACGCAAAAATGCACTGGGCGAGAATGTGATTATTCAGTCGATTGGCGCCAGCTCGGGCGTTATCGTGGCGGGCGCTATCTTTACGCTGCCTGCGCTGTATATCCTGCAGGAAAAGTACCCGGAGATTACGGTGAGTTTTATGCAGGTCTTCCTCAGCTCGTTGCTCGGCGGGGTGCTCGGTATTCTGTTTCTTATTCCGTTTCGTAAATATTTTGTGTCGGATATGCACGGCAAGTATCCTTTCCCCGAAGCTACGGCCACTACTCAGGTGCTTGTGTCGGGCGAAAAAGGGGGCGATCAGGCCAAACCGCTTATCCTGGCCGGACTCATCGGGGGTGTCTACGATTTTGTGGTGGCTACCTTTGGCTACTGGGCCGAGACTTTTACTACCCGCGTGTTGCCGCTTGGTGCCGATTTGGCCGACAAGGCGAAAGTGGTGTTTAAACTGAATGTGGGCGCTGCGGTGCTGGGTCTGGGCTATATCGTCGGACTGAAATATGCTACCATCATTGTTGCCGGTTCGGCCCTGGTGTGGTTTGTTATTGTGCCGATACTGCCTTTGCTCGATCAGCAACTTCTAGTGGCTCTCAACCCTGCCTTCACCGGCGATACGCTGGCCACGCTTTCTCCCGAGGCTATCTTCTCTAACTTTGCCCGTCACATTGGTATCGGCGGCATCGCCATGGCCGGTATTATCGGCATTATTAAATCGCGTATGATTATAAGCGATGCGGTTGGACTGGCTTCCCGCGAGTTCAAGGGAAAAAGTCAGGCTATCCCCGTGGAAGTAAAACGCACTCAGCGCGACCTTTCCATGAAGATTGTGGTGATTGGTGTGATTCTCGCCCTGATAGCTACCTTCATTTTCTTCTATTTCGGTGTGGTGACTAATCTCGTACATGCCATCGTAGGCATTCTTATTGTGGCCATCATTGCCTTCTTGTTTACTACCGTGGCCGCCAATGCCATCGCCATCGTGGGTACCAATCCCGTTTCGGGAATGACGCTCATGACCCTCATTCTTGCTTCGGTTATCCTCGTTGCTGTCGGACTGAAAGGTACTACCGGAATGGTGGCTGCTCTCGTTATCGGTGGGGTAGTGTGTACCGCCCTTTCGATGGCCGGCGGTTTCATCACCGACCTCAAAATTGGTTACTGGCTGGGAACAACGCCCGCCAAGCAGCAGACCTGGAAATTCCTCGGAACCCTCGTTTCGGCAGCCACCGTGGGCGGTGTTATCATGATATTGAACAAGACCTACGGCTTTACAGGCGATGGAGCCCTTGTTGCACCACAGGCCAACGCCATGGCTGCGGTTATCGAGCCGCTGATGTCGGGCGTGGGAGCTCCCTGGTACCTCTACATCATCGGTGCTATCATCTCCCTCATCCTTACCGGATTCAAAATTCCCGCCCTCGCTTTTGCCCTGGGGATGTTTATTCCTATGGAACTCAACGCTCCCCTTGTGGTGGGAGGAGCCATCAGCTGGTACGTGAGCACCCGCTCGAAAGACAAAGCGGTGAACTCTGCCCGTCACGAAAAAGGAACCCTGCTCGCCTCCGGATTTATTGCCGGTGGTGCCCTCATGGGTGTGGTGAGCGCTTCGCTTCGTTTCGGTGGCGTACACCTCATGAACGAACAATGGGTGGAAAGCAATGGCGCGCAGTGGCTTTCGCTGGTGATGTACGGCGCCTTAATCGGTTTCCTCATTTTCCAATCAAAAATCAAAAAATAGTAATAATACCATGCTGAAAAACAATAAGTTCAATCATTATAAGTGGCACTGGGGCGATCGTTACGATGGCTGGCGGGTACGTAAAGTGGATCCGGTGTTCCGGGTGATACCGTATATCCTGCGCACCCGCATGGATGCCCAGAATTTCTTCGAGGAAAAGGTGCCCATCGATCACATCGAGGCTTTTATTAAAGAACACAAGGAGGATATTCCCGATTTGTCGATTATGCACGTGATTATGGCGGCCACAGTACGTCTGCTTTCGCAGCGTCCGAACCTGAATCGCTTCGTAGTGTGGAACAAGATCTTCGCGCGCAATCATATAAACTTCTCCATTGCCATTAAGCGCTCGCTCAGCGATGAGGGCGAGGAAACACTTATTAAACCCTACTTCCAGCCCGAAGATACCCTGCAGGATGTAGTTCGCAAAACCCGTAAGGAACAGTTGGCCAATCAGCAACAGGGTGTGGAGAATGCTTCGGATTTGATTTCGAAAGTGCTGGGAACCTTGCCCGACTGGCTGATGCGTGTGGTGGCCTGGAAAATGCTTTGGCTCGATAAGGTAGGTCTCTTGCCCCGCTTTATTCACGAAGCGAGTCCCTGGCATTGCAGCGTGTTTCTCACCAATATCGGCTCCATCGGGGTGGAATCCATCTACCATCACCTCTACGAATTTGGTACCTGCAGTAACTTTATTGCCATGGGTAAGAAGTCGCGTTACCATGCCTACAACAAAGAAGGCGGACTTACTGCGCACAAACAAATCCGCCTCAAATTTGTGCTTGACGAGCGCATCTGCGATGGTTATTACTATGCATCTTCGCTCAGGTTGATGACGAAATACCTGTTGGATCCGGAGATGTTGCTTATACCTCCGGCAAAAGTGGTAAAGGACGAGGGAGTGTAAACCCACACGAACTAAACTGTTATTCAGGTACCGGTGCAACCATCCCTTAAAGGGTAACAGGTTCGCTCCGGTACTTTATTTTTGTTTCACTTCCAACAGAAACAAAGGTGAGTATTCGCGGTAAAGGGCGTTTTGAAACGTTCGTTTGCCCTGCTTTTCTATTTCGCCATTAACAGTACCTACAATACCGAAACTGCCGCGGAACCTGCGTTTAGCATTCCTAACTTCCGAATGAATCTTCAGGAAGATCGTCTTTTCGGTTTCTCCGGGTAGCAATTGCACCGCATCCATGGTGACCTGTCGCATCTTTCGGTTCAGATTCAGTTCGATGGGTTCGCTGAAGCCTTGTCGTCTTTCAATTTTTAAGTGAATGGGCACCACGCTGTCGCCTGGCTCCACCTGTATAGGATGGTGTATCGCTCTTTCGGACTTTGACGCCAGTTGCAACGAGAAAGGTGCTGCTTCGGTAATGGCGGCTTCGAAACCGGCTGCCGGTATGTGATGGGTGTAGTAAAATGCCTGCATCATATTGTCGGCTGCAATTGCTTTCTGAGTCAGCGTTTCAGCTTCTTTTCCCTTTAATGTTGCCGTGGCCAGCACTTCCAGTGTGAGTTTGCTATCCTTTGCATCCTCAGGGGCCGTGACTGAGATGTCCCAGCTTTTGGCGCCTGCATTAGTGCTTAAGTTACTGGTTGTGTATCCTTTGGGAAGTCCTTTGATGGAGAAATCAAGTGCCGGAACGAATTTTTCCTTGCTGATAATATCGATGCGAAACAAGCCGGTTCCTCCCTTTGGGATGTTCATGGTGGCCGGCGATACAAACACTTCGAAGTTGGGAATACGGGCGGTTCGTTCCAGGATGTAGAAGTAATCGGGACCGTAGTTTCCGGAGATATCCTTCACTTCCACAACATAAGTTCCTTCCCATGCAGCCTTGTACTGAACCAAAGGATCGGCATGGTGGGTCATTAATCCCTGAAAAGCATCTTCCACATCGTCCGATTCGGCCACTACTTTTCCTGTTGCATCCATTATCCGGATGCTGGCGTCCATCATCGACCCGATTCGACGGGCATTTATCGTAAGGGCGATGTTTTCGTTTTTCTGTACATAGAGTTCATAGGTCTTAACCTGAAGGGCCTTGTCGAGTGTTTCATAAACCACATCTCCGGTTTCCAACTGGATGTTTGCCTTCGGGTTTATTTCGAAGGTACTGGCTTTGCTGACTCCCCAAAAAGTGATGGGATTGGAAACAAAACCGGATTTGCCCGTTGCTTTCAGGGCATTGTAGCCTTCTTTTAAAGCTTTGTAGGAAAGGGTAGTCGTGGAGAGATTGGCGCCCTTCAGTTCTACCTTTGTCTTTTTGCCCACTTTTCCCGCTACCGGAGTGATGTATTCAAGGTAGGGAATCTCGCCCAGTTCAATCCGGTAGTTAAAGTCCTCCCGACCGCGAAACACCGCATCCTGAATGGTCAGCAGATACGTATCATTTTCGGGGAGGGTAGTGATGATCACCGGATCCACATTGTTGCGGTAATCGTCGCAGAACGCAATCTCTTTTCCAATGCTGTTGGTGATGCGCATCACGGGTTGAAACCATCCGGGAACAGCGTCAGCAATGTAAGGCACTAAGGTTCTGCCTTTTGCTGCGGCCACAAGCTGCATCCCTTTGGTACCTTTAAAGGAATAGTAATCGATTTCCCCGGGCATGATTTGTCCGCACAAAGTTACGGGCAGACTGTTTACGAGATTGGGTTGTGCCAGCGTCGATCCTTTCTTTTCCGCTTGATTCGGATATTGCCCTACTTCGAACGGGAGCTTATTGGAAATGCCGCTCTTCGATTTGAGTCGTAAATCGCGCAGTCCGGGTGTGGCTTTCTTGTCTATCGTTACCTTTACGTAAATCCGTTCCTCCAGTTGCGGACTACTCTGGTCGTTTAGTTTGGCACCGCCTTTTCGTTTGCGTTGCTGGGTCGTGGTTTCCGGAGTGTACAGTTCCGCTTTCACAATGCCATCGCCGCTAATCAGTACTTCCGTGGTGTTTTTAATGTTCAGTCCGCCGATTTCAATGCCAACCGTGGAGCCTGTTTCGCCACCCGCAGGATAAATGAAGCCAATCGACATTTTTTGAGCCGAAACCAGCAGCGTGCCGGCCAGCAAGAAAATGGATAGTAGGATGTGTTTCATGTTTTTTGTCGGTGTAGAGAAGTTTTACCTTCTTACTTGTTGGTTTTTATCAGTTCATACAGCAGTCCGTTGCTTTGTCCTTCTTTTCCAAGCGAAGGCAACACCGGAATTTTTCCTTCGGAGATGTGCGGAAGCGTTCCTTTGGGATTGATTCCCATCAGCAAATATACTGTGCCGATGAGGTCGGAAGGGTAGACCTTTCGTTCGATAATCTCTTCGCCTGTCTTATCGGTTTTGCCTACAACTTTTCCGGGGATAAAACCACCGCCTGCTACTAAGTAGCTGAAAGCCTTGCCGTAATGAGCCCGTCCCCCGTTCCAGGGCGCTTCCCATTGCACACGCGGCGTGCGACCAAATTCACCACCGCACAACACAATGGTACTTTCGAGCAGACCTTTCGCGTCGAGGTCGGCAAGCAATGCTGATAAGGCCTGATCGAGTTCGGGAAGCATCTCATTCATTCGTTGAAAATGCTTTTTGTGCGTATCCCAGCCTGTGGTGCGTACATTGATAAAAGGCACCCCGGCTTCCACCAGTTTGCGGGCGGCCAGGCACGATTGCCCGATGCGGTGCATGCCATAGCGTTCGCGGGTTTCAGGACTTTCGCTGCTTAAATCGAAAGCTGCCCGCGATTCGCCAAAGATAAACCCGACATTGCGCTCACGCATCGAGTCCACTTTTTCGCTTACAGCCGGGTTGTTGAAAGTGGGAGAGAGGCCTTCGATATTTTTCAACAGCTGCATCCGTTGCTGAAAGCGATCTTCCGGCACAAAGGAATTGATGATTCCTTCCACCTCGAAAGCTTTTCTTTCGGGAGCGCCACCTGTGTCAAACGATTTGTAGGCATTGCCCAGAAACCCGCCTTCGTTGAAGCGGTTGTTGGCAGCGGTGAGTGAAATGTAGGGTGGGAGAATGCCTGTATAACTATCTTTTTTGAAATACGAGATCACCGCGCCATAGGAAGGATACACGATGGGTCCGCCACTCAGGTCGCCGGTAATCATGGCGTAATGACCTGTTTCGTGGGCAAATACTCCATGCGTCATGCTGCGAATCAGGCTGTACTTATCGGCCTGTTGGGCCAGTAAAGGCAGTTTCGAACCAATGATAATGCCCGGAACGTTGGTTGTGCTCACTTCTTTGAAATTTCCGAAAATATCGCGGGTAGCTTCGGGCTTGGGGTCGAAGGTGTCGGTTTGCGCCGGACCACCATCTAAATAAACAAGGATCACCGACTTTGCACTTTGTGCCGGTACGTGGTTGATGAATACACTTATCAACAGGATGAAAGTGTAGATTCGTAAGTGGCTGTATGGTGTAGATTTCATGTGTCAATATTTTATAAATGGTCGTGTTAACCTGCTTGTCTGATTGCCTGAAGCCATGCTCGTTTGATCCTTTCAGTGATTGTATAAAAATTCGATGCTGTTGATCTGCGTCCACAGAATATCCGAAGCTAAGTTGCGCAACGAGAGCTTGTTGGTTTTCGCGTATTCCCTGTAAATATCAATTTCCTGTTGGGTAGGGAACCGCGAGAGGGTCATCAGTGTAATAGCGCGGCACAGTGCGGGGATGTTGGGATGCTGTTTGCTCAGTTCGTTCAGCACCGGACTTTTTCTGATGCGCTCCTCCAGCTCTCGTGAATTCATGAGGTAGAGCAGTTGTCGCGCAGTAAGCGTGCTGTTGCGCTGACTCTCGAGCGACACATCCCGCGACACCCTTCCGAACAGTTCTAAAGCCGAGCTCGATACCGTGGCATCGCCCAAATCGACCGAGCGTGTGCCGGCAGGATAATAGGTGAAGGGCTCGGGAACGCGGCTGCGGTATTCGTCGGAGATGCCTGTAACATCAGCAAGTGCATCCACCAATACTTCGGCCGGCAGGCGTTGAGCTGTAAAACTCCCGCCATATTGGTACTGTTCCGAGTTCAATATCAGTTTCAACAATGTTTTTGTATCGTATCCCGAAGCAATAAACTGCTTTGTCAACTTATCGAGCAGTGCTTTATCCGAAGGTGGATTGTGCGCTCCCCAATCATCGGGTTCGTTCACAATTCCTTTTCCAAACACCCAGTACCACAAGCGGTTGGTCATTACCGCCGCAAATTGCTGGTTCGATGGGTGTGTAAGCCAATCGACATAGGCGGTTCGCCAGTCTTCACCCTCGCTGAGAGGCAGCTGCGTGTTATCGGCTAATTTTACCGACCTTTTCCGGGCTTTGTATTCGGTATCGATGTAAATAATTTCCTCTTTCCATTCCTTGGTCGGTTTATACTTCAGCTGTTCGAAGCAGGCTGCTCCTTCATCTTTACAATTTCGATTTCCCAGAAACAGCACGTTGATATTCTGATAGATATTTTCCGGTGTTTTTTTCAAAAAGGCTCTGTAGAAATTCACTGCCGGCGACCGGAAATTACTTCCGGAAGAAAGCAAAAGCCGGCGAACAAATTCCGTATAAGGCACATTGGTATTGATTTGCTCGTACACCCAGCGGTTGTAGGCCTGTACGCCATTGGGCCACAGATTGCTCGGAAACTCCGATTTAATACGCAGGATATCGCCCCAGCGCATCACCATGTACCGCACATACTCTTCCGAATCGAGCAGTGAATCGATAAGCTGCGCCCGTTTGTCGTGCTTCACGGAAGTGAGAAACTGTTCCGCTTTTTCAGCCTTCGGCAGTCGTCCCGTAAGCACCAGGTAAGTCCTGCGAAGAAAAACCTCGTCGCTGCAGGTATTGAGTGCTGCTTTGCCTGCACCATCCTGCGCGCTAACACTTTCCGGTACGTTAACTGCATCCGGTGCGTTTATACTTTGCGGGACGTTAACTCCATCCTGCACGCTGGCATTTTCCGGTACGTTTCCCCATATCCAGATTGCCGGGAACAGCATCACCAAAACCAAAACTATGTTTTTCATAACTACAACAATTTAAAGCTTCAACCTTGCCACCCCTTCAATTTCAACTAATAATTCTTTTCTGCAAATATCCGCCTGCGTATATACCACCGGAATTCCTGCCCACTGTTTTTCAACTTCAGCCTGAATGGTATTCGCATCCTCAGCATTTTTAAAATACACCCGAAGACTTACAAATGTAGTTACAAAGTTAGAAATACCAATTCGCGTGAGGTTAACTTCCGAAATAAGGTAGTTTATGTTTTCGATGGTTTGCCGGGTTTGCAATTCAGCATTCATACTGTGCATACTTTCTTCGCCCCGTATCGCCGCCGTTCCCGAAACATAACACAGTCCTGAGTGCTGAAACAGCAGGATTTTTCCCCGTTCAAATTTTGGGGTGGCCAATGGAATGAGGATGGATGTATCCTGCAATCCGGCAAAATCAGTTGTCACCGCTTTTGTCAGCGATCGTTGTTCATCTCCCACCAGTTTCGATTGCGAATAGTGATGCGCCGCTACCTGCAGGGGGTTGTCGATGGGGATGACCCGAAGTTCCGGAGTAGTTCCGATGCAGGCAATCAGGCTGATAATCAATCCCTGGATAGACATTCCGATGCCCGTTGCTGCGGGATATCCCCGTTCGTGCCAGTCGGAACTTTCGTAAAAGCGGGCGCGTGCTTCGTTGAAGGCCTGATAGTGCTGCATGCCATTCTCCGCTTCGGTAATATGCCCGATGTAGTTCCATTGTCGCACAATATCGCTGGCCCTGAAATCCTCTTTCTCAAAAATGGTAGCGATTCGTTGAAAAATTTCATTGCCCTGACAAGCCATGTTTTCCGACATATCCATGCACCTGATGCCTTCCATAATCAGTGCCTTCTCGTGCTTATTTTCTATCAGGATGTAGGATGTTTCGGCGATAGTTTTGTAGCTCGCCATATCAGGACTTTCGCCCGGAGTTAAATAAATCGCTTCAGCAGTCAGTCCATCGGGTAAAATGACAGGCTGAGCAACAAATCCAATCAGGGGACGGGAAGACGGATAAACGGAGGAAAGTACTTCGTGTATGATAAGGAGTTTATCCTCGTAATCTCCATTGGTTGCCGCCCCGAAAAACGTTATACGAAGGAGTGGTAGTGTGGTATCAAGCTGAGCTGCAAGCAACTGAACTGTATTGCGAAAGTCAGAGCTTACAGCCGTGTAACTATGGTAGTGAAATCTGGTTTGAATCATTCAATCAATTGTTTTTTTTGAAATAATCCCTACATAGACTGATTATATTAAAAAAAGTTTAACAGGCACCTGAATTATAATTTGTTTATTTGTACCTGCCTTACTATCTTTGCAGGTATAATACTAAAAAATAGCTCTTGTGAAAACCATACTAAGCTCGCTGGTGATGTTCGTGTTTCTCAGTATAATGAGTGGATGCGAAGGAATGGACGGTTATACAGAAATAACCGTGATATTTACAAATACTTCAACAGAAGATGTTCATATGTGGGCAAATTATGAAAAAACGGATATTTCCAACAGACTTAAACCAGGTGTAAAGCGGGAAAAAGTATTTACCTATCAAGCCCAAACCGGTGAAGATGCTGTATATACTATTATAGCATACGCCAATAAGATTGATGGTAAAGTGGTTACAAAAAATTTTGAAGTAACCACACACAAACCAGCCGACCAAATTAAAATTAATTTTGATGGCGTAAGTCTGGTGCAAGCTGATTAAAAGATTAAACGCAAATCATTTCCAACTCCCCACCCATTAATCACTAATCATTAAAAATTAATCATTTAATAAGGTATTGTTCGGAGATGGACCGGTGCGACTGAACTCGTTCAATGGTATCGGCAAACATATCGGCACAGCTGAGGATTTTTGCTTTTGAGCACTTCACGCAATCAAACGGAATAGAATCTGTGAAAGCAATTTCGGTGAGCGACGATTCCATGATACGAGTGGAAGCATTGCCCGACATTACACCATGTGTTACAATGGCGCGTACCGAGTTGGCTCCGTTTTCCATCATCAAATCGGCAGCTTTACACAAGGTACCGGCTGTATCCACCATATCATCTACAATAATAACATCTTTGCCCTTCACGTCTCCGATTATCACCATTTCACCGACAATATTGGCTTTTTCACGTGTTTTGTGACACAATACCATCGGTACATCCAGGTGACGTGAGTAGGTGCCTGCACGTTTCGAACCGCCTACGTCGGGTGATGCAATCACCAGATTCTCCAGTTTCAACGATTGAATATAAGGAATGAAAATACGCGAAGCATAGAGGTGATCCACCGGTACATTGAAAAAACCCTGAATCTGATCGGCGTGCAAATCCATCGTAATAACACGGTCGACACCGGCCACACTCAGCAGGTCGGCAATCAGCTTGGCACCAATCGATACACGTGCCTTGTCTTTGCGGTCCTGACGTGCCCATCCGAAATAGGGAATTACTGCAATAATTTTATACGCCGAAGCCCGCTTTGCCGCGTCAATCATCAACAGCAGTTCCATCAGATTATCGGAATTCGGGAAGGTGGACTGTATCAGGTAAATGTATTGTCCACGAATCGATTCCTCGTATGAAACAGCGAACTCTCCATCGGCAAAATGTTCGATATTCATGTTGCCAAGTGGAGAGCCCAGACTTTTGCAGATTCTTTCTGCTAAATACCGGCTGTTGGTGCCGGCAAATAATTTGAATTTGGACGCGGGTGAGGTCATGGGGCGCTAAAAAGATGTTGTGTTGAATTTCTCTGCAAAAGTACGACATTATCTTCTATTTTGCATGCTCTGTTTTGATAATATTTAGCTTTTGCAATCGTTTGAAATGAAAATGGGCCGATTTTAACACCACTCAACTGATTGATAAGCGTATTCATTTTAATTTTGAACTGCAAATGAAGAGGGTCAGTTACGCTCTAATTCTTTAAACAATTCTTGTCACATGAAAATACATTTTTCAATACGGTATAAAACGGTGTGGGGACAACGATTGCTGGTGTCCGGCAATATTCCTGCATTGGGTATGGGCGATTTTCAAAAGGCCCTGCCTCTTGGTTTTAATTTTCCGGAAGAGTGGTCGGGAGTGTTGGATGTAGCCGACGATGAGTTGCCGCTACTGCGCTACCATTACCTGTTGTTCAATGAAAATACAGGTACCTTTACCGAAGAGTGGGAGACTGGTCGTCGCATTCCGGAACCGGATAAGTTGCCTGCGCATCTGTTTTGTTTCGATCAGTGGAATGCTGCAAACGATCTGGGAAATGTGTTTCTTACAGCGCCTTTCAAACAGGTGTTGTTAAAGGATCGTCACGCTTCGACCTTGCTTTCTTATCCAAAAAAATATACGCATATCTTTCGGGTAAAAGCTCCTGTGCTTGACCCGCGTCAGATGGTGTGCATCGTTGGCGATTGTGCGGCTTTCGGTAACTGGTCAACTCAAAAACCGTTGCTCTTGCAGAAATACGGCGATGAGTGGCAGGTGGCTGTCGATCTTTCGCATCATGCCGGCGATGTACATTATAAATATGGTTTTTATGATCCCGAGGATGGGGTCTTCTGTGGTTTTGAGAATGGTGCCGACCGTACTGCACAACTTCTGAACGATAAAAAAACCATTGTTTTACAAAACGATGCTTTTGTACGTGCCGATATTTCGGGATGGCGCGGTGCTGGTGTTGGTTTGCCTGTGTTCAGCATTCGTACAAAGAAAAGCTTTGGTGTCGGCGATTTTGAAGATATGAAACTCTATATCGACTGGGCTGCCAAGGTGGGACTGAAGCTCATTCAGGTGCTTCCTCTCAACGATACCATTGGTACGCATACCGATGAAGATGTGCTGCCCTATGCTGCCATTACTGCCTTTGCACTCAATCCGCTGTTTTTGCACCTTCCCGCCCTGGGCAAACTTCCTGCTGGTCATGAATTGGCTGCCGACTACAAACGCCTGCAACCGGAACTGAATGCCAAACCGCTGGTTGAGTTTCTCGAGGTGGTGAATTTTAAACTGCGCTATGCCCGTGAGTTGTATCAACTTCAGAAAGAAAAATACCTTAAGAACAAGGCTTTTCTGAAGTTTATTGCCGATAACGACTACTGGTTGATGCCTTATGCTGCTTTTTGCGTGCTGCGCGATGTGTATGGAACATCCGATTACCGCCAGTGGCAACAATATTCTTCGTTTAAGGAAGAACTGATTCGCGGCTTGTCGGCTCCCGAAAGTGAGCACTTCGATGCTATTTACCTCAACTACTTTATTCAATACCACCTGCACCTGCAGTTGTCGGAAGCGCATGCTTACGCTCATACCAACGGTGTGGTGCTGAAAGGCGATATCCCCATTGGTGTAAACCGTAATTCGGCCGATACATGGGCGCATCCTGAATTGTTCAACCTGGATAAACAGGCCGGTGCTCCGCCCGATATGTTTGCGGTGAAAGGTCAGAACTGGGAACTGCCCACCTATAACTGGGAAGCGATTCAGAAAACCAATTTCGACTGGTGGAAAAGGCGTTTTGCGCAGATGTCACTGTATTTCGATACGTTCCGCGTCGATCATATCCTTGGTTTTTTCCGTATCTGGCAAATTCCTACCGATCAGATGGAAGGGATAATGGGTCACCTGCATCCTTCGGTGCCTGTGCATATCAACGAATTTGGCGAGCGTGGTTTGTGGTTCGATTACAACCGCTATTGCAAGCCTTATATTACCGATCATATCCTTTGGGAAGTATTTGGAGACGATGCCACCTGGGTGAAAGCCAATTGTTTGCAGATTGAAGATGGTTGGGTGTTGCGGCTGAAAGCTCCTTATACTTCCCAGAAAAATGTGGAGCAGATGTTTCAGGAAGGTCTGTTCAACGAGAAAATCAAGTGGGGACTCTTTGATTTAATCTCCAATGTGTTGTTTTTTGAGGCCGAGGGCAGTAACCGTACCTTGTTCTATCCCCGCTTTGGCATGCAGTCGCTGAGTACTTTCCGCGATCTGGATGAATACACCCGCAGTAAACTCGATGAGTTGTATGTCGATTATTACTTCCG
>JAVFAG010000078.1:0-13157 GCA_034002585.1 Paludibacter sp.
ACTTCAATTTTTTCTGTATCTTCACCAATGCGTTCGTAAATCTGCTGAAGCTTACCGGTAGCTTCTACTAACGATTCCTGGCTTTCGGCATAGCGGGCTGTATTTTGTGAGATATGCTGAATGCTCTCTGAGAACCGTTCTGTCTCCAGCGAGAAAGCAGCAATTGTTTGTAACTGTTCAGCTGTTTTGGCCAGTTGCTGGATGCTCTTGCTCAATCGATCCACATCGGCATCGCTCAAACCATCGATTTGACGAAGGGGAGCCATCGCACTCTCAGCTCCTGTTGCAGCCTGAGTTGGATACGATGCTGGAGCAGCAGGAGTAGCACCGTTGCCGGAGTTAGCCAAACCATCCAGTTTTAAATCAATTTTTCCGGTTTCAAAATCAAAAATGCGGTCCCATTCGTAGGTCTTAAATGGTTTCTCGAACGCGCTCACTGCGAAAATGATGGCTTCAGTAAACATACCTATCATCAGCATTTCGTTGGCATAATCCCAATGCAGCAATTTAAACAGGGCTCCCAGAATTACCACCGAAGCGCCCAAACCATATCCGGCATTAAATATTCTTTCTCTGACAGGTATCTGAACTGATCCTAATCGTTTTAATCTTTCTACCATGATTGTTTCATTTGCGTTATTTTACATCACCCCTGTAGGAACGCACGCAGCGGAATCCTATGTAGGGACGGCTTTCAAACTGATATTCGTAGGTGCGGGCACCACTTTGTAAATAATATGGTATATCTTTCCACGAACCTCCTTTAACCACTTTCCGTTTCATGTGTATCGGATCGTCGGCTTTGGCATTGTATCCGAAAGCCGGATTAAGATCGGAGCTGACACTCTCAGAAGTGCTAAAGTAAGCTGTTGAAGTCCACTCGGCTACATTACCGGCCATATCGAACAAACCATTCGCATTTACTACTGTTTTATAGGATTTCACTGGTTTAGTGGTTACTCCTGCATCGGTTACGTAGTTTCCCCGGGCCTGCTTAAAATTGGCAAGGTAGCAGTTTTTCTTTTCATCGAATAAGGAATTGCCTTTCCAGGGATAGGTGGCATTGCGTTCACGTCCTTTGGCTGCAAACTCCCACTCGGCTTCAGTAGGTAAACGGAAAGGTTCACCCTTAATTTTGTGAGAGTTATTGTACATCATCGTGCGCCAGTGGCAAAAAGCCTCGGCCTGTTCCCAGCTTACACCTACTACCGGGTAATCGGAATACTGAGGGTTGCTGAAATACATTTTCATCCGCGGATCGTTGAATGAAAAACGTAGGTCGTTGATCCAGGTGAGGGTATCGGGATATACATTAATAATTTTCGTTGAATAAAAGTCTTTTCGCGAGGTAAGTTTACGGCGGATAGTCTGATTGACGATATGTCCCTGTTCGTTGAAAAAGGCAGTGTCAATCTCCACGTAAGCTCCTTCCGGATACGAATTGGTGCGGTAATTAAACTGATTACGGGGCAGTGCAGCCTGTTCGAAATTAAACACCCGGTAGCGGTAAATCATCCGTGCAGCGTTCAGCTGGCGTGTTCCCAAGTCGTCGTTTCCCTGATAGTACAGAGTGGATAATGCTTCCTGCACGTCTTCGTTGCGGTCGTTCCAGCGGATACGCTGCGACCAGCGAATGCGGATGGAGTCACTATCGGGGTCGTCGATTTCGTATTCGGTACGTCCGGCAGCTATAAGCTCACGGTAAGCGATAGAGTCGCGCACCCAAAGCACAAACTGACGGTACTGGTCGTTGGTTATTTCGGATTCATCCATGTAAAACGATTCGACGGTCACTTGCCGTGCAGCATCGCGTCCTGCAAAAAGACTATTGGAATGATGGGTCCCCATCATAAAAGTACCTTTCTTGATTAGCTGCATTCCGTAGGGCTTAGGATCTGAAAAACCTGCTTTTGATGAGTTAGCCCGCGTGGTAACTTCACCAACAGGACGATTACAGGAATACAGTGCCAGAAGGAATGTAATTACAACAAAAAATTTGTTCATACAATCAATTTTTTCTTTAAAAACGTCGAAATGCGTATTTTAGTCTATATCCGTTAAAGTATTCGTACATTTTTGTAGTTTTTCCGTCGACCTCCACCACCGGTATTTACATCCAGCTGGTACGAAAGCATCACTTCATGAGAGCCCCAGGTTGCACGAATAATGGGCGAAGCAGGGATGTCGAAGGAGTATCCAATGGCCAGTCCGTTGGCTACGGTGAGCCCTGCCATCACTACCACAGCATTCCCTATGCGATAAGAAATACCGCCCCAATACTGCCGTTTATAATATCCGAGAAGCGATAGTTCAGCCATCAATGTGGTAAAATCGGTTTGTACAAGTACAGATGGTTTAAGCACATACAAGGGATTACGTAAGGCTTTTTCGTATCCTCCTGTAAAATACAAGGTAGATGCCGGAGTAAAATCCTGAGTATCGCTCCAGGTAATCACGGGTGCATTAAAATGAGAAAGTGAAATACCTGCATATAAATTGCCCTGAGTGTACCAGGCTCCTGCTCCCAGATCGAAGCCCAGTCCCTGAAGAGCTGAAGTAGGAATGGCCGGATCGGCTCCGGTGTCGTGGTACTCGCTGGTTGGATTGGAAGGCATACGTACGCTGTCGCCACTGAAACCCACACTCAGAAATCCTGGCTGAATGCCTAATTGTAAATTTCCTTTACCCACTTTTAAACG
Organism: Paludibacter sp.; assembly: GCA_034002585.1. Lineage (GTDB taxonomy): Bacteria > Bacteroidota > Bacteroidia > Bacteroidales > Paludibacteraceae > Paludibacter. Next base: position 2,700 of record JAVFAG010000078.1, read on the forward strand.
GTAGGCGTATTGGAGGTGAAATCCCTGATTGGTAAACAAGCCCACCCTGTCGTTGCCGAAACGTATCCCGACACGGTGTTTGTCGTCACCGATTTTTAAAGGAGTATGCAGATTGAACCAGGTAGTGGTTCCCCCGTTGGGCATTCCTATCCATTGCAGCCGGTGCTGTCCCGTAACATCAAGCATACCCTCCCGACCTATTGCTGCCGGATTGAAGCCCGGAGCATTTAGCATGTACTGACTCACCTGGCCATCGAATTGAGCAACCAGTGTAAGACGGGTAAATAGCAATATGGAGATGAAAATTAAGTTTCTTTTCATGGGTAGCTCTCAAAAAACCGGGCACAGTTATGACGGTGCATAGCTGTGCCTGTCTGTTATTTTAACTGAAAAATACCCTGAAAATTGTCTGAGATAGAAAAAATCAGTATTCTTCTTCATTAAAAAAGAAATCTTCCTTGCTGGGATAGTCAGGCCAGATGTCTTCTATCGTTTCGTAGATTTCTCCCTCGTCTTCAATTTCCTGCAGGTTTTCAATTACTTCCAGCGGGGCTCCCGAACGAATGGCGTAATCAATCAGCTCGTCCTTGGTTGCAGGCCAGGGAGCATCTTCAATCTTTGAGGCTAGTTCTAGTGTCCAATACATATTCAATACTAATTTGATAATCCGGGATTTAACATTTCTCTAATGGTCTGCAAAAATAGAAAATATTTTGATTATTTATCGTGTTTCCAGAAAAATTCTTCAACTCCTTTATTTACAACGACATAGCGTGACAGTGTGAAGAAATAGTCGGAAAGGCGATTTAGGTATTTCACAATAAGTTGCTCTACAGCCATGCCCGATGCCTGTAAATCAAGCACCCGACGTTCGGCCCTGCGGGTTATCGTGCGGCAGATATGGGCCGAAGCCCCTGCGGCTGTACCTCCGGGAAGTACGAAATATTGTAGTGGAGGCAGAAAAGTATCCATGCGATCAATTTCTGATTCCAGCCGTAAAATATCATCTTCAGTAACTACTGAAGCTGCTTTTAGCGAAGTTGCTTCCAGGTCGGTAGCCAAATTGGAACCCAATGTAAACAACTGAAACTGAATTTTTTTCAGGAACTGTTGAACTTCTTCCGGAATATCCTGCACACACAGATTGCCTGTGAACGCATTTAACTCATCAATTGTTCCATATGCTTCAATGCGGGGATTGTTTTTCCAAACCCTGGTGCCGCCAATTAAACCGGTATGTCCGTCGTCTCCTGTCTTGGTGTATATCTTCATAATTTGTGTTTTAAAATCGAATCCTGTAGTTTCGTCGGCCAAATTCAGGATTAAAAAAAACGATGCCCATTTCGTAAAGGTCGATGGTGGATGTAACCTTTCGATGTTTCCTGATTTCCTGCCATGCGCGGGTCATTCCTTCCGACCAGTAGGGATCATCGACTACTATAATGGAATTGGAGTGTATAAAGTTTACGCACAGATTGAAATAATTTTTCAGAGCTTCGTGCCGATGATTGGAATCGATAAAAATCAGATCCTGTGTGCCTGCTTCTTCCAACACCCAGGTTAAATGAGAGTCGGGGTTGATCATCTTAATCTGAATGTTGGAAGCTCCGGCTGACTGGTGAAGTTCATTGGCCTTTGCTGCCAGCTCAGGACTGCCCTCCACTGAGATGCAGTTGATTTTTTTATCGGCAGCTGCCAGGTATAGGGTTGTAATGCCCAGTGAGGTGCCCAGTTCGAGTACTTTTTTATACGAATAGTGTGCACAGATACGAAACAATAATTGTCCCTGACGTGTCGGTTTGAGGGCTCCGGAAGCAAGCGCAACGATGGTTTTCTGTCGGTTGCTGCCTGTTACCCAATCTATAATGCTCACAGTACGACTATCATCCAGGAGCTCTTTGCGCAACTTTTCTATCGACTCAAAACAGTAATAGGGATGCTTTTCGCTGATTACATTCTGTATAAAATCAAACAGGTAAGGCGAGTGCACGCCATGTCCTCCTGAATGAAATGCCGTGATCTGGTGCCTGATGAAATGATAACTCCGGTGAACTGATTTCACTGTAATCGTATTTCTTTTTGAAAGAAATGAGTGTATAACTCCTGATTGGTAAGAATCTGAATAGCTGCCTGTAGATCAGTGTCATTCTGCAGCGAGAATTCAATGACTCCTTTTTGATAATAATACCTTTTAATTATTTCAGCACTGAGCAGCTCTTCAATTTCGCTGCGGTGTTCGTACAATTTAACTTTTGTGTCAGGAAGTAACTTCGCTTTTAAAGCTTCAAACTCGGTAGCTGCTTCTTTGTCGAGGCCTTCGAATTTGGCAAAATTATACAAATCGTCAAAATATTTCTTGGTTTGGGGCGTGTAGCTGAACTTCACTTCGTCGAGAAAGCGGGCGAACTCTTCGAACTCCTGATCGCTTAACCGAAACGTTTTTGCGGGTCCGATTGATGTCCTGTTGGCAGCAAACCGGGTGGCATAGTCGAAGTATAAATTCTGAGCAAAAATATAATAGGCAATGTTGAGTGTCCGCTTGTCGCTGGTGATGGAGTCGGGAATAATACCTCCTCCATCTTTTACAATACGACCCATTTGTGTGCGGAAAGTATTCGTCAGGCTATCGGGCACCTTGGTGATGCGTCCTTCTTCATCGCGCTGAGCATAGTCAATGGCCTGAATACATCTGCCACTGGGAATATAATATTTTGCAGTCGTAATTTTCACATGACCTCCATAGCCAACCGGGCGAATATTTTGAACCAATCCTTTACCAAAGGTTCTTTCGCCAATGACCACTCCGCGATCGAGATCTTGTAAAGCTCCTGCAAGAATCTCGGAGGCGGATGCCGAGGCGCTGTTTACCAGCATCGTTATCTTCATATCCGGAAAGGTGGGTTCAACCGTGGTTTTGTAGGAATACGACGATTGTGCACTTTTACCGCGGGTGCTCACAATCTCGGTTCCCTTGGGTACAAAAAAGCCCATTATCTTCACTGCTTCATCGATTAAACCGCCTCCGTTATTTCGCAGGTCGAGTATAAGCGAATGAACTCCCTGGCGTGTAGTCATCTCACGTAAAGTGTTTTTAAGCTCAATGGCTGCATTTTCAGTGAAGTCGCTTAGCAGAATATAGGCAATTCCCGGTGCTACGACTTCGGAATATGTAATCGGGTGAATAACAATCTTTTCGCGTTGAAAGGTTTTTACAATGGACTTTTTCTGTCCATAGCGTTTCACTTTCAGTTTGATTTCGGTGTTTGGTGTTCCTTTTAGTTTAGAACTTGCTTCCGAAACCGTCATCCTATCTGTCGATTCTCCATCGATCTCCAGGAGGATGTCGCCAGCCCGCAATCCGTTTTTCTGTGCCGGCATTCCTTCATAGGGATCGGCAATGCAAATGCCATCACGGGTTTTTGTAATGATGGAACCGATACCCCCGTATTCGCCGGTAGTCATGAAGCTGATGTCGTCGGTTTCGCTTTCAGGAATGTAAACCGTATAGGGATCGAGAGTGGCCAGCATGTTGTCGAGTGCTGTTTTGACCAGTTTCTCATGCTGCAAACTATCCACATAGTACATGTCTAATTCACGGAGTACAGAATTGAAAATACTCAGACTTTTGCTGATAGTGAAAGTTTTACCTGTGGTGTTGGAAGCGCTGGTTGGAGCAACTGTAATAAGAAAAACAATCAGGCAACTGGAAAGAAATTTTTTCATAATGAATACTGTATACTGCTTAGAGCTTGTCTTCAACGTCTTAATTGGTGTCTGGACAAAGCTTAACAACTGTTCAACTCAAAGGGATTTATATTTTAACATTGGGAGGTAAAAAGGCACTGATATCTTTTCCATACGACATGAGCTCACGTGCCACAGTTGATGAAATGTGAGCGTAAGCCGCTTCAGTAAACAAAATGACTGTTTCCACCCCTGAAATAATCCGGTTGGTATCGCCAATGGTTCGTTCGTATTCAAAATCGGCAACCGTACGTAGTCCTCTGAGGATAAAGGCCGCATCTGCTTCTTTGGCAAAGTCGATGGTCAGGCTGTTGTAAATAAGTACTTTAACCCGGGGTTCTCCGGCAAAGGCATCCTGAATGATTTGGAGTCTTTTCTCTGCTGAAAACAAGGTTTTTTTGGATTGATTGTGCCCGATTCCAATAATTATTTCATCAAAAATATGGAGTCCCCGTTGCACTATACTATAGTGTCCAATCGTAAAAGGGTCGAAACTTCCCGGAAAAATTGCCCGTTTCATGTGGTAAGTGTCTTTTTTGTATTCTGCCGGATGTTTCCTGTAAGGAAGTTTGTCCCGGCTAACTATTTTGATTCGTATCTTTTCCCGGCTCAATTTCACCAGAGAGAAAAATCATGCAAAGATAAAAAAATATACAAACAAATACTGTAATTTTGCGTTAGTTATGTAGTATATCCAACAATAAACAACACTTATTATGAATCGTACAGTTAGTATCCTTATTTTACTGTTTGCTGTGATGGTGGCAAATGCTCAGTTCGATTTAGGCATCAAGGCCGGTTACAATTCCTCGCTTGGTTTCAACAATCTGAATATGATTGGCGATCGTAGCTATACCCTGGAGAATGTAAAATCTGAAATGAAGAATAATTTTCATGCAGGTATCTTTGCAAGGGCGTACATCAACAAATTCTATATTCAGCCCGAAATATTGTACTCTATTCAAAAGAAGGAATACGATATGGTAGATGTAATGATTGGAGGTGAGATGACAAATGTGGAAACCTATATGGATATCAGTACGGTAGTTGTGCCGGTGTTTCTGGGGTACAAGTTGCTTGATCTGAAGATTGCTGCCCTGCGGATTTTTGGCGGACCGAAATTCATTATGAATGCGGGTTCTACGCTTGAATTTAAAAATCTTACCTCCCAACAGATTTCGGCTGCCAATTTGCTGCAGGATTTTAAGGAATCGCAGGTGGATGTTGAACTGGGTGCTGCACTTGATATAGTAATGTTTTCAGTCGAAGCCAAAATGAATGTGATAAAGGATGCCGAAGCGCTCTTTCGCAGCCAGACAGGTATCCGGAATATGCCCGTACCCACAAGCAATTTCATTATTTCATTAGCCTGGACTATTTTCTGAGGTGTTTTTTGTTTGGGTGTAAGTTGATTTGTCCTCATTACTTTATTAGGTTTTTTTTATAGCTAAGAGGTTTTTTTTGTGCCTGTAGTTAAGATTTATTTTCTTATCTTTGCCCGGTATTAAGCTATCAAAAACTAAAAAAGCAACATACTGATTCTATGGGCAAAATTATTTCTTTAGCCAATCAGAAGGGCGGCGTTGGTAAAACCACCACGGCTATCAACCTGGCTGCATCTCTCGCTACATTGGGTAAAAAAGTACTTTTAGTGGACGCGGATCCTCAGGCGAATGCCTCGTCGGGGTTGGGTGTAAATATCCGCACACTTGAGTTTACCATTTACGAATGCCTGATTGACGAAGTTCCAACGCAAAAAGCAATTCATACCACGGATGTCAAAAATCTGTATATTCTCCCTTCACACATTGATTTGGTGGGTGCCGAAATCGAAATGCTCAATATGGATAATCGTGAAAAAGTGATGCAACGGCTACTTCATCCGTTGAAGTCTGATTACGATTTTATCCTTATTGACTGTTCCCCGTCGCTGGGGCTCATTACTGTTAATGCATTGACAGCTTCCGACTCGGTGATTATACCCGTACAATGCGAATATTTTGCATTGGAGGGAATCAGTAAGCTTCTGAATACTATTAAAATTATAAAGAGCAAACTGAATATGAACCTCGAAATTGAAGGCTTTTTGCTAACGATGTACGACAATCGACTACGCCTGGCTAATCAGGTGTATGCCGAGGTAAAAAAACATTTCGAGGGAATGGTTTTCGAAACGGTGATTAATCGAAACGTTCGCCTGAGTGAAGCTCCAAGCTATGGTCAGCCTGTTATCATGTACGATGCCGATTCGAAGGGCTCCTCAAACTACATGGACCTGGCAAATGAACTTATTGACAAAAACAGCTAAAAACGGTACTAATGGCAAAAACTACAGGACTGGGAAAAGGTCTGGGCGCCTTAATCGATACCGGGCATTTTTCAACGTCGGGTTCTTCATCTATCAACGATGTGAATCTTGATCTAATAATGCCGAATCCGAATCAGCCCCGTTCGCATTTCGACGAGGAAACCCTGGAGGAACTTGCGGCTTCCATCCGTGAACTGGGAGTTATTTCCCCCATTACCTTACGGAAGAATAACGATGGAACGTACCTTATTATAGCGGGTGAGCGAAGGTATCGTGCATCAAAGGCAGTTGGATTAACTTCGATACCAGCCTATATAAAAACGGCCGAAGATGAACAGGTTATGGAAATGGCACTGATTGAGAATATCCAACGGGAAGACCTCAACGCCATTGAAATTGCGCTTTCATTCAACCGGCTTATTGAAGATTATAAGCTTACTCAGGAGAAATTGAGCGAGCGTGTAGGAAAAAAACGTACTACCATCACTAACTACCTTCGTTTGCTGAAACTTCCTGCTGAAATTCAAATCGGTATTAAAAATAAAAGAATTGATATGGGACATGCACGGGCAATTCTGGGTCTGAACGACCCAGTGGCTCAGTTGCATTTGTACGAGGCCATCCAAAAAAGCGGGCTTTCGGTACGCAGGGTTGAAGATATGGTGCGTCAGTATTCCGAAACAGGTTCTTTTGAGGAGGAAAAATCTCAACCCGCACCTTCGTTGGATCCTTCAAAACCCCGGAAGCCACTCAGAGAATCACTTCGGGAGTACGATGAACTGAAGCTGCGGTTGTCGGAATTGTTGGATACCAACGTGCATCTTGCTTCCGATGCCAAAGGCAAAGGGAAAATCACCATCCGTTTTGATAACGATGATGAGTTGATGAGGTTGATGGAGTTGTTCGATTCAATTGGGGGATGACCGTTTTGCCTAGTATACGATTGAAGGGATTGGCCCTGGTACTTGGCTGTTGCCTTACGCTTGGTGCTCAGACAACGCAAGAGCGTTTGCCTGCCGATACAACGGAACGGGCTGCAACATTGGCTGAGCCATCAAAAGTAATTTGGTGGGGAGCGGCTATACCTGGATACGGACAAATTCTGAATAAGAAATACTGGAAATTACCAATTGTGTATGCAGGTTTCCTGGGATGTTATTACGCAATTAACTGGAACTCGAACCGCTATGTGTCGTACAAAAACGGGTACCTCGATATTACAGATACCGACGATGCTACCAACAGCTATCTTGATTTATTGCCAGAAGGACGAACAATAGAGAGTTTTGGTGGCCGACAGGCATTTACAGGTTTGTTAAAATCAGGGATGGATCAATCACGGTATTACCGCGACCTGACAGTGATTATATCTATTGCTTACTACGGGTTGACAATTATTGATGCTTTTGTGGATGCTCACCTTGCCGACTTCGACATCAGTTCCGACTTGTCGATGCGTGTACGTCCTATGGTGCGACGCGAGCAACAATATTCATATACAAGCTCTTCCGGTTATACATATGGATTGACCGGAAGCATAAAATTTTGAGATGAATGGGAATTAAAAAAAGTTTTATATTGTTTTTTGTTTTGATTCAGAGCATACTGCTACATGCACAGTTTTTAGGTGCTGTCAGTTCGCGAACAACCAGTGCTAACGATTCAATAGCTGTTCCGGATGAATTTACCTATGCACTCGACCATATGTCGTCGAACTGGTTACTGACCCAAATTAAACAAACCGATTGCGATACTACTCTGGAAGTACCACAGGTGTCCGATTCTATAATTCATCTTCGCCTCCAACGTATGCCCTGCGTTATGGAAATGCCTTTTAATTCCTATGTACGTTCGTTTGTTGATTTATATACTGTGCGTCGTCGTAAACAGCTTGGTCATCTGTTGGGATTAGGCGATTATTATTTTAAAATCTTTGATCATGCTCTTGAGAAAGCAAAACTTCCACTTGAGCTGAGATATCTTCCTGTAATTGAGTCGGCCCTGAGACCAACTGCCTACTCCAGAGCTGGTGCTGCCGGGTTGTGGCAGTTTATGGTGGGTACCGGGAAAATGTATGGCCTCGAAATTAATAGCCTGGTAGATGAACGTATGGATCCCTATAAGTCGACCAATGCCGCTGTACAGTATCTGAAGGATTTGTATGCAATTTACGGCGACTGGCACCTGGTTATTGCAGCGTATAATTGCGGTCCGGGAAATGTCAATAAAGCCATCCGCCGTGCCGGAGGTAAACAGGATTATTGGACCATTTATCCGTTTTTACCTGCTGAAACCAGGGGTTATGTGCCCATTTTTATTGCTGCTAACTACGCTATGCATTATGCTCAAACCCATAATATTTGCAAGTCGGCCATTGAATTTCCTAAAGTGGCCGATACGATTATGGTTCGTCAGCGTATTCACCTGGAACAAATCGCCGGGGTGCTCAATCTCCCTATTGAACAACTACGGGTGATGAATCCTCAGTATCGCCGCGATATAATTCCGGGAGATCAGCGCCCGTATGCGGTTACTCTTCCTATGAATATGACAGGTAAGTTTATTGACAGAATCGATTCAATTGCCAATTATAGGGCTGATTCATTGATCAATAACCGTCGGACCGAAATTGCAATCAAATCGTCAGTTTCTACTGGTGGAGGTAATGTTATCCATCATAAAGTGCGTAGTGGTCAGACCCTGGGCGGAATAGCTGCCCGTTACGGTGTGTCGGTTACCAAAATTAAACAATGGAACAATATACGTGGCTCGATGATCAAGGCTGGACAGCGTTTGAAGATTTATAAATAAATCAGTATAAGAATGGAGAAACATTTCTATTCAATTTCTGAAGTGGCTGAATTGGTGGGTATCAATCAGTCGAATCTGCGATTTTGGGAGAAGGAGTTTAAACAGCTGAAGCCCCGGCGCAACAAAGGGGGAACCCGCTTTTATACCACTGAGGATATTGCTGTGGTGAAACAGATTATGTACCTGGTTAATGATCAAAAACTGACCCTCGACGGAGCTCGTACCAGGATGAGTCAGAAAAAAGATGCTGTGTCCAAACAACAGGAGGTGGCCGAGCGTTTAAGGCGGGTACGGTCAGAGTTGAAAGGCCTCCTGAATTTAATGGAATAAAGAATGTTGACTAAAAATGTAATCATATGAATCGTAAACTTTTTTTCGTATTGACTACGTTCTTGTTGTTGATGCTTCCACTGATGGCAGTTAAACATCCGAAGAACGTAATTTTTTTAATTGGTGATGGGATGGGTGTGGCTCAAACATATGCCGGGATGGTGAAGAGCAAAGAACCTTTAGCGATAGAATCACTGAAATATATAGGACTGGTAAAAACCTATTCGGCCAGTCATTTTACAACCGACTCGGGAGCTGGTGGGACAGCACTGGCAACTGGTGTGAAGACTAAAAACGGAATGATAGGAATGAATCCTGATTCGGTAGCTGTGGAAAGTATACTGCACCTGAGTGAAAAAAATAATCTGGCAACAGGAATTGTTTCTGCGTGTGGGGTTACCCATGCTACTCCTGCCAGTTTTGTAGCGCATCAGGTCAACCGGAACATGTACGAAGCCATTGCTGCAGACTTTTTAAAAGTCGATATTGATCTTTTTATTGGTGGAGGCATGAAAAATTTTGTAAATCGCACCAGCGACGACCGAAATTTAGTTTCCGAACTTAAAGGAAAGAATTACCAGGTTGTTGAATCGATGAGTGAACTTAAAAAGGTAAAAGGTGGCAAGGTGGCCGGTTTACTCTATGAGGATCATCCACCTGCAATGCCTGAAAGGGGAAATTTCCTTCCTGATGCAACAACTATCGCCATTCAATTACTAAACAAGAACCGGAAGGGCTTTTTTCTGATGGTGGAAGGTTCGCAGATCGATTGGGCTGGTCATAGCAACGATGCCGAACGTATAGCTAACGAGATGATAGATTTTGATAAAGCCATTAAAGCAGCTCTTGATTTTGCCAAAGCTGATGGAAACACACTTGTGGTGATAACTGCTGATCATGAAACAGGAGGAATGTCGTTGACGGATGGTAAAATACAAAATCATGAGTACAAGGCCTTGTTTTCAACCAAAGGTCATTCAGGCATTTTGGTGCCGGTTTATGCGTATGGCCCCGGAGCAGAACAATTTACAGGATTTATGGAAAATACCATTTTTAAGAGTAAATTTGCTGAACTGTTACGATTGAAAGAATAGGGTATAAACGATATCAAAAAAAGGCGCCCGAATAAACGGAGCGCCTTTTTTGGTATGTCGGGCATGGTATTAAGCTAACAGGATGCAAGTTCCTGTATGTGCCGAGTTGATAGGAAACATTAGCGATTGACAAGGGTGTTGCAGGCGACTGCAAATCTGAAAGAAGTCATT
>JAVFAG010000079.1:0-4406 GCA_034002585.1 Paludibacter sp.
ATTTCATCAACGTACAAGGTATGCTCAATATTATCTGCCGCATTTTGCTCAAAGAATACTCCTTTTACAACATCCTTAGCAGTAAATGTTGGAGCCCCGGCATACAAATCGGCCAATGGCACTTTAACTGCCGTCCAAACATTTGCTTCCAACTTTGAAATGTAGTTACCCAACGCCACTTTTCCGGTTGTTTTAGGATTACCACTGTGACTTTCAAGATAGATTTCGGGCAAAACAGAACCTGGTACTTCTTCCGGTGAATTAAACCAGAACTGGATATGAGTCATATTGGTAATGTCGTGAGCTGTCCATCCTACCGATGCAACTAAAGCGGCCCAGTTGCCACCTTCGGCCGATTTCCACTGGAGCTTCAACGCATTGGGTGCACTTTTCACCGGAGCAGTTACCGCTGGAAGTTTATCACCATTAGGAACAGCCGGTCCTTCCCAATGTTCCTGAACCAGTGTACTTCCACCTTCCTTAAACGACCAGCTTTGATCGTGGAAACGGTCGTTGGCACTGTTGTCAAACAATTTCACAGGAGCAGGATGAACTACTTTTTTAAAACTGAGATCATCAACATATAAAATGTGTTCCACATTGTCGGCAGCATTTTGTCCGAAGAACAACCCTTTTACAAATTCCTGACTAGTGAAAGCAGCATCGGCAGCCCAGAAATCGGCCAGGGGAATGATAACTTCTGTCCAGGTATTGGCGGGTAATGCATTCAGGTAATTACCCATATTGATTTTTCCTGTTTTATTAGGATTTCCAGCCGAAGCTTCAAAGTACAACTTCGGCATTTCTGCTGCAGTCATGGCCACCGGACTATTTACCCACATATGGAAGTTATTCATAGTGCGTACGTCGTGTACTGTCCATCCCGGAGAAGCTACCAATGCTCCCCAGTCACCACCTTCCACCGATTTCCACTGCAGCTTTAACGCATTCGGGGCACTTTTCACCGGTGTGGTTACCGCAGGAAGTTTATCTCCGTTTGGTACAGCTGGTCCTTCCCAATGTTCCTGTACCAGGGTACTTCCTCCCGATTTGAACGACCAACTCTGATCGTGGAAACGGTCGCTGGCACTGTTTTCAAACAATGTGATTGAAGTCGGGGGCGGAGGAGGTATTACCGATGGATCGAAAACAATTGTAATATCATCCACATACACTACAGCATTAGGATTGATTGGCTCGTAAAAGTCCGGGAAAAATCCGAATACCCGAATGTTTTTTATTCCGGCTTTGTAGATATCAAACTGGATCACTTCCCATTCATTGGTTTTTGAAGCCGGGGCCTCGGAAGCAAGTTCTTTGGTAACTGCTCCCTCGGGTTTGATTTTAATTTGTGAAGTAGCATTAGTACGGAGGTACTTAATTTCAATCCGGTGATATCCTGATGGAATTTCATTTTTCAGAACAGAATAAAAACCAGCCCACACCTTGTTATCCGCTTCGGCATCGAAACGACTCCAGCGCCATACTTTGTTACTGGTGTTCAACCCTGCTTTCACAGGATTATCCACAATATCTGCATCGAAATGTGCCGGAGGGTTAATGTTCACTGTTTCGGTGAAGTTCACCTGACCGTTTTCAAAATCATCGAGCACAAAAGTCTGCAATTGCTGACCTGTTGCAAGGAAACTGCTAAGCAGTATCATCGCCAAAAAAGTAAAAATTTGTTTCATAAATCAGATAATTTAAGGAATTAATACTTGAAATAGATTGTTGTTTAATATACTTGAAAAAATTTTATCGTAATCGTAAGGTAAGTACTGAAGCGGCACCCGAAGGTGTCGTTAATGTAACCGTGTAACGTTTGCCACTAATTACTTTACTATTAACTCCCATCGAAAACCGATGTTCACCTGCATTAACAGCAAATGTGGTATCTTTAGCCATCACACCATCTGCATTTTTAAACTGCAGGTGGGCCTGGCCCTTAACCGACGAAAATAAATCGATTTCGTAAATTCCCCGATCGGGATGTCTAATTAAATCGTATTCATTAGTTGCAATATTGGACATTACCCGTACAAAACCATCTGCATAGGCGGGACGCTCTTTTACTCCTGCCCGCTGCAGTGCCCGTTGAATAATTTCACTTTTCATCAACAGATTCCAGATAAGTCCACTTCGGTAATTCTCCATCATCACCACAATAGGACCCTGATCAATCGCCAGGTGTTTCTTTTCAGAAGTGGAAGTACCCGGACTATAGGCATCGGCAAAACCATACGTACCATGTGCCAACGGATATTCGTCGAGCCTCATCAATACCTGTGTACTGTAAAAAGGCGTATAGGGAAACGAGCCTAGCGCAGCAGTAGGTGCAATCACCCCATCATCGTTGCGGGGCGAACGTGCACTGTAGTTCCAAAGCGGTGGACGGGCACCGTAACAGGCCGTTAGTCCCCAATCGGACACACCGTACTTAAACTCTTTTGGAGCCTCATAAACACAATAATGCCGATTGATCATCGTATGCGCTACATTCTGATTCCAGTAATTAACCCGCTGATCTTCGAGCCGTTGCGGATCCACACCCAGAAATGAATAATGTGCAAAAAACATCGGCCCGCCATACTCTTCGCCCATGGGCAATTCATAGCCATAGAATTTTCGGGAGGGAAACACGACACCACCGTTGCGGCTCCATCCATTTTCATAGACAGATGTGCTTATAGCGTGAGGTTCTGGCGCTGCCAGTGCCAAAAGGTAGGTTATCCAACCTTCGTGCCATCCCCTGATAGGTAATTCATAGCGGTTATCCTGCGAATACCACAGCCAGTACAAAACATCCTGGCTGTTGGTATAGGCTTTCCAGTTGACGGTAGCACTAAAGGATGTCACCGAATCGCGAATTTCCTTTTCAATGCTCTCATTTTGTGTAAAATACTCCTGTGCAGTGAGTAATCCGGCCATCAGGAAGCCAGTTTCAATAAGATCACCAGTTTTCACCTGATTTCCAAAAGGATGGGCCGTTCCATCGGGATTGTACCAATGCGACCATGCCCCTTTGAAACGTTCGGCTTTGCCCAGGAAACGAACAATCTTTTGTAGCTGAGTGGCTGCCTGGGTACGGGAAATGTATCCCCGCTCGGCTCCCACAATGAGCGCCATGATCCCGAATCCTGTACCTCCGGTGGTCACCACATCGCCTCTATCGTTGCCTTCCAGTGCCAATCCTGTTGGCGATGCACCCTGGTAGAAAAAGCCGAATGTCGCCCGTTGCCATTTGTCCATCAGTGTCCTGACCTTATCAGGCGCATAGGTCTCGTCGTTTTTCACCACGACAATGGTGGGCACTTTATCGTCTTTACAAGCGATAAGTGCAAAAAAAAGCAGAAAAACAACGAGCTTATGCATGGATAAATAGGATAATGTTAATAGTTTGGATTTTGAGTCACCAGCCCTTCCGATTTATCAATTTCGGTTTGAGGAATGGGGAACAATTCATGTTTGCCGGCTACAAATCCCGGAATCACGTCTTTAGCTTCCTCCCAGCGTACCAAATCGAAGAAGCGTTCCCACTCCATGGCCAGCTCAATGCGACGTTCGAAACGGATTTTCTGACGCAACTCAGCGGCATTAGTTGTTGTAACCCGTGGCAAAACAGCGCTGTTTCCACCACGTGCACGGGCCCGTACCATTTCGAGTTTATCCAGTGCTTCCTGAATATTGCCAGCTTCCAGCGATGCTTCGGCATGCATCAACAATACATCTGCATAGCGGATAATACGAATATTCGACCAATAGCCCTGTGGGTCGGATCCACGACCGTATAACTCCCGTTCCGACAATCGCACATAGGCTTTGCGGTTGAAGAACTTATAGGAGGCTGCATCGGCCTTCGACTTGCGTCCATCGAGCGTATCACCATCCTGTATCACCGACGCTGCCTTACGGGGATCACCGGGTTCATAAGCGGCTATCAACACCTGACTGGGCGAGTTGAAACCCCATCCCAGATTAGGTATTCCACGAAAGCCCTGTATCTGGTTGTGCTGGCTGCCAATGTTAATTTGTTCCGATGGTCGACGTTCGCAATATACTTCAAACACCGATTCAGGACCATATTCACGGGCTTCGGAAAAAATATCGGCATACGGTGTTGTCAGGTCGTTATCCCCTGAAGAAATTATCAGAGCTGTCTGGGCTGTTACGTCCGACCAGCGTTTCTGATAAAGGTACACTTTTGCAAGTACAGCACGGGCAGCATTTTGTGAAATACGACGGGAACCATTTTCAGCATTTAACACCTGCCGGGTGGGTAGGTATTGAACTGCCCATTTCAAATCCCGCTCTATATGTCCCCAAATTTGCTCACGTGACGAACGTGCAGGAGTTTTGTCGGTTTGTGATAATACCTTATCCACATAAGGAACTCCACCAAAAGCCTG
>JAVFAG010000079.1:4506-7685 GCA_034002585.1 Paludibacter sp.
AGCAGATTGGTCGAAGGAAGATAGTTGTACGAACGCGAGGCTTCCAGAATAGGTTCTGTAGTGGATGTACCCTGTCCATGCCAGCGATTGAGTGCCGCTGTGTAGTAATTAAACTGTGCAAAGGAGGGAAGTTTCTTTGTGTTAATAATATGTGTTCCTGTTAGCCCGTTAAAATCCATACTAAAATCGATTGCATCGTAATTTAATCCTACTGAAAAACCATAGGTGAAAGTAGGAATGGTGCTCCCGATAAAATCGCGGTCGGCATCGGTAATGCGTCCATCGCCGGTAATATCTTTATAACTGATATCACCTGGTTTCGACACCCAGGATGTCTTTGGTGCAGCATCTATCTCGCTCTGAGTCTGGAAAATGCCATCCTGAACATAACCGAAAATAGCTCCTACGGGATGTCCCACTGCCGTGCGGTGATAGGTTCCCGAAACAATGTAATTGTTCTGATTGCCCAATTCCAGCACTTCGTTGTGAAGAGTAGCTCCATTGAGACTCAGATTATAATTCAACTTCCCGATTTTATCTTTCCACCCAAGGATAAATTCAAGTCCACTGTTACGAATGGAACCGGCATTGGTAATTTCAAATCCTGCACCTACCGATACCGAGGGCTCCACATAAGCCAGCAGATCGTTGGTGGTTTTGGTATAATAGCCCAGCTCCAGGGTCATCCTGCTGTCGATCAGGCGACTTTCAATCCCAAGGTCAAAACCATTCACTACTTCCCAGTGGATATTTTCATCCACCAGATTGCTTACAGTGGGCAGATAATAGGTTTTCCCATCGACAATAATTTGCTGTCCTACCGGGTTGATGGTCGGGAAATAAAGGTAATTTCCGATTTTATCATTTCCAAGCATCCCCCACGAGCTTTTCACTTTCAGGTAATCCACTGTTTCCTTTAACGGAGCAAAGAAATCCTCTTCAGAAGCAATCCATGCGACACCTACCGATGGAAAATATCCCCATCGTTTCGACGGTGAAAATTTAGAGGAACCATCGGCACGGAAGGTAACCGACATCAGGTAACGATCGGCATAATTGTAGTTCACACGTCCCAGGTACGAAATAAAGGATTCGGCTTCATACCAGTCTCCGTTGCGTTTGTTCAGCGGCGACCCGAGGCTCAGCATACGCATATCTTCCGGTATTGTCCAGTAGCTTGCATTGATCAGCGTATCGGAAGCGGTACTGAAGCCCTGACTTTCCTGTACACGGGCTGTGTAACCAGCCATGGCCGAGATACGGTGTTCTGCTACATTCTTCGCGTAATTCAGAATCATATCCACCTGGTACTTGGTGTATTCGGCATTCGATCGGCTGAAAGATGTTTTTTCGCTTTTGTGTGATGAATTGGTCGTCGAATTATTTACATCAAACCGAGGAGAATAACTACTTCCCTGATTGATGCCTACATCGCCGTATCCGGTAATTTTAAAGGAAAAATCCTTCAGGAATTTAAAATCGGCATATACATTTCCAACAGTCCGATAACCATAACTTTGGGTATTTCCCTTGTTGATTTCCATCACAGCAACAGGATTAGCAACGTCTTTCTGGATACCCGGCGAAGGCGTGTAATAGCTGCCTATGTTCTTTGGATCATGATCTTCGACAGGCGCATAGGGCTGATAAGTAGGCAATGCACGCACCGCATTGCTCACATTGGCTGTTGCCGGATTCGAATTCCATCGGCTAAGGGTTACATTTCCACCAAGTTTAAGGAATGGCGCCACTTCATAATCACCTGCCCAGCGACCGTTGAACCGTTGATAGGCATTGTACTTTACGACACCATCCTGTTTGAAATAACCCAGCGAAAATACCGAACTCGATTTATCGGTCGCATTGCTGACACTTACTCCGTGATTGGTAATGAGGGCATTTTGAAAAATCAGTGATTGCCAGTCGGTACCGCCACCCAGCAAATCGCCTACCCAGGGCGTAGCTGAAGGATTCCCGTTTTTGAGCTGTTCGTTGTACAGCATCGTGAAATCATCGGCATTCGTTAACGAAACCCGATCGCGGTTGTGAAGGGTTTGCATCCCGGCATAACCGTCGTAGCTCACATTCATCCGTCCCGACTCGGAACGTTTGGTGGTTACGATAATCACCCCGTTGGCACCCTGAACCCCGAAAATTGCCAATGAAGAGGGATCTTTCAATACTTCTATAGATGTGATGTCATTGGGATTAACAAAATCAATATTATCAATAAACATCCCATCAACTACATACAGCGGCTTAGTGTCGGCATAGGTTGTGGCCACGCCGCGCAGCCTTACTGTCGGACTACCACCTGCAGCACCGCTATTGGTAACCAATAATCCGGGAACTTTTCCCTGTAAGGCTTTCACAGGGTTGTAGTCGGGAGAGGTTTTAAGACTTTCGCCACTGATGGATACTATCGATCCGGTGAGGTCGCGCTTGCGCGAGGTACCATACCCTACAACAACCACTTCATCGAGATCCCTGGTCTCCGATTCGAGGTAAACATCAATCGTTGCGGTTCCTGAAACTTCCCGGCGGGCAGGTTTCATTCCCACATAGCTAAAAATCAGTTGTGCACCACGTGTAACATTTTCAAGCTGGTAATTCCCATTGAAGTCGGTAATTGTACCCAGGGTGGTGCCGTCAACACGTACGCTGACACCAATCAGACTTTCGTTGGTAGTTTTATCGTACACTGTACCCCGAACCGTCAGGTTTTGAGCACTGAGTACCGTACCATACAACAGAAATAGCATCAAAATTAAGTTGAATTGCTTCATGTTTTGTGTTTTTATAATGGTTTATTTAGTATGAATTACATTCGTATCAGGGAAATGAAAAACCGAGGTTGACGAGTCCTTGTCGTATTTCGGGAAGTTGCATAAATTGTTTCCAAAGCAAACCGCTCCTGTAATTCTCGGTCATCACAGCGATAGGACCCTGATCGATAGCCAGGTAACTACGAACCACCTGTTGTCCTTCGGGCATACCCGGATTAAAGGCATCGTAAAATCCATATTTTCCAAACAATTGTTTTCCTTTTTCGTAATACAAATACCGAAGTACTTCCATGCTTTCTTCCGGTGTATACACTATCGACGAAAGCGCAGCTGTGGGCGATACCGTGCCGTTATCGGCTTCAGTCCCCGGATGATGCGAACTGTACCCTACCA
>JAVFAG010000079.1:7785-12780 GCA_034002585.1 Paludibacter sp.
ACCATGCGGGAAATGAGTTGAACGATATCCTTTCGGGGATAATAACCCCGTTCGGCAGCAGCTACCAAAGCCATAATTCCAAAACCTGTTCCGCCGGTTGTGACAATATCGCCGTTGGTATCGTTGCTGCGCTCACGTGCCATGCCGGTAGTGGGTTCTGCAAAGTCGTAGAAATAACGTGTGGTATAACGTTGGAGCATGTCACGCAGGGCATCGTCGCTGGCAGGATTCACCTGTACATTGATTTCAAGCGCTTTCAATCTTCGCTCGTCGACTTTCAAACCCTTTGGTAACAAGCGATAGGTAAACGGAGTTGGTTTAGTCACCGGTTTTCCAAAGAAATCCAGGAAATAATCACAGCTGGTTTCTCCACATTGTACAAAGGGGGCACCTTCCACCGAACGAAAAATTTCGTAGGTAAAACCCGTGTTGTTTTTCCACCTGAGCTCTACATGGGCTGGATAAGCATCGGCTTTCATTCCCTGAGGGACATGAAAAGTCTTAGCCTTAAGCGGAAGGATTACCACACAAAGGAAGATGAATATATTTGTTAAACTTCTTTTCATTGCAACTAACTTTATGATAGAAATTACTTCAGCACAAACGGAGCTTCAAGCACATCGCGTGAATTTCCTCCCACAAAGAGTTTAAAATCACCTGGTTCGGTCCCGAAACTCATATCCTTACGGTAGAAAGCAAGTTGTGCCGAAGTAAGTAAAAACTCAACGACCTTCGATTCGCCGGCTTTAAGCTCTATACGGTTAAAGCCTTTCAATTCCTTGACAGGTCGCGTTACACTTCCAACCAGGTCGCGTACGTACCATTGCACAATTTCCACCCCATCGTAAGCACCTGAATTAGTAACAGTAACGGATGCTTTTAGTTGCCCATCGGCAGTCAGTTGATTTGAATCAAGTTTCAGAGCTGAATAATCGAAGCGGGTGTAACTTAACCCAAAACCGAAAGGGTACAGCGGATCGTTGGGAGCATCAATGTATCTCGATTTGTATTTTGGATTAGGCAAATATATAGGCCGACCGGTATTTTTTGCATAATAATAAAGAGGCACCTGGCCAACGTTCACAGGAAAAGTCATGGGCAATTTTCCCGAAGGATTGTATTCCCCATAAAGCACCTGTGTAATAGCTTTTCCACCCATGGTTCCCGGGTACCAGGCTTCGAGTATAGCATCTGCCAACAGATGTTCGCGCGATAAATCAAGCGGACGGCCATTCATGAGCACTACAACCACCGGTTTACCCAGCTGCTTCACTGCTTCCAGCAGTTCGGTTTGAACACCGGGCACCTGAATACTGGTACGACTGGCAGCTTCGCCCGACCAGTCCCAGTCTTCGCCAATCACCATCACCACTTTATCGGCCTTGCGGACTGCGGATAAGGCTGCGGCAAAACCACTCCTGTCGTCACCCATTTTTTTTGCACCTTCGGCATAGATGACATTTTTTTCACCATTGTATTCGCGTAGGACATCGAGAGTCGATTGCATAAAATCCCAGTCACCGGCGGCTTTCCACGAGCCAAGCATATCTCGTGTTGATGCAGCCAACTCGCCCAACACAGCAATCTTTTCACCCTTTTTCAGCGGTAACAGCTGATTATCATTTTTGAGCAACACCATCGATTTTCGTGCAACATCGAGTGCTGCATCGAGATGTTCAGGTGCATACACATAGCGTTTTTCACGTTCTTCAGAGCAATAGCGATAGGGATCGTCGAACAGTCCCAGCATGAATTTTACTTTCAGCACGCGGCGTACAGCTTCATCGATCAGCTTTTCACTCACCAGCCCTTCTTCCACCTGTTTTTTCAGGAAGTTGAAGTAAACCTCACCCTGCATATCCATATCCACTCCGGCATTGATAGCCAGCAAACCAGCTTCTTCAAAGTTGGCTGCCACTCCGTGGTCTACCATTTCGTTGATCGAAGTATAGTCGGTCACCACAAAGCCTTGGAAGCCAAGTTCATTGCGCAGCAAATCAGTTAAAAGATATCGACTTCCGGTTGCCGGCACACCGTCGAGCTCGTTGAAGGAAGTCATCACGCTGAGTGCTCCTGCATCGAGGGCTGCTATATACGGTGGAAGGTAGGTACTTCGAAACACCCGTTCCGACATATCGACAGTATTGTAGTCGCGGCCGGCTTCAGGAGCGCCATAGGCTGCAAAATGTTTCACAGTGGCGAGCACCGTCAGCGTATCCGATAAATCGTTGGACGGCCCCTGGAAGCCACGAACGCGGGCACGGGCTATAACCGAACCCAGGAATGGGTCTTCGCCTGCTCCTTCCGATACCCGTCCCCAACGGGGGTCAACAGAAATATCCACCATGGGAGCAAATGTCCAGTGGAGTCCCGAAGCAGCTGCTTCAATGGCCGACACACGAGCCGATAGCTCTAAAGCTGTGGTATCCCACGAAGCCGCTTCACCCAGCGAAATGGGGAAAATAGTTTTGTGGCCATGTATTACATCATAGCCAAATAACAACGGAATGCCTAAGCGTGATTCTTCAACCGCAATTTTCTGGAGTTGACGCGTGTAGGCTACAGTGTGTGCGTTGAAGATATTTCCACAATGTCCTTTACGAATATCATCAAGGTAGTTTTCACGAAGTGTTGGACCTGTAACATCCCAATCGGAGGTATACAATACCATCTGTCCGATCTTTTCTTCCAGAGTCATCAGTTGCAATACCGAATCGACACGCTTATCAAGACGAGCGTCGGTGTTGTTTACTGAAGGTGTACAGGCTGCAACTAAAAAAACAGTAATAATAAACAAAATGGGGAAAATGTGTTTCATGTTTTTTGGTGTATTGTTGATGAGGGCAAATATAGACTATCAACAAACAGATTTGCAAATCTTTCAACCCCATATCATCACTACATTAAAAAAAATCCGGAAAGGGGAACCCCTTTTTACCCCTACAACAAACAAAAAAATCATCATTAAGTGTTGTATTTCAATTTATTAAATCAACACCATTTCCTAAATCAGACCATTCGGTGTCACTTAAATTCTATCATAAATTCAGTCAAACTTTTATGAGATGGAAGGTTTATTTTTTTTCGTATTCGATACCGGGCCACCTCCACCCCCTTTAACGAGATATTCATCAGATGAGCCATGTCTTTACTGGATAGGTTTAAGCGCAGATAGGCGCAAAAACGAAGATCGTTGGCCGTAAGATCGGGAAAATCACGGTGTAAATTTCGAAAGAAGTTTTCATGAATACGATCGAAATTTGCCTGGAAGCGTAGCCAGTCATCTTCCGAACTTAGATTTTCATCGATCATACGCACCAGTTTATCGTAGTATTTATTCGGATACTGACTGCCCAGCGCTTCTTTCTGACGACTTACCTCTTCTTTGATACGTGCCAACATCTCATTCTTGTTGATGAGCGACATGGTGGATTCGGCCAGTTCCTTGCTTTTAAGGGTAAGTTCAGCCTCTAGCTTTTCGTTTTTCAGAGCTACAATTTCCTGTTCACGTTTCTCAATTTCTTTTTTTTGTTCTTCTTCCTGCGCCTTTTGAAGAGCGAGGTGCTTCTTCTGATAACGCTTTCGTATCGCTATAAAAACACCATATATAAACAACAATGCTAACAGGATGTAAACAATACGGGCCAGAACGCTCCAGTAAAAGGGAGGTTCGACTTCAAAAACATAACTTAAAGAAGACAGGTACTGCCCACTGCTTGTGGACACATTAATTTGAAGCCGGTACTTACCATAGGGTAAAAAACTATACACTTTTTGGGTACTGGCAACAGGTTCGGTCCAGACTTTATCCCTTCCTTCAAGCAAATAACTAAACCGCAGGTTATTCATCTGTGAATAATCGGGATAATATACCTGAAACGTCAGATTATTTTTCACATAGGGAATGTCTGGTTTTTCCTGTGTCAAATCCAATGACTCCTGGTTTTGCATTCTCGCATCTGAAATTGTAAGTTGTTTCAACTGCAAACAAATTGGTCTGCCGGTAGTTAACCTGGCTGCATTTAACCGGTACAATGCCAGTCCGTTTTCAAGTGTAATAAAGCACCAATCATCGGCAAAAGGTATAATATTCTGGTAATCATCGACTGTTTGATTTTTAAAGTCGGAATAATGTACCACATCCAGTAGCCTGGTTGCACCCGGCTTAATGCTGATCAACGAAGCCTCAGTGTCCCTGATTAACCAATACGTATCGGCTTTGAATTTCACAATGCGGTATGCCCGTGATGCAAGCCCTAAGGTTTCGTTCAGTTCATTATACACAATTATTTTTCCTGAAATATCGTCATACGTGTAAAAACGATGATGATCGGTAAATACCACACGATTGTTGATGGAAAATACATTAATATTGTATTTAGTCTTGCCATCCAGAGAGGAATAAGCCTTCAAATCGTCGATAGTTCGTAAATCAGGCTTCAATTGTATCGCATATAATCCCTGATGCAGATGCGATGCCCAAATGCGTCCGGTATAATCAATTTCAAGGTAACGTATGGGATTTACAAACCCATCGACTGTATGCATAAATACCCATTCACCTCCCCGACGTTGATATACACAAAGCTGAGTATAGGTTCCCTGTACCAGCACCTCCTGACCATGAATGACGCCACGTGCCATACACATACCGCCCTGAACCGGCGACAAACGCTTCAAATTACCATTTTTTATGCTGAAGGTAGCATCATTATTCCCTATCAACAGTTGACCATCATAACTACTGATATCCCAAACCTGACCTTTGATTTCATTGAACGGGATAAGGTTTTCAACACTTCCGGATTTGAACGTTCCGGCAAACAATCCCTGATTGGTTCCCAGGTAAACCGTCGAAGATTCATATCCCACATCGTACACTGCTCCTACCGGTGGTGCAAAAGAATTTATAAATTGCAAAACTGAATTTGTCTGAACAAAGGCAATTCCTTTATCGAGTGCCAGCCACACGTTCCCTGCATCGTCGGACGTAAT
>JAVFAG010000080.1:0-12447 GCA_034002585.1 Paludibacter sp.
AATTCTTCACTGCCATCTTCGTAGCGTATGTAACGGTATTGATCGGTTCTCACAGAGTGGTTGTTCATTCCATAGGTAGTGATAGCCACTGCTTTCGTATCATTTTTAGTGCTGTTCATGGTAGCAACCAGACTTTTTCCTTCGGTTCTGTTATAGGCAGGAAGTCCACACAGCTCCAGCAGGGTGGGGTAGATTGACAACATTTCGGCTGGCGAGTTAACGATTTTACCTTTTGGTAGTTGTGGCGCTGCAAACAGCAGGGGCGCTTTGGTCGCCGTTTCCCACAGGGCATGCTTGGCAAAGGTTCCTTTTTCACCCAGGCGGTATCCATGGTCCGACCAAAGGACAATCACCGTATTGTCAGCATATTGGCTGGCTGCCAGGGCATCGAGTACACGCCCGATTTCGTAATCCACAAAGCTTACACACGCCAGGTAGGCCTGAATAATTTTCTTCCATTCGCCGGTTTCTTTAGCCCATTGTGTAGTTGGCATCATGGGTAAGTCGTTGATTTGAAGCGCCACAGAGGGAACGTCGTTTAAATCATCTTCTTTGTACGGTACCACTTCGATGCTATCGAGCGGATGCATGTCGAACCATTTTTTGGGAACATACCAGGGAACATGAGGCCTTACAAAACCAACTCCCAAAAAGAAAGGCTGGTCGTAACTGCGATTCAGTCGTTCAATAGCCCAGCTGGCCGACTGGTGGTCGGGCATTAGCGAATCGACTTCGGGGAAAGCGCCCCAGTCGGTGGCGGTGCGCCCATAGCGTTTCGGGTCGGCACTTCCCACGCCATCCCACACAATCCGTTTGGCAGGTGAAGGACCGAAACCGCCTCCACGGCCTCCCGATTCCTTCAGAACTTCTTTTGGAGCATGTGTGTGAAAGAGTTTGCCGATGCCCATGGTGTGATACCCATGATTGCTGAAATATTCCGGCAGGAAAATAATATCGTTGGTTGCAGAATTGTCCTTTCGAATCAGGTCATCCTCAATCATTCCGTAAATTCCGGTAGTGGATGGTCGCAGCCCCGTCATTACCGATGCCCGGGAAGGTCCGCTGAGGGGTGCCTGACAATGCGCATTGGAAAACAACACGCCCATCGAAGCCAATCTGTCGATGTTGGGGGTTTTGGTGGATGAAAAGCTGTTCAGGCAACTCAGCCAGGTATTTAAATCGTCGACAGCAATAAACAGCACATTGGGTTTATCAACTGCGTTGTTGGCTTTTTCAGGAGTTGCTGCCTGTGCCAGGCCGGCTGCCGAAGCCAGGCATACTGCACCTGCACTTACCAGACCAATCTTTTTATTACGGATTTCCATGAAAGTAAGAATCTATGTTTAACACCGTAAAAGTAACGTAAATGTACAGAAGCAGGGTTCACTTTTGTTCAAAATGATAGCATTTTCGTGCTTTGATTCCTGCTATTTAATCACCTTCAACGATTTTAATACAAATTCTTCCTGTTTTGCACGTTGCTCAGCTGTTGTAAAATGTCCGGTTTCCTTAGCAATGAAAAAAGTTTTAGGTGCTGAAATACTGTTAAATGCAGCGTAAAATGAAGTAGGTGGACAAGTTACATCATTGTACCCAAAGGAATAAAATCCGGGTACAGTAACTAAACGTGCGAAATTAACCACATCGTAGTAGGTAGAAGTTGCAATTTTCTCCTTTGTTGCATTTGCAGGACGGCTAAACATATGTGGCCAACCGCCGGCTCTGCCATTCAGATAACCTGTTAAATCGCACAATGCCGGATAAAAACAGGTGAGTGCTTTTACACGTTTATCGAGTGCTGCGGTTGTAATTGCCAGCGCACCGCCCTGACTACCACCGGTTACCATCAGATTAGTGCCATCAAATTCGGGTAGCGAAAACAGAAAATCGTTGGCACGCAAACATCCTAAATACACTCGCTTGTAATAGTAGTCGTCGCGGTTATCCAGATTGAAGGAGTTGTACCCAAGCAGTGCACCGGCTTTTAGATTTTCATACACCATAGAGTCAAGGTTAACAGGAATACCATGAATCCCGATTTCGAAAGTAATAATTCCTTTTTCAGCAAGCTTTACATCACCTTTGTACTGACGAACACCGGCACCAGGTACTTTTAATATTGCAGGATATTTCCCGGGTGCTTTGGGGACACACAATACTCCATAAACACGCATTCCGGTTTTGTGGTTTTGTAAATTTACCTGATATACGTTCACTTTATCGGTCGAACGGTTGGTCATCGGTTCTACCCGTGTATCCATCGGTATTTTTGCATTATCGGCAATTGCTTTTTGCCAAAAAGCAAGAAAATCATCGGGCAATGTAGTGGTGGGTTGAATCGTCTCCGGACTATAAGCAGCAGTAGCCATGCCTTTGTACTGTTTACCTTCGTGATTCAGAGTAGCAGTACAACGCAAAAAACCTCCGGTTTTCATAGTGCCACCTTCGATTTCAATGGGCGTATCCTTGTGGTCGACACTTCCTTTTAATGTAACCGGCATTTTTTCCGGACCGATTTCGTAGGTTAACTTAACCCCTTGTAAAGGTTGGCCATCCTGTAAAACAGAAATTTTAAAAATAACTTTTTCGTTGAGTTGATAGAGCCAGTCGGCATTATTGGCGGTGACAATCACCTGAGGTTCTGCTGCACGAAGGCTTATAAAACTAAGGAACAGTAAACTAAGTACGAATAACTTTTGAATGGATTTCATTGTATTGTTGCTAATTGAGGGTTAATGATTGTATTATCTGTTAATGTAGGTTATCTGAAATAACCAAACCACAAAGGTAATGAAAAGATATCGAAAGCAGGATGGTTCAGTGTATTTGGTTACGATAGTTGCCGGCAATTCAGCGATTACTAAAAAAGTGGTGTTTTTTCCCTGATGTGTTAATCGTAAATTAAGTAATATTTAAGTGTAATACCTTACTTTTGACATTCCAATTTTAAAATTGTACCTTGTAGTCAAAACAACCTTTAATAAATATTTTTCAATCAGATGAAATCAAATTCCAACCTTTATAGTACTTTTTTAATTCTGCTTGCGGGTACTACTTTCACATTCGCAGCCTCCAGACATGTTTCCGAAAGTCGCTTCATGTCGTACAAAGGCCTCGCAATGGCGGGCTATCAGGGCTGGTTTAATGCTCCCGACGATGGGGCCGGGCGTGGTTGGAATCACTATACCAAAGACGGGAAATTCTATCCGGGAATGTGTACCATCGATATGTGGCCGGATATGACAGAGTATAAAGTGAAGTACAAAACTCCCTTTGTTTTTGCTGATGGTAGTCCGGCTTACACGTTTAGCTCGTACGATAAAAGCACTACTGACCTTCACTTCAGATGGATGCGTGAATACGGCATTGATGGGGTATTCATGCAGCGCTTCGTAGCGTCAATTCGGACTCCAATAGGTAGAAATCATACCAATACCGTACTTCGAAATGCTCTGAATGCGGCCGAGGTAAACAACCGTTCTATTTGCGTGATGTACGATTTGTCGGGAATGAGACCGCATGAAGCGGATTTGGTGATAGCCGACTGGAAAGCGCTGGTAGACTCGATGAAACTCACCAGCCGGCCAAACAGCCATTACCTGTATCACCGTAATAAACCGTTGGTGGCAATTTGGGGTGTAGGGTTTGGTGATGGTAGAAAGTACGGTTATACTGAATTTGATAAGTTGCTTCGTTTTTTCAAAGAAGATCCTGAATACGGGGGATGTTCTGTCCTGCTGGGTGTGCCTACACGCTGGCGCGAACTGGGCAGCGATTCGGATAAAAATCCTCAACTACACGAAATTATTAAACGTGCCGACATTGTGCAGCCCTGGCTGGTTAACCGTTTCACTCAGGAAACCTACCCCAACTTTCATGAGCTGATTGCTAAGGATTTGCAATGGTGTAAAGCCAATGGCTTGGATTATGTCCCTGTGCTGTTTCCTGGTTTTAGCTGGCACAATATGAAATCGGATTCCAAAAGCAATATGAATCCCCGAAATGGTGGTCGGTTCTACTGGGCTCAAATCTCAAAATCCATCGAGTTGGGTTGCGAAATGCTTTACTATGCTATGTTCGATGAGATTGATGAAGGAACTGCTCTTTTCAAAATTGAAAATAATCCTCCGGTGGGCGAGAGTGTTTTTATTGGAAACGAAGGACTTCCTTCCGATCATTATTTATGGTTATCGGGGCTGGGTGCTAAAATGCTTCGGAAAGATATACCTTTGTCAACGGCATTTCCAACCCGTAACTAAGTTCAATACCGAGTACTACCATGCTACATACCAACCAGCTTACCCTACCGCTGCTGCTTTCAGGACTTACAGTTCTGAGCGCCAATGCCCGCAATTTTGTGGAAAAAGCTTCTGCGGAATCGCCCAACTTAATCTATATAATCTCCGATCAATTGCGGTTCGATGCATTGAGCTGTATGGGTAATAAGCTCATCTCAACCCCGAATATGGATCGGTTAGCAGCTGAAGGGGTCATTTTTACACGGGCCTATGCTCAAAGTCCTGTGAGTGTGCCTTCCCGCGCGAGTATGCTGACAGGCAATAGTTTGTGCAATACCGGCATCTGGGGGAATGGGTATGCTTATCAGAATGTTTCCAACTCGTTGTTAACAGGTAATGAGCCGATATTTTCCACCAAAACCTACGATGAAGTGCTGGCCGAAAACGGGTATGTTTGCGAGTATTACGGAAAATGGCACAGTCCCGAGCGCAAGGCCTATGTGTATGCCAACCGACCCATCACTTGTGCGGGAATGACAAGTCATCCGGTGCTGGGGTTAGGATTGAAAAATTATTACATGAACTGGTGGAAAGCCGGATTGAAAATCAGTACAGCTCCCACACAGCCGGGTGCGTTGTCGGGCGCTCCCGGTGGATTAAACTACATGCCCGATGCGCTGGATGCCCGGGTGATTGACCCCACGCTTACTTCAACGGTCGATTATCAGAATTTTGGCCGCATGCTGATTGATGCAGCACATACCGAAAGTGCCATGGATGCTGAACATACGGTGGATGCCATCGAACGGAACAAGTCGAAGCGGTTTAGTATTCATTGTTCGTTTGGGCCTCCCCATCCGCCTTTTGTGGTTTCCGATCCCTATTACGGATCGCTTAATGCTTCGGCCATGCCTCTGCCAGCCAATTATTTTGTAAACAATTCTGCTTCGCCCTACTATAGGGCCAGTGAGTTGCAATCACCGTATTATGCCTACAGTATTGCAAAGATGGGAGCTTACCAGAATCCTGCCACAGTAGGCATCATGATAGCCCGATACTACGAAATGGTAAAGGAGATTGATGACCGTTTAGGGCAGATACTTGCGAAACTCGATGCTGAGGGCCTGACCGATAAAACCATGATTATTTTCTGTGGTGACCATGGTGAAATGCTGGGTTCGCATGGCATGAATTCGAAAAATAACTTTTACGACGAATCGGCCCGGGTTCCGTTGATTATTCGTTACCCAGCTAAAATTCAGGCGGGTAAACGCATTCATGTGCCGGTGAGCCTGATGGACGTGCGTCCTACGATCGACGATTATTTTAATCTTCCCGAAGCAAAGGTAGATGGAAAGTCCCTACGACCTTTTATTGAAGATAGCTACAACAAGAATGAAACGTATTTTACAGTTTCGGAATGGTACAATGATAAAATTCCCGGATTTATGGTGCGCACCGATAGCCATAAACTAATGATTGCCCATTCGGCAGAAGCCAAAAATACAGCTATAGATGGTTTTTTCAATATGCTAACGGATAGTCTGGAACGGACTAATCTCCTAAAATTATCGCCCATTCCACAAGCAGAGAAAGACAAAGCACAGGAGCTGAAAGTGTTGCTGCTGAGATGGCTGAAAAAAGTGAATTCGCCCTACTATTACAGTGTAAAGGCCCGACCCCTGGGGCGTTTGAACGCTCACTACACAGTGTATCAAAGCGATATAGCAAAAATAAAGATTCCGGGCATAACAAATATAAGCGGTTTGCCATCAGGTGTTTCATTTACCATATTGTCAAACGATACACTTCAGCTTACAACTTCGACAATCACTTTAAGTATGTTCAGTGTCAATGCCACTATCAACGGTGGCGTGTCACTTATTCGCTTCGAGGTGCTACCGGCTTTCGAGCTGCAGTCAGCTTTACCTTCCGTTACTGATTTTACTCAACAGGTTCATTTTACTGTAGATTCCGGAAAGTTAACTATTAGTCTGAGGACCGACCATTTTGTAAATGCTACGGCTCAAATTTACGATTTGGAAGGAAAATTAGTTGTTAATAAGGATTTTCAAGGCAGATTACTTGTAATTAACACGACACATATTTCAAAAGGTAATTATTTACTACGAATCATCAAAAATGAACAATCTATCACCTGTAAATTGTTTATTCATTGATGCATACAGTAGCAAAAACAAGCTTTGTTTTTAGTGCTGGCTTTCGCTGTGCTCATCCTTAGGTTGAAAAGCATGGCCGAAAGATTTTGTGTTTTATGAGATGGTTGCTATAAAGTCAGATAAAATTTTCTATATTTGCGGATGTAATCCTTATGTTTAATATGGCTATTCACTTCAGATGCTTCGTATTGCTAATCCTGTGCGTTTTTGCTTTGAATGTTCGTTCAGAAGTAACCTATAATAGCGGCTTGCATTTTCGTTCGTTCGAAGTGGATCAGGATAAACGTACCGGTTTAAATCTTACACCCGAAGGAAAAATTCTTACACCCGGTGGTTTCACACTTTCATTTGATATTCAACTTCACCGATTATCCAATAATTTTGGGTATGTATTCCGATTGATAGGTAACGACAGTATCAATATCGACCTGGTTGCAGATATTACCTCTACCGATTTTTTGTTTTCACTTGTTGCAGGTACGAAATCGCTGATGAAAGTCCGTCAACAGGAAATTAAAAATTTCAGCGAAAATAAATGGATGACCATTACATTGGTGTACGACCAGAAATATGACAGCATTAGTTTGTTGGTGAATAAGTTGGAGAAAAGAGCCAGGATGAGTACATCAAAATTACTCAACATCAATTTGTTTTTTGGCTTAAATGCTCATTCCACTTTTGCCACTACCGATGTGCCTCCGATGACTATTCGCAACATTCGGTTGTATGGCGATAACCAGGAACTGAAACGTCACTGGAAGCTGGAAAAACACCTTCAGGATCGACTATACGATGAAGTGTTACGTAAAAAAGCATTAGCTATCAATCCGGTATGGGAGATCGACAAACACGTAAAATGGCAGCGTGTGACGCAGATTGTGCTTCCCTATGAATTGCCTCAAATTGCCTTTGACAGCGATAAAAGCCGTATATTTATTGCAAAGGCAAATGTAGTATACAGTCATGATTTCATTCAAATGAAGACGGATTCCCTTTTTGCACGTCAGGGAGAGATTTATAATTGTCGATCCAATCAACTGATTTACGATTCGAAGCATAACCGTCTTTTATCGTATTCTTTCGACAATCATAAACTGGCTGTCTTTGATTTCAGAAGGCTGGAATGGACCAATGATAATACACAGCGAATAACTCCCCAGTTTTGGCATCACAGTAAATATTACGATCCGAAAGACTCCACTTTGTTGACTTTTGGTGGCTATGGTTACCATAAATATAAATCGGATGTTATGCGCTATTCGGTGGGCAATGAAGAATGGAAGCAGCACGATTTGTCGGCGGTTATCAGTCCGCGTTACTTAGGTAGTTTAGGGTATCTGGGTGATAATCAGTTATTGTATTTTGGAGGATACGGCAGTAAAACCGGCAATCAGGATGAGTTTCCTCACAACTATTACGATCTGTATAAAATCAATACCAAAACCCTGGAAGTGAAAAAACTCTGGGAAATGACTCCTCCATCCGAGCATTTTACTAACAGTAATTCGTTGGTTGTGAACAAGGAAAAGAATACTTTTTACAATTTGGCCTATTCGAATACACGGTATTCTACCAGCATCAAACTGAAAGAGTATTCAATTGACAAGCCCGAATTTAAACTTGTTGGCGATACCATCCCGTTTAAATTTAAAGATATTGAATCGTATTGCGATTTGTTTTACAGTTCGGCTACTTCAGAACTGATTGCAGTGACTTCAGTTTCAAAAAACAATCGTTCGGAAGTGACTATCTATTCCATTGCATATCCTCCTCTTCATCCCGATGATGTTGCCCAGGAAGAAGAACCTGAAAGCAACTGGGGATGGTATTTTTTAAGCACCATTATCCTGCTTCCTATTGCTTACTTTGTTAGAAGGCAAAAGTCCAAACGGGATAAATTCAACAAAAAAGTCAATGCTTATCTGAATTTCGAATATACTTCCATTAAGCCCGAATTGAAACCATCGTCTATCAATATGCTGGGCTATTTTCAGGTTATCGACAAGGATGGAAATAATATCACCGGAAATTTCACTGCTACCACAAGTCAGATGCTGGTACTGATGATTCTGCACACGGTAAAAAATGGCCAGGGAATTTCGACACAGGAACTTACCGAGATTTTGTGGCCCGATAAGGATACCGACAGCTCGCGAAATAACCGGAATGTATACATGAGTAAGCTTCGGTTGTTGATTAAAAATGTGGGTGGTATCGAACTGATTAATCAAAACAATTATTGGTCGGTGACTATCGAAAATGATGTTTTCTGCGACTATAAAAATGTAATGTTACTGATCGATCAGGTTAAAAATCGTCAGAATTACAATATTGAACTGGTTAATGAGTTGGTTAGTATAGTTTCAAGAGGTTTGTTATTGCCTAATCTGCAGGAGGAATGGGTAGATGCCTTTAAAGGTGATTATACCAATATTGTAATCGAAACCTTGTCGATGCTTCTTCAGGTTGATGAAATTAAGAAAGACCCGATCCTGGTTCTGCATATCGCCGATGCCATTCTCAAACACGATTGTATTGAAGAAGATATTGTGAAGCTGAAAGTTTCGACCCTGTATAAACTGGGTCGGAAAAGTCAGGCAAAGCAATGTTTTGATAAATTCCTCGAAAGTTACAGGAATTTTATGGGCATCGACTTCAAGGATTCCTTTGACCATTTTCGGGAAATGAATTAAAATCTTTACTCTGAAAACTTTTTTCCGGATATTAATCTAAAATTAAGCATTTATTTAGTGCATGTTCCTATTTTTGTGTCATCTAATACAAACCGACACAAACATCAGGACTCAATGGTTATAAACAATCCCACACTTACGCTGGCTTCTGTTTTACTGACAGCCCCCTTGTTAAATACCTCAGCAAAACCCAAACAGCCTTCGCCAAATATCTTAATCATCATGACCGACCAGCAACGCTGGGATGCCCTGCACTTTTCGGGTGCCAATACGGTGATTAAAACTCCAAATTTAGATAAACTGGCAGCCAGTGGTGCCTGGTTTTCTCAGGCTTGCAGTCCGTGTCCCGTCTCGGGTCCGGCGCGTACCAGCATGCTAACGGGCCGGCTTACTGAAACCACGGGTGTTCGCACCAATATGGATTCCGACGATAACAAACCCGTGAATTATAAAACCTACGATCAGTTGCTGGTTGCAAACGGCTATGTAGCCGAATATTTCGGTAAATTTCACTCCCCCGATTTTATGGCCGATTGCTATTCCAATCCTTCTGAATATGGCTATACAGGTACGAAGTTAATTAAGGACTGGGAGAAACTCTACCATTTTTACCTGGCACAAAACGTAAAAAAAACTCAACCCAAAGAAGGAGAGCTAATTGATTTTAGTTTTTACAACGGCATACGGTACACGCCAGCTCCCATCGACCGACGATATCCGTATCTTCCTACAGGTACTATCCCGGAGAAAGAGCTTGAGCGCCGACAGCACACCCAATCCGATCACCACGGTCATCTTCATCTGGATGCGAAACATACCATTACTGCTGTGCAGGGCAGGCAAACCATTGAGGCACTGGAACGAAATAAAGACAATAAGTTCATCATTACCTGTTCGTTTCATTGTCCGCACTCGCCCATGTTGCCCTCGGAACCCTATGCCAGTATGTACAACCCATCCGAAATGCCCATTCCCAAAACAATTGCTGATAAGATGGTGGGTAATCCCTATGCAAAAACGAATGGACGAATGCTGATGCCCGAATACGCCGACAGCTCAAAAATTGGTTATATGATAGCGAATTACTACGGTTTTGTTACCGAGATTGACGATTGGGTGGGTAAGATTCTTGATAAACTGGACGAACTGAAATTACGGGATAATACTCTGATTGTTTTTATGAGCGACCACGGCGAAATGTTGGGCGCACATGGGATGCGCGAGAAAAATATCTTTTTGGAAGAATCGGTTCGGGTGCCGCTGGTGCTTAGTTATCCTGCTGAAATTGCTGCCCGCAAAATTGAAACTCCGGTATCGTTGCTCAATATCTTTGCGACCATCGTCGACTATGCCGGCATCGATGCTGCAAGCGATGGTTATTCGCTGAGAGGCATGGCCCGGGGGAAGAAAGCGCCGGTTGATTTTGCTGTTTCCGAATGGAACTGGCCCAACCGGGAAGTTCCGAACCTGATGATACGCACGCAGGAGTGGAAACTGCTGATTTCGAGGCACAACGAAAAAAAGCACCTGGATGCTCTGTACGATTTGAAAAACGACCCTTTTGAATTGACTAATCTGCTGTACACCGACCGTCAGGCAAACAAAAAGCAGGCCGAGCTACTGAAAGTCAGATTAGTCGACTACTTGCAAAAGGTTAATTACGCATACGTCGAAGATATTAAACAACGCTCTTTTTAAATCTATCATGAATAAACCAGTTTTAATTGCTGCAGCAATTGCCAGCACGGGATTAGTGTCACTTAGTGCGGAGAAAAAAACAGATCAGAATGTGCTTTTTATTGTGGTCGACGACCTGACTACCACTCTGGGATGCTACGGTCATCCGGTGGTGAAAACGCCCAATATCGACCGTTTGGCCGGTATGGGGGTGCAATTTAGCAATGCGTATTGCAACTATCCGGTGAGTGGACCGAGCCGTTCGTCGTTTCTGACCGGATTAAGGCCCGAAAGCACCACCATCCTCGATAACCGTAAGCAGCTGGCTTCGGTGCTGGGAGATAAAATCACCCTGCCTTATCTGTTTCAGCAAAATGGCTATTATACAGTTGGAATTGGTAAAATCTTTCATGGTAAGGATTCCGAAAATGACCCGAAAGCCTGGAATGAAGTGTATGCGTTTGAGCCAACTGCAATTGGCAAAACAGGTGAAAGTCGCAATATAACAGGTGGTGCATTAAAATGGTGCGAATGGATGATTACCAATGGTACCGACGATGACCTTCAGGATGGACAGAATGCCCGCAAAGCAGTTGAAATTATTACCACAAAGAGGGATAAGCCCTTTTTCCTGGCAGTAGGATTTCATAAGCCGCACGATCCGTTTTTTGCCCCGAAAAAGTATTTCGATATGTATCCGCTCGAAATTTGTCATCCGCCAGTAGTGCCCGAAGGCTGGACGCCTCCTTTTAAACACACACTGCCCAACGAAGCCGCTATTTTCAATAAGTTCACCGACCAGGATAAGCGCGAGTTTCTGCGGTCGTACTATGCCTGTACATCGTACATGGATGCTCAGGTGGGCCGTTTGTTGCAGGCACTGGAGGAAACCGGTCAGCTGGATAATACCCTGATTGTGTTTTTTGGCGACCACGGTTATCATCTGGGCGAACACAACTGGTGGAACAAGGTTACTATTTACCAAAAAGGAACCAATGCGCCGTTTATTGTAGCAGGTAATGCAGTAGGAAAGAAAGGTGTGAAATCGCAATCGATGTTTGAATACATTGATATTTACCCAACGCTGGCCGATGTCCTCAACTTAAAAAATTCACCTGCATATCTCGAAGGAATGAGTTTTAAAAAGACCTTGAAGAATCCTTCAAAGCCGTTCAGAAGTTACGTAAATTCGATTGTTAGCCGGGGGCCAATGCTTGGCAGGATGGTGAAAAATGCCGACTGGCGATACATTGAATGGGATGATGCAAAGTTGGGAATTGAACTGTACAATCAGCATGATGATCCTGTTGAATATAAAAATCTGGCGAATGACCCGGCGTACAGGCCCGTAATTGAAAAAATGAAGAAGCTAATGTACCGTCCGACTTCGAAGTAATATAATCTTTTTGAACTAGTAAGTTATTTACTTACAGGTACGCAACAAATTGAGCAAGACATGGACTTATCAAAAAATATAATTGGAATACTGTCATTAACGGCATTAGTTCCTTCGCTTGCTGAAGCGCAAAAGAAGCAACCGAATGTGTTGTTTATCATGACCGATCAGCAACGGTGGGATGCCTTGCAATGCGCAGGAAACAGGGAGATTAAAACTCCGAATATGGACAGAATTGCACGGGAAGGAGTGCAGTTTGTAAA
>JAVFAG010000081.1:0-5949 GCA_034002585.1 Paludibacter sp.
CCCGGATTTCCTCTGATAATTAACTCCTCATCGGCGTAACTGCGAATTATCCGGATGCGGCCTGCCAGGTGGTAATTCAGTATTGCCAGACAATTGTCGAGTATAGTATGCAAGTCGCATTTTTCGTTAGAAGAGTATTCGCTGCTGCTTAGTTGTTTTAGTCCACTGGTAATTTTGACAATACGATTGACTGATGTCTGAATTTTTTCTGATTGATTCATAAGCAGTGACCTGAAGGTGTCATTTTGACCAATCTCCTTGTTCAGTTCATTTACACTATCCTCAATTGTTTGGAGTGGCACTTTTACTTCGTGAACTATGCCGGAAGTTAAAACCCCGATGGCAGCCATCCTATCGGCCTGTGCCAACTGAGCCTGTGTAGAACGCAGGTCGTTGACGGCTTGCAATAATTCACGGTTTTGTGTGTCAATCAGTGTATTTCGTTCCGAAAGGGTGTCGTTGGTACTTCTCAATTCATCAATAGCTTCATCAAGCTTTTGGGTTTTTTCCTTAACCAAATCAGCAAGGTGGATTTGGTGTTTTTCCAGTTCAGCTTCGGTTTCCCGTAATCTCCCCAGGTGCTTCCGGATGAAAAAAAACAACAATAATGCGGTAGCAATTACATAAAACCAGCCTTTAGCAGTTTGAAGATGGCTACTGTTCAGTTCAACGTTAGAGGCTATAAACTCCACGAGCAGATCCGATACTAAAATCCATGCTGCACCTATCAACAGGTACGCAACGGATATACGATATTCGAAGTTTAGCCTTTTCATACTCTGGATTTATTTCTTCGGGGTTGGTAAAGTGAAATGAAACTCACTACCAACGCCTGGACTACTTTCAACCCATATCGTACCTTCCTGTTTCTCTATAAATTCTTTGCAAAGGATGAGTCCCAGTCCGGTTCCCGGTTCCCCGTTTGTTCCTGTCCTGTTTAATTTGCTATCAATTCTGAATAATTTATCGAGGTGTTCCTTTTCAATGCCCACGCCGTTGTCGATTACCGAAAAACGTATTTCTGTGGGATATTCTTTTACTCTGATAGTTATTGTGCCACTATCGTTTGTAAATTTGATGGCGTTAGATACCAGGTTCCGAAGGCTTGTTCGTGTCATTTGCTTGTCGGCATAAACCATTAAATTAGTGTCGGCATCAATTGAAAGATGAATGTTTTTAGCTTGTGCCTGTTTCGACGAAATATGTTTAATTTCGTTAAGGATCTCCTGTATAGCTATCCATTCTTTTTCAGGTGTGAGCACTCCCCTTTGAATCCGTGACCATTCAAGCAGATTTTCAACCAATTGATATGCTACTTTGGCGGCATCAGCCATTTCATTTGCAAAATCGGCTATTTCATCGGCCTTATAATTTGCTGCGTTACGTTTGAGTAAATCACTGTAACCCATCAACGAATTGAAAGGATTGCGTAAATCATGAGCAATAATTGAGAAAAATTTATCTTTTGTTGCATTCAGTTCTTCCAGGTGCTGATTGTTTACAAATAGCCGGTTGTTCAGGAGGGTAACTTCGTTGTTCGATTGGATCAATTCCTCGTTCGTAGCCTGATATTCAAGATTTACTTTCTCCAGTTCTTCGTTTGTGAATTTTAAATCCTCTATCATTTTTTCAATTGTGCGGGTTTTCTTAATTAACTCCCGCTGCATGTTGGTATTTTCACGGTTTAGCCTGTGCATCAGCATATTGTATTCCAAAAGCTGAGAAACATCGACACCTCCCGTTACCAGAAGATGATGATTTTTAAAATATACCTTTGCTTCTATCGATGTGTTGATGGCGTAATAATCTCCCAGGGTAAGCACGCCTGTGAAAATTGGATTGATTTCTTTCGACAGTTCGCAAAGCTCCTTAAAAGAAGGGTTCACAAAACTTTCGACAGGGTCTTTTTTTGTAAGCAGTTGAAATGCTTCGTTGCTGAAAAGCAGATTGCCATCCAGGGTAAAGACTGCTATACAAAATGCATTTGTTTTTACAAGTGATTGCTGAATTTCTTCAGTCCAGTCTGCCAAAATAAGCGCTGATTCGTTGTGGATTGACATTTTAAGTAGTTTTATGAGAATAGGTAGTGCTTGTATTAGTTGTCAAAGCATGTATATACTGCTCAAGTTCATAAAGGTTTTTTAGATAGTGTGCTTTTTCGTATTGCTTCAGTATTTTACTGCCTCCGTGAGTAAAAGCCTGTCCACCAACAATAACAGGAACCTTAGGAAATTGTTTACGAATTTCCAGTATCATTGATTCGAGATTTGGAAGATTAAAATGTAAACTCAATGATAAGCCAAATACGTGTGGTTGAACACCTTTACTAAAACGTATAAAGTCGTTGGAGGGGACATTTGCACCCAGAAAATAAGTTTCCCAGCCATTTTGTTCAAAAACATCATTGGTCATTTTTATTCCGATTTGGTGCTGCTCTCCGGGTACACATCCCAAAACCACCTTTTTACCTTTACGGCTTGAAGGCTTAAGGTGAAAATACATCTCAGAAAGTATATTTTCTACTATCAGGGAAGTTAAATGTTCGGTGGCAACGCTTATTTTGTTGGTTTCCCATAATTCTCCTACCTCATACATCGCTTTTTTGAGCAGATTTTCGTAGAGGTCATCCATTTTGATGCCCTGTGATAGTAGTTCACCGACAATTTGAGAGCACACCGATTTATTTCCCGACAGTAATGAGGTCAGAAAATGCTGATAGATAGTTGTTGTGATGGCCGTCATGTGTAACTTTTAAAATCAAAGTGAGATTTCAGTATCAGGTTTTGCTATTGGCATGGTAAATGTAATCGTTGTGCCACCTCCGGGTTGACTGTCGATATACATTCTGCAATTGTGTTTTTCAACAAATTCTTTACATAACAGTAGTCCAAGCCCACTGCCCTTTTCTCCCGAAGTCCCGGACTTACTTGTCTGTTCTTCACTAACAAGTACCGCGTTTATTTGTTCAGCTGTCATCCCAATTCCAGAGTCAGCTACAGTGATGCGTATGTAACGTCGCTTTTGAACAGCTGTAAGCTTAATGGTTCCACTTTCAGTGGTGAATTTTATGGCATTATTAATCAGATTGCGTACAATCATCATCAACATATTTTCATCGGCATTTACCATCAGAAAGTCATCTATTTCATTGATGAGCGTGATATTTTTCTGCATGGCCATGTTTGAATAAATAGAGATATTCTGTTTAATTATAGAGTTAAGCCTGAGATTTTTTCGGTCTGGTTTCATTTCATTCGATTGTAATTTCGACCATTGTACGAGATTTTCAATCAGCATTAAGGTGTTTTTTGAACTATCGCTCAACATACGAAGCATTTCTTTCATTTCGTCTTTCGAATAACGTTCGTATTGTTGTTCCATTAGTTCGGTTAGCCCCAGTAATCCAGTAAATGGGGCCCTCAGGTCGTGCGAAATAACTTTCAACAGTTTAAGTTTTGTTGTATTTGATTTACGG
This sequence comes from Paludibacter sp., assembly GCA_034002585.1. GTDB lineage: Bacteria > Bacteroidota > Bacteroidia > Bacteroidales > Paludibacteraceae > Paludibacter. Next base: position 3,476 of record JAVFAG010000081.1, read on the forward strand.
GCATCCTCAAGTAATTGTTCAACGGTGATTGTTTTTCTTTTCAATTCTTTAGCATTGGATTTTAGTTCTTTTTCCATGCGCTGATACAATCGGTTCACAGCAAATAATACGACAGAGATGAGAAGAAGAACAAGAATAGTATCGGTTAATACCAATAGCCATTCATACTGAAATAATGAGGGGTCAACCGGTGGAAACCATCCCTTTAGTCGGTAAATAACAATCCCTGCATAGCTAAGCGAGTTGATGCCTGCAAAAAGAAACAGATAACTTTTTTGGGTGTACGAGAAGAATGTAATGGCCAGTGCGATGAACAGAAAGTGCTCAACATGAAACTTTCCTCCATAGGACAGAGCCAGTAAGATGGCCATGGGAGCAAACGAAAGATTTCCAAGAAACACTGCCCATTTGTAGTGATTTCTGCTGTTGAGATACGGAATTAGGGTGTACCAAATCAGAAAGGTGAGATTTATGAGACTAATTTCCTCCTGATCAATTGTTTGTAAAAGTATAATAAAAGCAAGGTGAATAATTATCCCTAAAAGTGCTAATACATTGAATAACCTGACTGTCTCAATTTTTTTTTGTTCATTGAGTGTTCTGGTGCCCAGGTTTACGTATGTTTGCAATGGATTCATTTTGCCCTTCTTAATTCGCAAATATACTCATATTTATTAAAAAATCTTTTTTTTAAGACACTTTTTTGATTATTTGTATTAAAAAATCGGGTTATCATCTTTTCCTGATGATAACCCGAAGAATATTGTAAGGATGGCAGCTTAGCTTAATTGTTGCAGCGCAGTTTTGATACGGGTAAATGCTTTAACTAAATTCTCATCCGAAGTAGCGTACGACATGCGGATGCAATTGGGAGCGCCAAAAGCACCTCCACCCACACAGGCAACATGGCCTACTTCGAGCAGGTACATGGCAAGATCACCCGAATTTTCAATTTTCCTGCCTTCGTACGACTTTCCAATAAATGCCGATGCATCAGGGAAAATATAAAAAGCACCCTGTGGGTCGGCTACCTTAAGCCCTTTAATTTCACGTGCCAGTTTTACAACCAGGTTCTTCCTGCGTTCGAAAGCTTCACGCATAGCTACAACCGGAGACTGATCGCCGGTATAAGCAGCTTCGGCAGCTTTCTGAGCCACTGAATTGGGGCCTGAAGTGTATTGCCCCTGCAGGGTATTGCAAGCCGATGCAATCCATCTCGGAGCAGCAATCCAACCGATACGCCAGCCAGTCATTGCATAGGCTTTTGATACACCATTAATAATCACTACTCGATCGCGTACACTTTCAAACTGAGCTATGCTTTCGTGCTGACCCAGGTAGTTGATGTGTTCGTAAATTTCGTCGGACAAAATGTAAATATTAGGATACTTTGCCAGCACATCAGCCAGACCTTTCAATTCCTCACGGCTGTAAACACTTCCGGTAGGATTGGAAGGAGAACATAAAATCAATGCTTTGGTTCGTGGAGTTATGGCAGCTTCCAGTTGTTGTGGTGTTATTTTAAAATCCTGATCGATATCGGCTGAAACAATTACGGAAGTGCCGTCGGCTAAGGTCACCATTTCAGGATAACTCACCCAGAAAGGAGCGGGAATAATCACTTCGTCGCCTTTACTGATTATCGCCAGAAGAACGTTGCAAACCGACTGCTTTGCACCATTGGAACATACAATTTGATCGGCTTTGTAGTCAATTTGATTCTCGTTTTTTAGTTTAGCAACAATCGCATTTCTCAGTGCCGGATATCCGGGAACCGGAGAATAAAACGAATAATTGTCGAGAATGGCTTGTTTGGCAGCTTCTTTAATGTGATCGGGAGTGAAGAAATCGGGTTCTCCAACACTTAGATTTATCACATCAATACCCTGAGCTTTCAACTCGTTACTCTTTTGCGACATGGCCAGCGTTTCCGATGGGGAAAGAGCGGCTAAACGTTCTGATACTGGAAACATAATCTTTTTTCGGTGTTTTAGTTTTTATTCCAATCGCAAAGATAAATGAAATCGGAGGAATAAAAAAATCAAATCGATTAAAAAATGATGCTTTAAGTACTAAAATGACAAATAAGAGCCCATTCAAAAGCTCAAATTGATACAAGATTTTCTTTATTTGATAAGTTTCAGACCGTTTAATGCCGATTCGTCGTTTTTTCGTAAGGTAAGTGCATGGTGGAAAAGCAATTTAGCTTCAGCTGTTTTGCCCAGGTTGAGTTTCGTCCAGGCAAGCATAATAACTGAATCATAATCGAGTGGATAAAGATTGACCACTTTCTCAAATAACTTAACAGCAGCAGGATATTCTTTACGATTGTAATGGATTACTCCAAGCCAGTAAGAGGCTACCGTGTTGTTAGGGTCTATTTTCAAAATTTCAAGGTATTGCAGTTTTACCTGATCCCATTTGGCGGTAGCACTCAGTGGCTTTACAACACCAAAACGAGCTTCAATTGAATA
>JAVFAG010000081.1:6049-12429 GCA_034002585.1 Paludibacter sp.
GCCAGTAAGAGGCTACCGTGTTGTTAGGGTCTATTTTCAAAATTTCAAGGTATTGCAGTTTTACCTGATCCCATTTGGCGGTAGCACTCAGTGGCTTTACAACACCAAAACGAGCTTCAATTGAATAGGGTTTCAGGCGAATAGCGGTTCGGTAGTATTGCTCCGATTTAGTATGTTGACGGGCAAGGTAATTTAACCAGCCGAGTCTCAAATTGATAAAATAATCATCGGCTTTATAAACATTCATCAACTCGTTGATTGCTGCCGTGTACTTTTCATTGGTTTCAGCTTCATAGCTTTTGTAAAATGCATTTTGCCAGGCTGTAGGTTGTTGAGCCAGGCTACTCTGTGTGCTGAAAAAAATCATCAGTAAAATGATGGGAAGTCTTAAAGTTTCCATATTATTCCTGCTGTTAATCCGTGTTGAAAATATTTGTCGTCTAAATCATCGTTGTATTTTTGCTCAAGACCGTAATGTAGACTTAGTGCCAGTTTGGGAGTGAAATATTGTGTGAGAGATAGACCTGTTTTCAGTTGAACAGGATCCTGCGAATTGTACAGATACATTCCATTGTTTCCAACAAAATAATTCTGATCACCCAGGGTAACTGAAGCTTCAATCCATGTTTTCTTAAAGGGCATAAACCCCGCTGTTTGATTAAAAACATAATGAGGATAGGTGTATTCCTCAAGTGTGGTGAGATTGATTCCGCTTTCATTCAGCCTGTAAATGCTGGTTGTCAGGTAAACGGGAATGGCTCCCGCAAATCCTGTTCCCAACTGTAATCCTATCTGGTCGACAGTAACATAGTCGTTTTTAAGCCAATTAACACTTGCTGTCAGGTCGAACCGACCTGTTGTTTGTATAAAGCTACCATTCAGGCTATGCCCGGGAGTGTAGAATGTGTCGGGTTCAAGCACCGAACGTGTACCCACATAACGGTAACCGGCCTGCAAAGTGCTGTTGGATGAAAGCTGAATTGATGCCAGCACCAGGTATTCTAGTTGATTGGTTGAGTTAACAATGTCAAAATCCTGAGTGAATCCCGAAACTGTTTGGTAAAGGGATAGTTGATATCCCAGCAGGGAATGCAGCCCGATTCTACGGTATTGAGCATCCATGCGGTATTCGTTTTCGATGTAAAAGCGTTCCGGACGCTTATAGCTGTATTCTGCGTCGATGCTGTAAATAGGTTGAAACGAACGTATATGGAGCTCTTTAATAGTTTCGGATGATAACTTCCCGGCATGGTAGCGCGAGCTGAGCAGATGGCCGGTATTCAGCGCATTGTAGTACAAATACAAATGATTTACTTCATCGGAAGAATCCATCTTCAGTGCTTTTTGATAGTGAAATGTACTTTTGTAGTAGTGACCTTTGACAAAGTGCGCGTAACCCAAACGTTGTTGCAACCATTTAAAATTAATCCCGTTTTCAGCTGCCAGTTTGCCTGTGCTGATTAATCCATCCCAGTCGCCTGTCAGGTACTGTTGCCAGCTGATACTATCAATAGATGCCTCCGTTAGACGTGTTTCCGGTAATTGAGCCAAAAGCCTGCTGTTAAAAACAATAATCAACAGTATTAAAATTGGTTTAACTGATATTTTCCGCATGTAGAGTACTTTTTCCAGAATAAATAGTAAAAGACGATAACCCATTTGTGTCAATTTGAATACGATGCGATTGCTGAAAGAGCTTATTACTGAATAAACTAACAGTCAGCTCCGACGAAAGTTCGAGTTTATATGGTTCAGTAGTGAGACCAGTGCTTTTTGTCGATTGCTTAAATTCAACCCGGAGCAGGTTGAAAAACGGCGCAACCAGATCGTTGATGCTTTTCAAAAATGGATTTACAGGTACAAGATGCAGGGGAATCGTATCGCTTACAGGCTTGTATTGGTTCGAAAGCAGTATTTTACTGGCTGCAAGAAAAAAGCTGTATAGCAAGGATTTTTTACTTCCATAAAAAGCTGTGAAGTAAAACATCAGTTTATCGCAGGTGTAGTAGGCCACCGAACCGTTTTCCCTACAGTACAGGTATTTGTAGTTATAGGCATCCGTATAACTATCCCAGTGTTCGGTTTTTACCTTTCCGTTGCCATCCGAATAACTGAAGCAGAGATTTGTATCGGGAAGGATATTAAATGCATGATATAGTAAATTGCCCGGTTGCAAATTGGAAATACTGCTTCCTTCAGTTGGTGTTGAAAACTGCTGTAGCACTGCTTCTTGTGATCCGGGTAGTTTTTCTGTAAAATAAGCCAGGGGATATTCAATCGTACGGGCTCCGATAAAAGGTTGAGCCTGCACCTGAAAATGAAGGTGTGGGTAGGGCGATCGCCCGGAATTTCCACATTGAGCAATAACATCCCCTGCACGAACAAATTCTCCTTTTTTTACTTTAATGGAATTTTTCCTAAGATGCGATAGCTGGGTATATACCTGTGGAGCGTGTTGAATGACGATGCTGTTACCCCAGTTTTGAAGTGTGTTAACCTGACCAATTTCATTATCGTCGATACCATCCTGACAATCAGTGATTACACCATCGGCCGGGGCAGTGATTACTTTTCCATAGCAATAGTATTGACTGCAGTAGAGGCCATCGTTTTGGTACGAGCGGCCTTCTTCATCGAGTATCATAAAGTCAAGGGCGTTTCCCCAGGCATCTTTGTGTGTAAACTGCCCATTGTATCCCTGCGTAATAGACCATTCGCCCCAGAAAGGAAGCTGAAGAGCGACATATTGAAAACGGGTTAAACGTTGCTGATTGGTACGAAACGAATACAGATTTTTTTCCGGAGAATACTGTTGAATGGGAGTTAGGTGTAGCTTACTGGCCGCCCCCCGCTGTTGTAAAAAGTGAATAAAAAGAATAGTTATGATAGAATAGGGCATCGAAAATACTGGCAATTGAATATAGCTTAAAAGCTTGGTAAAGAATAATAAAACCAGTGATGTGAGTGGAACCAACACAAGTGTCCACAGGTAGGAAGCGCGCGATGGTATTACAAAAAAACCGCCAATAGCAATGGCAACCATGATAAAGTTTGCACCAATATTATAGTAGGTGATACTGCTGGCTTCGGAACCGGCAAACAATGCAAACAGGTAAGCGCTCAGAAAACCAATGATAGAGAGAGAGAAAAAGATACGTGAAGCGATTAATAATCCTACAGCTACCACAATACCTGCAAGAATATTATCCTGAAAAAAAACGGAGCTTAGCGATCGGAGGTAAATCTCGACCATAACCCCCGGTTGCATTGATTCGATTTGCTGATACAGAGTGAGTAATGAGATGCCTCCAATGGAGTATAACTCATTTATCCAGAATATATTACGTTGTGTAAGGCCAAGGTTACCTAATTCCGATGATGGAAGAATAATCACCCAAAATGTAAAAACGAATGGTAAACTCAGGAAAGGCAGGCCATGACGAAACAACCATCCTCCCATAGCAACTGAAATGATCAGGGTAAGTAAGGCTGTTAATACCAGCAATACAAAGAAAACACTTCCAGGATCGAAAAATGTACCCAGTCCGATACCGGTAATCAGCGCATTGAAACTATACACTCCGCTGCGTAGCTGGATGCGGTCGAAGCCTGCTACAGAAGCTGTCACAGTTGCTATAAGTGCAGCAATTAGACCACTTAAGCCGGCATAGAAGTTTAAAAAGCTGGCTGCCATCACTGCGAAAGCCATCCAACGGTTATTCAGAAAAAATAAGATTGAGTAACTGTTCAGGAGGGCTTCCGAAATGGTTTCGGCTTTATCTTTCCATTCATTGTGGTTCATAGGCTATTCAGGACAGGTGTTCAGGAACATGTTCGAGCGAGTCAATATACTCCATGGTTTCAGGTTTACGAATCACATGGGTTGAATTGTCTTCGGCAATCATCACGATAGCAGGTCGCAGGGTAATAAACTGCATCCACTGGGTCATATTATAAGCCCCAACCTGGTGTACCACAACCTGATTTCCTTTTTCCAACAGCGGCATTACAATACTTTCACGCACCACATCGATATTCATGCAAAGGGGACCGTAAAGGACTGTTTCTTCGGTTTGCTGACCCGCCTGTTGCGCCGGACTCACTTTGTGGTCGTACCAAAATGAGGTAAACAAGGAGTTAATGCCAAAATCAAGAACCGTTGCTCTTCTGCCATCCGACAGTCGTTTGGTAGCCAGTACTGTCCCCAGCAGGAAACCTGCATCGTCCACCAGGGCCCGACCCGATTCCAGAATAAGTGTAGGCAGTTCATCGGGACGGAATCCGTAGCTCAGAATCACATCAGTAATTGCATCGGCAAACTGATCAAGAGAAGGTACAGTGTCGGTTCCGGGTAAATAAGCTCCCTTAAGTGTATTGGTCGACGGGAAACCTCCTCCCAGATCGATATAGTTCACCATTTTACCAAAACGTTCCTTCACACTCCAGGCAAGTTCGCACAGGTTGCGGGCAGCGGTAGCATAAGCCGATGGCGAAAGCATAAAAGTTCCGATATGACAATGTAAACCAACAAGTTCCAGGTGATTTGAATTTAAAATACGGGTAAGTGCATTCCAGGCTTGTCCGTTTTCAAAGTTAAATCCAAAACGATCCCATTTGGGATAGATGCCGGTATCCATGTTTATGCGGATAGCTACCTTAGGTTTTAGCTGATGTTCTTCACTCAACCGAATCAGGGTATACAGTTCATCGTAATGGTCGATATGTATCAGCGAATTATTGCGGGCAGCCATTAACAATTGTTCGTCGGTTTTATCCGGACCATTGAAAATGATTTGATGACCTGGTACTCCGTTTTTCAGCGCTTTATCATATTCAAATCCCGACACAACTTCGGCCCACGATCCTTCCTGATGGTAAATGCGGCACACAGCATCGAGGTAATTGGTTTTGTACGACCAGGCAAATTGTACTTTTGGATAGCGGGTGGTGAAAATACGATTCGCATTGCGGAAGGTGCGACGGATTTGTCGTTCGGATAATACAAACAATGGCGAACCGTATTGCTGTATCAGTCCTTTCACTGAAACACTTTCGATGTGAGTTACCGGTTGGTTTTCAGTTTTTGTTCCGAATTTATTCATCAACCCTGTATTCATTTTACGCAGGGTGGGGCGTTCGTATCGTTTCTTTTCCATGTTATTTAAATTTTACAATTCTCCGTTTCCGGAAATTCTTTGAAATTCGCTGATATCGGTAATTAAATCCCATGCATAGCGTATAAAGATTTTTCCGACCTCATAGTTTGTAAAAGGTTCAAGGTGTTCACCCATTGCCATTTTAACCAGGCTTGCGGGTTGATTCTGTCCGGCAGCAGCGGTAAGGTAAATCCAGGCAGGAAAACGGGGATTCACTTCCATTATATACGGTTTTCCATCGTCTGTAAGCATAACTTCAAGTTCGCAACCCCCTCTCCATTGGGTGGAGTTGATAAATTTTTGTGCCAGTGTAATTAGTCGTTCATCATCGAGCGTTATTCCTGCCCAGGCTTTCCCTTTATCAGTAATGTATAGTTTGCGCATCGGTATGATGCTAATGGCCTTTCCTTTTCCATCACCTAAAACGGCAATATTAATCTCGGTGCCTTTTACAAATTCCTGAAGAATGATAGGAAGGCCCCATTTTGCAAGTATCTTCAGAAAAGCTTTTTCAACCTGATCGTAGCTGTTGGCGATAATGGCATCGTAAAATTTTCCTTTTACAACCACGGGATATTCCAGTTCTTCTTCTATTTTTTGGAGTTCTCTGAATTCGTGTAAAATGCGGTCTTTGGGCACCATAAATCCATGTTGCTTTCCAAAGTCGTACAGTTTCATTTTATCCCTGGCCTCAAATTGCACTAATTCGGGAAGAAAAGTATGAATACCCATACCTGATAATTTATCCCTCAGTTTAATGAAGTTGAACAATTCTGCGTCGAAATTAGGGATTATCAAATCCAGCTTTTCTTCTTCGTGAATGTATTCCAGTCGGGCCATCAGGCTATCGGTTCCTCCCGAAGGGTAGGGGATTTGGTAGGTTTTATCCACCAGGTCGTGCATATACAAGCCGGGTTCGAGGGCTTCATACGAAAGACCGATAATTCGGGCTTCAAAATCGGCACATTTCCGGATGGCTCGAATCACTGCAACCCCGGGACCCGGGCTATCGATGGCATTCAGTGCCGTAACGGCAATTACTAATTTCTGTTTCATAAGGTGCAGTTTAATCAAGTAAACTGTATTCTTTCAGTAATGAAGTGAATTCTTCCAGATCGCGTTCCACCAAAATACGGTCGGCATCATAGTTTTCACAAAGAGCGTTAGTGATTTCGGCAACCGATTTGTCTTGTTTGAGAAGATGCAGGATAAGTGCTCCGGTTC
>JAVFAG010000082.1:0-7800 GCA_034002585.1 Paludibacter sp.
TTACTTTCGTTGGTACACCCGTATATAATCCACTTTCATCAACACCGGAGTATTAAAGATCGTATCGTCGATAGTACCGCCCATGGTTCCTCCTAAGGCAATATTCAAAATGATGAAAAACTCCTGCTTGAAGGGCCATTGCTGAACGGTGGCGTTCACGTGAGGTTCCCAAAGAGTGGTGCTTTTTACACCGTCGATAAAGAAGCTGATGTTGTCGTCGCCCTCGTTGGCGCGTTCTTCCCATTCAATGGCATAGGTGCGGAATACGTTTTCTACGTTTCCTGCAGTCTTTTTAAACGACCAGTTGTTACCGCGCGAACCGTTTTTCTCCGAGGTATGAACGGCATGTACAATGGTTGTGGCTTGCGAACCGGCATGTTCCATAATGTCGATTTCTCCACACAAGGGCCAGCGAGCTGTTGGGAAATTGGCTCCCAGCATCCAGAAGGCCGGCCAGGTTCCTTTGCCTCCGGGCAAACTGATACGCGCTTCTATTTTACCGTATTTAAACGATTTTTTATTCATCGTATTGATGCGTGCCGAAGTGTAGCTGTTCGATTGGTAGATTTCCTTGCGGGCTTCAATTACTAATTGTCCATCTTCAATACGGATATTTTCAGGTCGGCCCGTGTAAAATTGCTTTTCCTGATTTCCCCAGCCATGTCCGCCGGTTTCAATATTCCATACAGAAGCGTCGAGGGTGGGGCCGTTAAACTCTTCCGACCATACCAGTTGATAGGGCAGGTCGGTGCGGGTTACCGTCACCTCGCTGGTGGCCGATACACTATCGGCCTGTGCCTTTATCAGCGTAAATCCACGCGAAATGGCCTTGATCTTTCCGGTGGAAGATACCGTTGCTACTTTCTCGTTCGACGAGGTCCATGTAATCGTTTCGCTGGCTCCAATGGGTTCAAAACTTACTTCCAGCGTCAGCGAATCACCCTCAGCGAGACTTACCACTGCATCGCTTAAAATTACTTTTTGAACCTTAGGGTCCGGGTCGTCTTTTTCACAGGCAGAAAGAAATAATAGTACCGGTACTATCCATAGAAATCTGAGAGTTGGCATAGCTGAAAGTCATTTAAAATATTAATAAAAGGCAACAAAAGCAGCCGGAACTATAACCCGGCTGCTTTTTATACTGTTCAGCGAATTACTGTTTTTTATACAAAAATACAGCATCGAGGTCGAGAGTTGTTCCGGCAACACCGCCAGCCAGGAACCATAGTACATTTTTTTCACCCATACCGGCAGCATACAGCAATCCGTTGGTTTTCAGCGTGCTCAATGGAATTTCAATTTTTTGCCATTCACCATCTCGTGGGAAATCGGCCAAGGGCTGAATGATGGTTCCGTTGTCGTTGAACGGTGTAGGGCCTACTGCAAACTTTACATTCGACTGTCCGTCAAGACCGAATACAAAAGTGGCATTGCTGCGGCTCTTAATACCAATGTGAAGGTAGTATTTATCGGTATTGGCTGTCAGAGGAGCCAGTTTGTCCAACGCAGCACCGTCTTTACAATTAAAGCCGGCACCCGACCAACCGTTGGTTCCAACTACTAAGCTGGTCCATGGTTCAACTTCTCCAAATACATTGGGTCCTGTTGGATTACCCGGTGTGAATGTGCCATCCCAGATATACAGGAACTTGGTGATTTCATCGGGGCGGAAGTCAGCTTTAATTTTAGTACCTAATTTTCCGGCAGTAACACCATCCAGAATGATAGGATAGTATTCAGTTCCGGTAAGTGAAATAGCAAAATTCACCGATGCTTTGTTTACAGTAACCACGCAGGTTGCATTGAACCCGGCTACTGATGCGGTGATATTGGCAGTTCCAATGGCAAGTGCTTTTACTTTTCCTTCCACAACGGATGCGACGGCTGAATTAGAGGATGCCCAGGTGATGGTACCTTCGGCTTTTGCAGGTAAGATGCTGGCGGCCAGTTGTGCCGAGTCGCCCACTTCAAGGGTCAGATTCGCTTCATCCAGTGATACACCGGTTACTTCTTCTTCGCAGGAGCTGAACAATACCAGCACTGCAGCGGCTAAAAACAAAATTTTTCTCATGATTTTTACTTATTTGATGTTTATAATATTATGGATTTTGTTGCATAGGATTTAAATCAATTTCTTTACTTGGGATGGGGAACAACTCATGAGTTCCTTTGATAAAGGCCGCCATGTGCTGCTGTGCTTCTGCCGATTCGCCCGACTTATATGCATCCATGGTTTCCTTGGCAATACCCCAGCGGGTAAGGTCGAACCAGCGATGTCCTTCCATGGCCAGTTCCACCCGGCGCTCGTGACGAATAGCCCTGCGAAGATCGGCCTGGTTGTCGGCATAGGTACCATACGGGAATGCCGGTAGGATAGCTGCTGTTCCTCTGGCCCTTGATCGTACCTGTTCGAGTGCATTTTTTGCAGCAGTAAGCTGGTTCAGTTCGCAGGCGGCTTCGGCATACATCAACAGCACATCGGCATAGCGAATCACTTTTGTATTAATCGGACCACGGGTTGGATGGCTAAGCGTGTAGTAACTCTTGTCGTCGTTCATCATGGCATACTTCCGGTTCAGGTACCTGCTTCCGAGGTAGATCTCCTGTTCGGGAGTTTCAATATCGGCGTCGGAAGGATTAAAAATTGTAGCATCGCGGCGTGGATCACCTGCTTCATAACTGTTGTAAAGATTCTTCGTAGGCTTGTTGAAACCCCAGCCACCGCCCAGTTTCGAGGAACGTGAACGGGTAAGAATAACTGTAAATGTACCACGGGTAAAGCCATACCCTTCGCCGTAGTCGCTGGTTGGATCTTCCATAAACTGAATTTCGAATACCGACTCAGGGCCGTTTTCACCAGCCAGGGTAAAGTTATCGGCATAATTGCTAACAAGCTGATATTCGTTTGACGTCATAATCGAATCGCCCCAGCGTTTGGCTTCAGTATAGTTTTTAGTGTACAGATGGGCTTTCAGCAACATGGCCTGAGCAGCTCCTTTGGTTGCACGACCCAAATCGTCGGCCGAATATTCGCTTTTTTTCCAGAGACCTCGATTGGCAGCTTCCAGGTCGCTGATAATCAGACTGTAGATATCCTGAACAGAGGCTCTGGTCTGTTGCCAGTTGGCCGACGAAACAATCGGTTCGGTTACTTTAGGTACACCGCCAAAAACGCGCACTAACCGGAAATAATACAGGGCACGCAGGAAATGGAGTTCGCCCAGCAAACGTTGTTGAACTCTTTCGGTCATCACCGAATCGGGAGTCATTTTAGCAATTTCCTGCAGAGGAAGATTACAACGTGCGATGCCCTGCCATTGTGCACGGTAAAAATCGAGTAGAAAACCATTGTTCGAATTGGTTTTAAAGTTCTCCATATCGTACACATCGGCCATATCGCCAATCGATTGTCCACCCTTGAGGGCATCATCCGAAACCACATCGCCGATAAACCATTCGGGGAAATAGGTCGATTGGAATTCCCACATCAGGGGAACATAGGCCGCATTGGTGTTTTGAATCGCCGTTTTACCTACCGAGTAGAAATCTTCGAGGCGGGTTAGTCCGGGCGATGGCTCCAATAGCCAGTCTTCGCAGGCGGTAAGCGACATCAGGAAGCCTGCCAGTATTGTGAATTGAAATGCTCGTTTCATATCTTTAGTGTTTATGTGTTCTTAAAAATCAAGATTAACTCCGAAAAGCACCGTGCGGGCCTGTGGATAATTACCATAATCGACTCCTCCGCCCACTTCAGGGTCGTAACCGGTGTATCCGGTAAGCGTCAGCAGGTTATTGCCCGAGAGGTAGAAACGGCAACGCTTGATGAAGGTTCCGTTAAGAACGCTGGAAGGAAGGGTATACCCTAATTGCAGGTTTTTCAACCGGAAGTAGGAACCGCTTTCTACAAATCGACTCGAGGTTTCAAAATTCATGGAGCTTCCGTAAGGATTGGGTATATTACCTGAAGTGTTGGCCGTTGACCACACATTACGCATCTGAGTTCCCAATGTTGCTTCCACACCTTTGCCCTCGGTGCGGTGGCGTACTGCATTGTACAGTTCGTTGCCATGTACTCCCTGGAAAAACAATTGCAGGTCGAAGCCCTGGTAGTCGGCTCCCAGGTTAATACCATAAGTCAGCCACGGGAATGGATTTCCCAAATCGGTGCGGTCGCTGTCGTCAATCTTTCCATCCTTGTTCAAATCAGCGAATTTGGCATCACCTGCATGATAAGGGATGGTTTCGGCTGTATAGGCAGTAAGGTGTTGCAAAGCATCGGCATCCGATTGATAAATACCATCGTACTGATATCCCCAGAGGGTAAACAGCGGATAGCCTTCGTCGCTGATGCTCTTGTCGCCATATACGCGGTCACCACCATTAAGTGAAGTAAGTTCGTTGCTGATAAACGACACATTACCACTTACAGAGTAGTTCAGCTTTCCGATTTTATTCTGATGATCGAGTTGAAGTTCAACGCCCTGGTTGCGCACCATACCTACATTGGCTACTGGGTCGAAGCGGTTACCCACATGGGCGGGAGCTTTTACCGAAAGGAGCATTTCCTTGGTGTCGCGAATAAAGAAATCGACATTACCTGCCAGCATTCCATTGAAAAATCCGAAATCAATACCGGCATTTACCTGCTCAGTGGTTTCCCACTTTCCACCCTGATTTACATAGGTGAGTACTGCGGCACCACTGGCTAGTTGCTGGTTAGCCCCCAATACATAATCCACAAAGGTTGGCCCCGAATTAAACATTTTCAGGATAAAGTTATCGGCGGCAATTTTATCGTTGCCAATTTGTCCCCAGCCGGCGCGCACTTTCATAAAATCAAGTTTGGGAATGCCTTTCATCCAGCTTTCTTCACTGATACGCCATGCCAGCGCTGTGGATGGGAAATAACCCCATACATTTTCGGGAAACTTACTCGAAGCATCGGCACGGAAGTTTAGTGTAACCATGTATTTGCTATCGAAAGAGTAGTGAACACGACTCAGTAAGGAGAACATGCGCATACGGGAGGCGCCGTCGTTGGCAAAGCTTTTATCTTCGGTTGCCTGTGAGATGAACCAGTTGTTGGGTGTCGGATTCAAAATTGAAGCTCCCGAACCGCCTATCGTACTGAAGTTGAACTCCTGGGTGGTCTGTCCGCCCATAACAGACAGGCTGTGACGGTCGAACTCTTTTTGCCAGGTGAGGATGTTCTCAAAAATCAGGGTACTGTAGCGCGCCATGCTGTTGGCGATGAAGTTCTTATCCGATTTATCGTACGAAGAATATTCGTAGGCTTGTTTAAAGAGTTTATCGCGGTTGTTCGATAAGTCCATGCTCACCGACGAGCGAAGCACCAGGTTTTTCACCGGAGTAATTTCGGCATAGATATCGCCTACCCAACGTTCTACGTTGTTCGACGGTTCGCTGTTTTCAACCATCGAAAACGGATTGGTAACATTCCGGAAGTTGGAAGAAGCTGCGATTTGTCCGCTTAGGTCTTTACCATCGATATTCACCGATCCTGCAGGGAAATGGGTAGGATCCCAGGGAGCCATCGCCAACGCTGCCGAAAGTACCGAAGCACCCGGACTGGAGTTGTTGTTCATCGCATTGCGGCCGGTCGACGACATAAACGAAAGGTTCTCACCGATTTTCAGCCAGCTGCGCACTTTGTGTGAGCTGTTGATACGCAGGGTAAGACGTTCGAAGTTCGACCCTATAATCGTTCCGTCCTGATTGAAGTAGCTGGCACTGATTACGTAGTTGCCTTTATCGGTACCTCCGTCGATTGAGAGGTGATAGTTCTGAATCGGTGCGTTCGGTACGAAAACTTCATTCTGCCAGTCGGTTTCAATACTCGCATAATCCAGTCCATTGGGATTGGTATCGGTTTTTACTACCGGATAATAGGGCGAACGGCCCAGGCGATAGGCAGTGAGCCATTTGTTGAAGCCATTGTTGCGGAAATACGTACGTTCCGAAGCTACATTGTTGAGTGAAATCAGGGTTTTGGCAAACTCTTCCGATTGCATTAACTCCAGACTACGCCAGCGGTTTTGTACTCCAAAATAAGCATTTAAGGAAATATTACTTTGACCTTCTTTTCCTTTTTTAGTTGTTACCAGGATAACGCCGTTGGCACCCCGCGAACCGTAAATTGCAGTTGCCGAAGCATCTTTCAAAATTTCGGTTGATTCAATATCGTTGGTACTTAAAAACGAAATATTGTCGACAATAGTACCATCGACTACGAAAATCGGGGCACTGTTGTTTACTGTACCGATACCACGGATACGAATTTCGGCCTGCGCTCCGGGTTGACCCGAATTGGCATTTACCGTTACACCCGCTGCACGTCCCTGCAAGGCCTGGTCGATACCAGCTGCCGGTGTTTTTTGCAAAGCATCTGCTTTAATCGAACTCACCGATCCGGTAAGGTCGCTCTTTTTCATGGTACCATAACCAATGGCTACCACTTCATCGAGCAGTTTGGCATCGGGTTCGAGTACCACATTCACGGTTCCCGACTGATTCACAGCGATTACCTTTTCCTTGTAACCAATGTAGCGGAACACAATACTTTTGCCCACAGGTACAGAAATACTGTATTTCCCGTCAATGTCGGTAATGGTTCCCTGCCCGGGGACTCCTGAAACAAAAACATTCACTCCCATCATCGGGAGCCCATCGTCGGCTGCTGTTACCTCACCAACTATATTCAGCGTCTGTGCAAACAGAGCTGAGGTAAGCAGCGTAGTGATTAGTGCCGTTAGTAATCTTCTCAAGTTGTTCATTGTATTTGAATTTGATTTTTTTGAATTGTATTTTTGTAGGTTTCAGCTCTTGCAAAAATAGCAGGAATATATTGAACATGTCTACTTTTTTACCACACAAAAATACGCAAACAGGGTCTTGTCAACTCTCAAAATTTCTACAGATGAATCGATAAGTCTATTGAATATCAGCGGATTGCATATTTATGTGTTGTATAACATATTTCGACAGCCATTTCAACATGTAAAATCGTTGATTTTCGTGTGCTTACTGACTGGATTTTTCTCTTCGGGCGGTTAATAATGCGCGAATCTCATTGGCTTTGGCTTCTGTTACATCGTATTTCCAGATAACCAGGATAGCAATGAGTCCGGTAGTAACCGGAATGATGATATCTGCCAGTCGAAGGCGGGTAAGCACTTCGGAAGTCTGGGCAGTCGCATTCTGATCGAAGCCTATCAGGTTGAGCACAGCACCACTCGTGAGGAGCGCTACAGCGGTACCTAATTTCACCATCCACCAGTAAACAGCTCCAAAAGTAGCTTCGCGACGGGTTCCGTTTTCCAGCTCATCAAGGTCGCATACATCGGCGGTCATCGACATCATAAGGGTAAATAAGCCCCCGATGCCAAACGACATCAACGGAATAGGAATAAACATCATGTAGGGATTTTCCGGATTGAAACCCCACCATTTCAGAGCATATCCCACCATAGAAATCAGGGTTGCCACGATAAAGGCATTTTTTTTACCAATTTTTTGCGATAGTACAGTGATAACCGGAATTACCAGAAAAGCAGTCGCCATAGCACTTACAGTTCCAAACCAGGCAGGCCAGTGACCGGCAGCTACCGTATCCCCATTGTAAAGGTAAAAAATGATAATAAAGAAAGCAAACTGGGCGATGGTTTGAAATCCGTTAAAGATGAGGAAGGTAGCTCCACACAGTTTTAAAAAGGGCTTGGAGCTGAATGTTTGTTTTATTCCCTTCAGAAAATCTTTTGTATTTGCTGCCAGGTTTTTCAA
>JAVFAG010000082.1:7900-12188 GCA_034002585.1 Paludibacter sp.
CAGACTATTCTTTTTGCAAGACTAATTTTGGTGTTCGATTTTCGAAATACAAGCCCCAGTGTTTTTCGGCCCCCGACGGATTACCAGGATCGCCCTTCCAGGGCTCGTCGAAGGCTTCAAAGAAGAAAGTGGTGATATTCATTTGCTTCGACCATTCCATCAACCAGTCGTAATAGCGTTTTTGTTTTACTTCACTGGCACGTTCGCCAAACTCCGATGCGGTAGTTGCCCAGCCGGCTTCGCTTATCACAATGCGGCTTTCAGGAAGCGAATCGCGCACCTTTTGCACGTTTTCAATCGAATACTGAATGCCTTCATCAATATCGCGTTCCTCCCATACAGGATAGATATGGATGGCAATGAAATCGAGTTCAGCAGCGAGTCTCCTGCCCTGAGCTGCCCACCATTCGTAGTTTTCGGCTACAGTTACCTCTTGTTTGATGTTCTTCTTAACATGTTTAACATACGAAATCAGGGTATCCATATCCACCCGGTGATCATTCCAGTCCACCAGGGTTTCGTTGCCCACATTCACGGCAACAATAATCCTGCGGTATTGATTTGCAAGCGCGATACCCCTTTCAATTTCAGCTTTGTTAATCAATTTATTAGCCGCCAGGGTTTCCTCCGGAATGGGCTCGGTAAGCCAGGCACAGGTTTCGTGATTGCTGAGTTCGGCATTCAGCCAGATTCCCAACATTACCTTCAGGTTCATCTTGTGTTCCTTGATTAATTCGAGCACCGTTGCCGAATTTTCGCCGCTATCGTACAGACGTATCAATTCAAATCCTTCTGTTTCAGTAAGGATCTTCAAATCTTCAAGAATCTCTTCCTGCGACGGATTCACAGCTCCTTCGCCACGGTCGGGATGCTGCCCGGCGCGAAAGCCCGAGTAACAAACCGCTTTGTAGGTACCGGCCAGTAAGTCTCGTTTCGACTGTTGGATCACGGGTTCCTGAGTTGTTTTAGTTCCGCAGGACGATAGTGCAACAAGGAGTGCCAGGGCAATAGTTTTTAAAAATATTTTCATTTTCAACGGAATTTAAAAATGAACAATTATGGATGCGATCTCTTTGCTACGGCCAAACACCAGCTTGCTAACCACCGGCGAAAGGTAATAGCTTTCATTTTCTTCGGTGGAACCATTGCTAAAGACGACTTCAGTGCCGGTTTTTCCATCTTTCCGATAGATAAAGGGAACAGCACAATAGCTGAATGACAGTTCGGCTACACCTCCATCTTGCTGAACAAATTCTTCGTTTCGCAACAAACCCGGCTCAATGATGATCCGTCCATTTTCGACTTCAATACCCAGTTCCATAAACCGACTGATGATGTCTTCCTTCACCTGTCCGGTCATTCCCGGTTGCTGAACGCCTGCCATCACCGGCGTATGCGAGTAGGGGTCGAAGGGGAACGAACCATATTCCTGCGGTTGTTTATGAGCTCCGATTCCTTTCTTTACTTCGTAGTAATGCTGGCGCAGACAGGTGAGAATGTCCTCACGTTCGCCTGTATGTTTTGCTTTTTCGATATTTTCGGCAATAGCCAACAAAAGCTTCGAAACCATGTGCCAGTAAATGCTTCCCAGACCTTCGTATTTGTAGAACGTACCCGAACGACCTGTAAACGACTGATGATCAAAGACTTTTTCATACAAATTCAGAATGCGGTTTTTCACATCCTGTTGGATAGTGTATTCTCCCGATGCTGAAAGCTGTTCGAGTGCTTTTTGCAAAAATCCGGCATTGTTGAACCCGGCATTGAAATGATAGTTGCCGTTCACATCCTTACTAATGATGCGTTTATCGCCTTTCTGAAGCAAGGACTCCAACAGTGGAATCGCATTCACCTCTTCTTTCGGAAGTATATTTTTATCCATGAAAAGAGCCAGATTTTTATTGGGATAAAGCA
Source organism: Paludibacter sp. (assembly GCA_034002585.1). GTDB lineage: Bacteria > Bacteroidota > Bacteroidia > Bacteroidales > Paludibacteraceae > Paludibacter. The sequence continues at coordinate 9,815 of JAVFAG010000082.1, forward strand.
TATAACTCTGCTGATCGGCACGGTAAAGCGCACTGTTGCGTAAGGCATCGAGCAATTGAACCGTTTCGGAAGGGTTCAGTTTTCCGGAACTCAGCACAGCAACCTGCCCTTCGAGCATTTCACTCAGGTAACGGATTTCGATGCCGGTGTCGGTGTAACGAACCAGGTTGTAAGCGTGGTAAAGATGATCGTTACGCTTGTTTATCGCAATGGTATGATCGATATGCTTCAGGGCCAGTTTGAAAAACAACTGAAGTTCACTTTTAGGAATAGTGACTTCTTTAACCGATGTGGATTGATAGGCCGTATTCCGGTAGTTTTCAGCAGCCATACCCATTTTGTCAGCAAAGCTCCGTCGGGCGATGGTATCAAAACCTTCTTCAGCCTCGTTAGTAAAATCAATCAGTATTTGCTGAATCTGTTGAAGCAGGATGTTAAGATCAGATCCGATTGTCAGCTTTTCGACCGTAGTATGGAGATATATCCGTTCCATAAAATCAACAAACCTGCGTAGGTAATACAGGGTAACCATCGACGCGCCGGTACCTACCAGCGCATTATTTGCATCGTTCCATTCTGGGCGCAGGGTATTCATCCAGATACCGGCATCTGGAATAAGATTGGTGAGTTTAGCCAACAAGGTCACTAATATTTTTTCTGTAAAGCTAACCAGTTTAACTTCTCCCGAGGGCGTTTGCACTAGTCGCGCATCGGCTCCCAGTTCCTTTTCCAACTTGTGTATCTGATGATGCAACTGGCTGTCAAACAAAATGGTATCCTTCGGATTGTTCACAATTTGCGCATAGCTTTTGATACGATAGGGCACGTTGGCGTAAGCAAAGCGATGATTGGCCAACATCTCGTAGAACGAGGCAGGAGCATGACCCGCTGAAAGTTCGAGCAATTTCAACAGGTAGATGATCTGATGATCGCCCCAGTATCCTATATTCGACCAGGGATTATCGGGTTCAATTTCTTCCCAGTCGATTCCCTCGCTTGTAATGCGATAGGGATTGTAGCCATCTACCGTGCTGGCATTCAGAAATTTGGCAATAATTCCATTGATATATAGCGGATACGACAACGACAGAGCTTCCCAGTTCTGGAAAATATCGCGCCAGTTGCCTTGCCACGAGATAAGCTTATTGCCGTTGGAGTCTTTCACACGTATGTTGAAATTGTTCCAGGGGCGGCTGGGGTCACCGTGGCGGCGACTGAAGGTGAGCGGCAGGTATTCCTGAAACAGCCGGAAAAGCTGTGCATCGTTTTGTTCCTGTACAAGCAGCTGTAAATCCTGGTGTTGGTAGCTACCTTTTAATTGTGCTAAAAACTGTTGGTGCCGGAAAGCAATTTGCTTGTTGAAATGAGCAATATGCTGGCTGAAGCTTTTTCCATCAATACGGTATTCATCGTTATAAATACCACCGCGCATAAGGTTGAAAAGCACATTTGAAAAATGACGAGCAGTGACATTTTCATCGGCAGTATGTTGAATACCATCGGCACCGGCTACCAGGGCCTTGAGCGTTGCGGTTCCTGCTGCAATACTTTCTTCCAGCTGAAGCGAAATTTCTTTTTCGGTATGTAAAAAATGGAGTCGCGAAGCTACAGCGTCAGCATCCTGATTCAAATCGGCCACGACGTACTGTTGAAGTACTTCACCGGGTAAAATTGTTCCGGTGCTATAGATGAAGTATGCTCCCCGAACACCCTTCGACTCGTTCTCGGGCATAATCTCCATTCCCAGGCGGAAGTTACGAAGCTGAGCGGAACTCATCAGAAATCCATTGGCTTCAGTTGCAGTGCTCCAAACGGTGTTTACGCGCAGACTCTCACTTGGTTCGGCCCTGTCCACTAAAATAGCTTCCATCCGGTACAGTGCCAACGTGGAATCGGTGATACGTTCCGTTTTTTTGTATCCATCCACCAGGGTTGAATATTCATTCTGAGTAGCACGGTCGATGCCTGCCGGAAGTATGTTCTGAATACCATCCAGCATTTCAAAAGCGATGTTCTTGTCGGAATGATTGGTGAGCCAACTTTTGCGAATTATTCCAAAACGATCGGAATTCGTCCACAGGTAACTGAAGGTAAGTCCCAGGTCGTGATTGATTTCTTTAAACAGTAGTTTATTTCCGCTTGTACATTTTGCAATGGAACGTTCGATCGAATACAAACCCTCGTTGCGGTCGGAAAAGGGCTCCCATACTTTAAATCCCTTATTCTGAGGAATTCGTAGGATCGTTTTGCTTCCTGTAATCTCTGCCGAATCAGTGATTTTATCATCGGTATAATAGGGAAATAGGGCATTGTCGGGATTGCGACGGCCGGCCGACAGACTTCCATTCGACGATAAATACATCCACACATCAGA
>JAVFAG010000083.1:0-11861 GCA_034002585.1 Paludibacter sp.
GAGTACTGTTAATGGAGCAAACACAAAAGTAATTCATTTTACCAGTATTAATACCCTCATCAATAGTGAATATCGTGCAGGAGGTCGATCTGTCCGCTGCATCAAAGATTAAGGGCGAACTTTAATATCATTTTATCGCACTATCGCTTCCTCCATTTCCCTAAAATACCTGGTTCCAACCTGCTGTTGCAACACTTTATACGCTTCCATCCCGGCCTTTTCCGGCGAGAGCTGCACGCCCCGCGTGGGGGTGAGTTGGGTCGTGTACCGTATAATGTCGTGCTTGTCGGTGAGTACAATATCGCCTTGTAACTCAAAGGTGTAAATGCCGTTGTTGTAACTCAACTGCCGGGTGTTGGTTTCTATGTAACAAATGTAGTCGGCCGCTTCGTTGGCTTCTACAGGGTAGCCCAGGCGCTGACTTACACTGCTAAACGTTTTTGACAACACTCCATCGGCTAGATTTTCGTTGTTGTGCTTTTCGTCGATAACAAACCGAAAGGAGGGTTTGCGGATGTAGACTGGCAGGGTAAGGGTGGGAGCGGGCATGTCAAGAAGGGTGCGCCGAACCACAAAATCGGTCGACGATTCAAGGAGGATGGCGTTGATATCGGCCGAAATGCGCAGTTCTTCCTGCTGTCGCTGCGAACGGATTTTACCAAGGTTGAATTGAGCCCTGCCCCGATTGTCGGTACTAACCGTTGGTTGCGGGATGGCCCGTTCGGAGTAATAGCCCTGTAGCGGAAAACCACTTACCGGATTTCCTGCTTCATCTTTCAGGAAAAAAGCAAGTTCCTCTGGACTGATTTCTTCGGAAAGGACAGCGTTTAAACGGAGTGCTGTGGCTTCGATCTTTAATCCTGAAAAGGCGCGATGGAGCGCTGTAAATACCTGTGCCACCAGATTTTCTTCTTTGTCATTAATCGTCACCATCAGGTTTTCATTTAGGTGAAGTTTGACTGCATCGAGGGTTTTGGCAAAATTGACAATGGCTGACTTCGTATCGCCGCGTTGCTCGGCTTCACGGGCGGTGGAGTAAAACGAAAGTGCCTGCTGTATAGCCGCTTGTCGCTTTTTGAGTTGCTGTTCGTAATATTGCTTTTTGGACAAACGGTAATATACCCAGTAGGTTTTTTTATCGGCATAGCTGTCGTACAGCTCGTATCCATCCAGTTCAGTGGTCACCCTCGAACGAATGAGGGAGTTGTATTCATCGGTAATTTTATCGTTTTTCACAAGGGTAATCAACACGTTGGAGGAAAAAATCTGCACTGATATTTCGGAGGCCAGTTCGTTCAGGGCATCCCGTCGGGCCCGTTCGATATGGGTGTGTTGCTTTTTCAGGATGGGTGCCGATCCGATACCAATAAAATAATCGGGATCGGAAAGCTGAGTGCTGACCCATGAAGGAGCTGCCTTTCTTCTGAATAGGGCCGTTGCATCGGTTGGTGCCAGTAGAAAAAAGGTCAGCAGGATGACTACGATCAGTTTTGTTTTATTTCTCGGGATCATACTGTCGTATCGTTTGATAGATTGCAGCAGCAGCACTTGTGGCAAACTGCTGTTCAAAGGTCGCTTTGTCCAGTAGCTCCGATCGGGCGCTAAACTGGCGTCTCATGGCATTGACACGGGTGATATCGGTGTACATAGTATCCCGTCTTCCGGTTCCCCATTCGCCCGGAAGCAGGTCTCTGCTGTCATAATTGGTGATGGCGTAATTCACCTGATCGCTGTACTGTCGCTGGATATTGTCGTTAGCAATTACAATTGCATTTTCAACCCGAATGTATTCATACTCCAGCTGTATAGAGGCCGAAGCCGATTGGGAGTATTCGTAATAGGTGACTTTCTTAAAACTTTCCTGCCTGTTTTGGTCAGTAAAACGTAAATAGGCTTTTTTCTCCGTACGCTGAACGGGTGAGGTGCTATAGCTTGCAACAGCTATCCGTGCTGACAGGAAAATCCTTACCGGCATCACCATACTGGCATCGAAAGGGAGGTTGTTGGCCAGGGCAAAACGTTGTTCTTCGAGTATTTCACGGGCGTAGTCGGGCGACACAACTTTCAGAAGAGGATGCGCTTGTTTTACAAATTCTGCTTTTGCTGCTTTTTCGAGCTGGTGCGCCAGATGGGGGTGTTGACGACCGTTTACGATGGGCTGAATGGCTATAGTGAGGGTTGCCCATTGCTGTGCTTCTTTTTGCAGGGCCATCGCATCTTTGTAATTTTTGTCTATGCTTGTCAATTGGCTAAAGTCGTAGTAAGCCGAACGATAGAGCTTCAACTCTAAGTTTTTCCGGGCTTTCCGGTAGAGCGGTTCACGCTGCGCAAATTCGTGGAGCTCCTGACTGCGTTCGTACTGCCTGTCGATGCGCAGGATTTCGGCAAACAACCGTTCAGCTTCAGCAAATTGTTCTTTGTCGAGGAGTTGTTGCGCACGGGCATAGGTCGTTTGCAGGTAACGGCTTTTTGCTTCTTCAAACTGACCGTTCGTTTTCTGGCTGATTTGCATATCCACCTGAAAGGCTGCAACTTTATTTTGAAGTTGAAGCAGTTCCAGGTACAAACCCACCACTTTTTCGTCGTTCAAAAAAGTGTAGGCTTCGTTAATGTTGGTTGCCAGATCATCGCTGTAGCGTTTCGCTGCCCGCATCAGTCCTATTTGCGCCTTTTCGTTGTTGGCGCTTTTCTTTTGAAGGGAGTGGACATAATTATCGATGGCCAGACTATACATTTCAGCCTGTTCGAAGTCGGAAGCGACGCGGGAATGTTTTCGTGCAGCGCAGGCCGGAAGCATTAGAATAAGAATGCCAGCGACAATCCGGTAGATGGTGGTGCTGCAGTGGAGTTGTGTCATTGTGGAAAAGTACTCCCCGGACTAACTCCGGGGAGATAAAGTGAGGGTTTATCGGCCAATTTTACCCATTTCTTCTTCAAAAGTCTTTTTGAATTTTTCGTAATTGTAGTCCACCTTCAGCATTTCAGCATTGCTCAACCGGCTGTTGAGAGAAGTCAGGATGTCGTTGCTTCCCAGTTCGATACACACATAAGTTTTGTAATTGCCTGCTTTGGTAACAGTGCTTTTCTCACAAATCACGATAGTTCCAACCAGGGTTTGATCCACCACTTCGCGGGTGAGCCCTTCGTATTTATTTAACAATTCCTCCTGATTATTATAATTTCCCGACTTCACATAGTTATCGGTTACACTTTTTATAGTTGTATTAATCGCAGCAGCCAGACCAGCACGCGCTTCACTCATGGCTTTTTTCTTGGCAGTCATCTGATCCATGCTTTCGCCAACTGCAGAATAGCGGAAGGCTTTGCTATTGCTCTGAAATTCAGGGCCTGTGCAATGGGATTTAATTTCCACCTCGCCCATATCCTGAGGAGTGATGGCTTTGGTTTTACAGGATACCACACTAAATGCTACGAAGCCAACTGCCAACAACAGGCTTACTACGGAAAGATTGTTTTTTTTCATAATTCGTACTTTTGAGATTGATGTAAAATGAATTTATTGGTATAAAAAATTGATTCAAAGATAAATAAAATATGTGAAATAATGCTATGGTTTTTTGAAAATTTTGTTGTGATCAAAGTCAAAGTCATGGAGCTTTAGTGATAGATAGCTCAATCCCGAAAGATACAGTTGAATTTGTGTAAATCAATGGTTTGTAGTTACATGGTCATTCTACAAGTTAAGTTGCTGATCCTTAATGTACCTAAATGAGAACTTACGCACGAGAATACATGCAATTTTAGCAACGCAACTTAATATGTTCAGGAGCTGAGCATAGCTACCATTCAAAGTAACTGACCATAAGTCGCCCTTTGTGCGCGCAGGTTGGAGTGAACCATTGCGGCTGATGCGATAGCCCGCATAAGTATTATCCGGATTTCACTAATCGTAATTTTCTATATATATGGTTTTGAAAAACTTCAATAAAAAATCTGCTTTCTACTTTAATCTATTTAATTTTGAATACACCTAATTGAAAGTCCCATAGCTCTAAATTCACTATTTACACTTGCATTGTTACTATTGATAATTAAATTCTGGGAGGTACTACCATTTGCCGAACTTGACCAATAGTATCCAAAAGAATCAACGTTGAAAAGTGATCCGTTAATATAATTACGTCCACCCGAAATGGTTATTTTTAATGATGAATTAAATGCTCCAGAAGTGTTTTTAGTATTCCATGTCAAACGTTCTGCCTCCCATTCAGATGCTGTAGGTAAGCGAAATCCAGTTGGACAAGGATTGTTAGTGCCACTCGATCCCTGCCAAAGATTATTGTTTTGTGTGCTTCTCCAGTCTAAATTTCCACTGCTTGATAAAATAAACTTATTATGGCCAGGCGTGTTTGTTGAACTTAATGAATTTGTTGTTGAAGAATTTCGTTTCTCATGTCCATCTGTTCCACGGCCCCATTGGTATAAATCTCCATAAGCTTCCGTATCTGAACTGCTTATAGCAACACGGCTGGCGCCCAAATTTCTATCCATCCATACTTTACCTGTGGGACTAATCACTGTGCTTACTGTTGACGAAGCTGTTGTTGTAAAACTTAACTGGTTCCCGTAAGCAGTTCCTGCACTATTGGTTGCATAGGCCCTTACATAATAAGTTGTTGATGCATTTAATCCTGTTAATGAACTTGTAAATGAACCTGTGCCTGTACCATTACTTGTTTTAGTGCTTAGGCTAACAGTGGGGTTTTGTGAAGTGCTCCAAACAACACCACGGGAGGTTACAGTAGCTCCACCATCAGAAGATATAGTCCCTCCGCTACTGGCGGTAGAAGTGGTGATGTTACTTACCACAACAGTGGTTAGAACAGGAGTGCTTATCGGAGTTGTGGTGGTAAAGCTAATCTGGTTACCATATGCTGTCCCCATGCTATTTGTTGCGTAGGCTCTAATAAAATAAGTTGTCGATGCACTTAATCCTGAAATTGAACTTGTAAAAGAACCTGTTCCTGTTCCATTATTTGATTTAGTACTCAAGCTGACAGTTGGGTTCTGGGAAGTACTCCAAACAACACCACGGGCGGTTACAGAAGCACCGCCATCGGAAGTTATGTTTCCACCGCTACTGGCTGAAGAAGTGGTGATGCTAGTGATAGAACTTGTTGATAGAGTGGGAAGTGTAATTGTAACACCATCCTTAAGGCATCGAACGGAGTATCCGTACGCGCGGAGGCCGCTGCCCATGACGGCAAAGCCACTGTCGAAGTCCAGGCCCTGAGCGTACGACCCATCCACAGTCCCCGACCAATAGTAGCCGAGGGAGCCTACATAGTACAACGAACCATCGCTGTTGTAGCGGAAGCCCGCCACAGGCAATTTCAGCGGAGAAGCAAAAGCACCAGTCGAGTTTTTGCTACTCCAGCTTGCAAGTTCGGCGTTCCATTCAGCTGCTGTTGGTATTCGGAACCCTTCCGGACAAGGGTTGTTAGTGCCATTTTCACCCTGCCAGAGGTTGTTGTTTTGGGGACTTCGCCAGTCGTAATTACTTCCGCTTCCTGCAGTTATAAATTGACCATGGCCGGGCGTATCACTACTACTTAATGAAGATGTCGTTTGGGAAGTGCGCTTTTCGTGGCCGTCGGAATCACGTCCCCATTGGTACAAGTCCCCGTAGGCCTGTGAATCGGTACTACTTGTTGCTACCCGACTTGCACCTAAGTTTCTGTCCATCCAGGTCATCCCCGTAGTTGGATTCAACACTTCAACAACTGTTGTTGTAACTTGCTCATTTGTTGTAAAACTTATTTGGTTGCCATACGAAGTGCCTATACTATTGGTGGCATAAGCTCTAACATAATAAGTTGTAGATGCACTTAAGGCTGTAAGTGAACTTGTAAACGAACCTGTTCCTGATCCGTTGCTTGTTTTAGTGGACAAACTGATTGTTGGATTTTGAGATGTGCTCCAGACAACACCACGGGAGGTTATAGAAGCTCCTCCATCGGAGCTGATAGTTCCTCCGCTGCTGGCCGAACTGGTCGTTATGTCGGTGGCGGCAAGGGTTGTTAAAACCGGTACCGTGATGGGTGTGCTGGTGGTAAAGCTCACCTGGTTGCCGTAGGCTGTGCCAAATAAACTGGTTGCATAGGCACGCACGTAATAGGTTGTTGATGGACTGAGTCCTGTGAGTGAACTGCTAAACGAACCGGTTCCTGTTCCGTTATTGGTTTTGGTCGACAGGCTCACCGTTGGGTTTTGAGAAGTGCTCCATACAACTCCTCGGGAAGTAATGGATGACCCTCCATCGGAAGTGATGTTTCCTCCACTACTGGCGGTGGTAGTGGTAATATTACTAACCGAAACAGTGCTTAAAACGGGAGAACTTATTGGTGTAGAGGTGGTAAAACTAATCTGATTGCCATACGAAGTTCCAGCGCTGTTAACAGCATAAGCGCGAACGTAATAGGTGGTTGTTGGTGTTAAATTACTGAGTGAACTGCTAAAAGTTCCTGTGCCCGATCCATCAATGGTTTTAGTGCTCAAAGTGGTTGTTGGGTTTTGCAGGGTACTCCACACAACTCCCCGCGAGGTTACCGTTGCGCCACCATCAGAAGTGATGTTTCCTCCGCTGGTTGCCGAATTGGTTGTCAGGTTGCTGATGGAGCTTGTCGTTAAAGTAGCCAGGGTTGCTGGTGTGGCTGTCGTAAAACTTAGCTGGTTTCCATAGGCTGTTCCGAAATGGTTGGTGGCATAGGCCCGTACATAATAGGTAGTTGATGGCAACAGTCCCGTTAACGAGCTGGTGAACAGACCCGTTCCTGCTCCATTATTGGTTTTGGTTGTCAGGCTGACTGTTGGATTCTGCGAAGTACTCCATACCACGCCTCGAGCTGTTATGTTGGCTCCGCTGGTGACAGTGCCTCCACCGATGGCTGTAGTAGTCTCGATTTGTGAGGGTGTGGTGGTAGTAACCGTCGGGAAAATTATGGAATCAGTCATCGGGACTGAACTGTAATTCTTATAATAGGCATACACCCGGTAATAATACGGATGTTCGGGAAGGGTTTTTTCGTTATCGGTAAAGGTCTTCAGGTCGTTGCTCAGGGTGCTGTATCCTGTTTGCCAGGCTTCGTTGGCTTTGCGTTTGTCGATTTTAAATCCTTCGTGGCCCGATGCAGCGTAGTCCCAGTTCAGGCTAACAATGGTATCGTTACTTACCCCAACACTCAGGTTGGTGAGACCCGGAAAAGTAACTTTTACCGAAGTGCTGGTTTCGGTTGATTTGTTGACTCCTGCTATGGCAACCAGCCGGTAAGTGTAGGTAATTGCTGTGTCGGGTACTATGTTTTCATCCACCCATTCTGATGCCTGATTATCGCTTATTTTTATTGTATTCCCCCAATCACCCTGATTTTCTTTTCGTTCGATCTGAAATCCTTCGATACGTGTATCACCACTGTAACTCCAGCTAATCTTCTTCGACGTGATGCTGATGTCTTCCACCGTTAGTTTTTCCGGAGCCCAGCTGTCGGGGTCCCGTTTTGTGTTTTCATCCCATGGGTTATCCTGCTCGGGTAACTCACAGGTGGAAAATACCATGGCTAAAAGAAGTAAAAAAGATGTTAGCTGAAGGATATGTTTCATACCGGGTGGTTGGTCTTAAAAGTTACAGGTTAGATAAAAATTCATTCCATCGGATGTCGGGAGCACAGCAAGCTTTATCTTTTTCTGCGCACTGTGCTGCTGTATCATCTTCAAAATGGTTAATATGCCCAGTGGTGCAGCAATGGCAAAGCTCGCGGTGGTGTACAAATTGTGCTGTTCCATTTTGTTGTAAATGGCCGTTGCATCGGTGGTTGCCGTTTTGTATTGTTCGCTGAGCTGAAGGGTGGAATACCTGAAATAGGCGCCGCCACCCAATGCTGCAGCGGTTAAGGTACCATATACTATCTTCGCGGCTTTGTGTTTTTTTACTTTTTTTGCCAGTTGATTGTCGAAAGCCTGCAGTTGAAAGATGACCTCCTGTTCACGGCCTTCAGCAATCTCTACTTTTTGTTGTGCTTTTCTGAATCCCTGTTTTTCAACAGCTATCTCGTAGTTACCGCTTGCCAGAGGAAAGGTTGCCGGTGTTTTTTCAATCCGTTTTATTCCATTGATATAAATATCGGCTCCGGTGGTTTCAAAGGGACGGGAACTGATACTTACCGCACCAATCATGGGTACAGGTGAAAGTGTAAGTACTTCCCGCTGACCGCTGGCGATGAACACTTCCCGTTCAGCATCGCGGTAGTTCTCGCGACTGGCTTTAACGGTGTGCCGGCCGGGAGCCAGTGTAGTGGTGTAGAAATCGGACCCAACCAGCAAATTATCAATGTAGATGCTGGCTCCGGTTGCAGTGACCTGCAGGGTGCCAAAATTCTTTGGAAGCACCAAAAAACGCTCGGTTTTTTCATTATCTTTTACTGTTACATTTTCGGTAACATCGAGGTGCATTTCCTTCGATACCCGGAGTTGATAATTTCCCGATGGGTAGTTGTTGTTGGCATAAGGAGTTGTACCCAGCTCTTTACCATCGATGAAAATGCGGGCGTCGGCGGGGTCTGAAGTAATGCTGAGACTGCCAAAGGCTTCTTTAAGCTTGATTTCAAAATTTTTATCATCCCCATCTTTGATTTCAAAGCTTTTGTTCTGCTCGTGGTAGCCCGGATAGCGAAGGCTTAGAGTATGGTGCCCGCTGCCAATTTGTTTTTTAGTAAGTGGTGTTTTTCCTTCCGCTTTGCCATCAATCCAAACCTCAGCTCCGGAAGGCGTACTGGTGATCTGGTAGTGTCCAAACTTAGGTTTCAGCCTAACGATGGGTAAGTTATTGGTTTCTCCTTCTTTCAGGGTGAAAACCTCGGTGTGGTCGTAATGAAAGGGATGCTGTAGGCGCAGCTGGTAGTTTCCTGCAATGTTACGTCCCTGATAGGGAGTGGCTCCTACTTGTTGTTCGTTGAGATACACCATTGCCCCCGATGGTTCGCTGGTGACGATAATATATCCGCTGAGGGCTAATTTCGAAGTGCTACGTCCGGGCATCAGCACAATGTCCCGAACCACTTCCTCGTTCACTTCCAGTTCCACCAGCTGTTCTTCGAATTGATCCTTGATAAAGCGAAACTGATGCTTCCCTTTGGGCACATTGAACACCGCGTTGCTTCCTGTTGCCAGTACGGGTGCCTGTTCGGCCAGACGGATATACACATTCTCCTGATTGAGGCGAAAAACAACACGGACTAATTCGCTTTGTTGCACCAGCCCTTTGGCTACTACTAGCAGGTTGTAAACTGTGCTGGCTGCTGCTGGTTCAGGAAGGTTTACATCCTGCGAGATATAGTTGGCGGCCATCAGTTTGATGCGCTTTTCGCGGGGCTGCACATATAGCCAGTACCCATCGTCGCGGTGGGTCACATCCACAATCCCTAGGTTGGAGTCAAATTGCATCCCTTTGATGTTGGTGTTTATCTTCACAATAGCGCAGGGTTCATCGTTCACGGTTCGTTTTTCATACCTTCTGGCAGCCAGGTCGGTACGGTCCACAGTAAACGATCGAACCTCAAATTCCTGGGTCCATGCAGAGATTGTAACGATAGTAAAGAGGAGGATTAGTGATAAATATCTCATATCAAAGGGATTGCCATTTAAAGGGTTAAAATTTGAAATTCTCCAGACCGATTACACTACCATCAGCATTCTTTCGGGGTTGCCAGGTGCGGACGTATATTTTGGGTTGAATGCTGTCGTTGAGGTCTATCATTAAAAACAAATATCCTTTGTCGGCATAGGTTGATGAATGGTAGTGCTGTGCAATCTGAATGCCATAGACTTTGTCGTTGCGTTGTGTTTTCCGCACCTGATTGTCTTCAAAATGAATGTTCACAAACTCATTGCGGCTGAACACCCGTTTAAGCCGTTCGAGGTATTCTGATTTGGAAAGGACAATATATTCCACATCTTCGTTGGAGAAATTACCGTACATTTGCTGAACTCTGTCGGTGGGTTCCTGCACTTTGTTTACCCGGTTGCCCACAATGATTAACGCGTTTTCATCAAAAATGGCCTGCAGGTAGTCGAGGCGCTTCAGCGAATAGGCGGTTTTGTAATTTTCAAGAAAACGAATCAGAAAATACTTATCCTCGAAGGAACCAAAGCCTTCGGGCTTTTGAAGTATATCGTTGGTGGCAATCTGACCGAGGGCAAAGGCAATATTGGAGATTTTTTTATCCTGATTGAAGGTGAAAACCACCTGTTCCACAAATTTCTCACGGTTGTTCTTAAATGCAAAGAGCATGGGCACCGAGCGAACCACCACTTCATCTTTCAGTTTAAGAAATTTCAGGGAGTCGATATGGTGATTCAGTACGGTAACATTACCGTTGGCGATTAGTTTGGTGAAGAGATCCAGTCCTTCCGGAGTGAATAATGAGTGGGTAGATTGAAGATTACCCGAACGAACAGAGGAGATAACCTTTTCAATTGAGGATTTGTAGAATTTCAGATCAGGAGCCTGATTCGAGGCGGGAGTTATAGTTGCGCCAAGCCCACTTTTTATGTCATTGGTTAGCTTTGTATCAGCTGTTACCTTTGCATCAGTTGACACCTTCGCTTCAGTGATGACATTTGAATCAGTTGTTACCTTCGTGTTGGGTGATACGTTTACTGCAGTTTGTTCTTTCGCATCTGCTTTTACATTCGCCACCTCAGATTTGGCAGGCGCTACCTCTTCATTGGTTTTCTTATTTAAGGCAATTCGGAATTCCGCCGATTCGAAGTAGGGGATAGAAACATTTTCCATCATCTGCTTGATTTCCGGTTCCAGGTGTGCTTTGTTGGCATACTGATACTCCACCTTCAGCCGTAGTATTTGCATCTGAGCCGCAAAGGGTCCATCGACACTTGCTATTCCTTTTCCATCCCGAATGGAAGTGATGCCCGAAAAACCATCGCCTGTAAAATAGGTGTAATCGAGGTTTTGTACCGGCTGGTCGTTGAAACTAATTGCCAGATTAATTTGTTTGTGAGCCGGTGCCGATTTCTGATCCACCGAGGTAGGTGTAAATTTCAAGCGGGTAAAAATACTTTCGATGCGGTCCGACAGCCCTTTCAGAATGGACAGTTGCGTGTTGTTGCCAAAATCATGTCGCAGGTTTTTATTATTCGGGTGACTTCGTGTGAGCACCATTGCCCAGTAATAATTACGCAAGGCATCACCAATACGCAATTCCCTTTCCGATTTTTCGCCCAACGCAATTAAGTCACGGATGATTAATTCCCGTTCGTAGAAAACCTTCTGAAGATCAACCTTCGAAATGTACAACATCAGTTCCACAGTACCCTGTTTTTCTGCGATAACCTTTTCCTGGTATTGATTGATAACGGCGGAAGAATAGGTTTTAATGATACTATTTGAATAATCATCGACATTACCATTGGTTTCGCGCACGATATGTTCGAATTCACTTTTAATATGCACCGATATACCTTCGGTTAGATTTTGCAGGGCATTTTTGCGGGCAACAGCGTAATTTTCACCGCTACCAATTCCAAAGTTGAATAGCCCTGAGTTACGGATATGTTCGACGGATTGAGCGTTAACGAAATGTGAAAGTATAAGTACTGATGTGAAAAGCGTAAAACGGATATTTTTCATTGTCAGATTTATTTCAGTAATTTAGTGAGCTATATAAAACAGTATCAGCGTAAGTTGATGTGTTTTTAATGGTATGTCGGGCATGGTATTAAGCTAACAGGATGCAAGTTCCTGTATGTGCCGAGTTGATAGGAAACATTAGCGATTGACAAGGGTGTTGCAGGCGACTGCAAATCTGAAAGAAGTCATTAGCAAA
>JAVFAG010000084.1:0-11860 GCA_034002585.1 Paludibacter sp.
TGGACACCCTGGGCCCGTCAGTTGCTGTTGCAATGGCATGCTGCCGATCCCGTGAGTGTAAAGGAAAGACTTCGTCAGGAGGCGGTATTTAAAATTCAGGGCAACCGAAATCCGTTTATCGATTATCCCGATTTGGTGTCGTATATCTGGGGGCCCGATACGCTTCAGAGCTATCCTTTTCCCGATGTGGTGGATGCTTTTTTATCTCTGCCCCGTAGAGGCGATGTCCTCGATTTTGATGTGATTCTTCAGGGAGATACCCTTGGCAAGCCATTAACTATCAAAGGGCAAAACCTGTCAGGGTCGCTTAGTCTGCGATTGAAACGCCAATCGACTGCCTTTGCGCTGCGGCATACTACTATTTCGGCTGCAGGAGTTCAGGCCGGCGCTTCAACCCGCATTGTATTTCAACCACCGAAAGCCGGTGTGTTCAGGGATACCTTGTTGCTGGAAGGCGGTGGACTTACTGAAGTTCTGGCCATTCCGGTTCAGGGAGTAGCTTCCCGTCAGATGATGACCCTGGAGCCTGAAAATATTAGTCCGGTGGGGGCTATGCTACATTGGATTGCTGATCGGAGTGCCAGCTCGTATTCCATCGATTTTTTTTCCACACCTTCCAAAGCCGGGAATCTTGTAATTTCTTCCTATGTGGAAGGAAGTAGTTTTAATAAATCGGTGGAAGTGTATAACGGTACCGGCCAAACGGTTCAATTGGCCGATTATGCATTGGCCAAGCAATCAAACGGTGTGGGCAATTACGAATCGGTTTTTCCGCTAAAAGGGGAGCTGGCTCACGGAAGTTCGGTGGTGGTGATACATCAGCAATGTACTAATACCGATTTGAAATCGAAAGCAACGCTGTTTACCGATTCGGTGATGAATTTCAATGGTAACGATGCCATTGCTCTGTTGCACAACGGTTTGCGAATCGATGCAGTTGGTTATTTTGATGTCGGCCCCGGGTTGGTTTGGGGACTTGATAAAACGTTTCACCGAAAAGCTACGGTAACTCATCCTACCAAACACTTCAGTGAAGATGAATGGAATGTTCTGCCAACCGATAATTTTTCCCCGTTAAAAAACCATGTTATGAATCTGAATGCTCAGGAAACACCGCTGTATGCTTTGAATATTCCTGCCGATTCCTCGTGGTACGCCCTTCAGAATTTGCAAGCTCTTACAACTTATTACTACCGTGTAAGCTCGGTTCGTACGGGTGGAGCTATTCCCTCGGTAAATTCGGCTCGATTTACAACTGCTGCGCCGGTAGCTCCCGTACCTTTGGATCCAACGGACATCAGCGATAGGCATTTTGTGGCTGAATGGGAAGCGGATGTGTATACGAATCAGTTTGAGCTGGAAACGTACACCAAAGTAGGTGCTGGTTTTATAACTGTAAATGAGGGTTTTGATGGGGTGGGAACCAATGCTACTCCCCTGCCGGAAGGTTGGGCCAGTTCTGCCAGTGCAATTTATACAACAACTACCAGTTCAGGTACGGCACCTCCTTCGATACAACTTCGTAACACCGGCGAATGGTTACAAACACCGGTTTACTCTAATCCGATTGTGGAGATAGGGTTTATGTATCGGTATCCATCAACAGGTACAGGCAACTACTTTACCGTCGAGGTGCTCAAAAATAACCAATGGGTTAAGGTGGAAGATATTTCGTATGCAAACACCTCAAAAAATTATCTTACATATACGTTTGGAAGTTCTGAAAATGTACGGTCATTAAAAGTCACATTTACCAAAGTTGCAGGTAATCTGGCCATCGATGATTTCCGAATTGTTTACGGCAGCGAAACCAATGCGTATTTATTACAAAACCAGCCGGTTACAGGTGTAAGCTACCGTGTCGGAAACCTGGAACCCTCGACCAACTACTTCTTCCGGGTGCGTTCGGTTATTGGAAATGCCCGCTCCGACTGGTCGGAGGTGATGCAGGTAAAAACGGCTATAGCCAGCGCGCTAAATGAGCATTCAATAGTAAAAGTAAGGTGGCAACCGACGCCTTCGGGGGTGAAGTTTACACAGCTTGAACCGGGAAGTCGTTTGCAGCTGTACGGTCTAACCGGTGTACTCCTTGGCGATTATCCCGTAAAGGACACAGTGCTGGAAATCCAGCTTTCGAAAGCTCAGATGTATGTGATTAGAGTTGTGAGTCCTCAACAATTAGTTGCTTTTAAAATAATCCGATGATTTTCAGATGTTGAAAACGATATTTCTCCGCATACCTTTCGTGCTGGTACTGCTGGTGGTTTCCACCTTTGTGGTGGCCAATCTTCCTGCCGGTTATTACAACAATGCCGAAGGCAGGAACGATGCAGCACTTAAAAATGCACTGCATCAAATCATACGACCTCACACTCAATTGGAATATTACAGTTCGAGCACCCATTTTCGTACCACCGACTGGCATCCCGATGGCTATTTTTGGGATATGTATTCGCGGGAGAAGCGTACTTCATGGTCAAATCTGAACCGTGAGCACTGCATGCCCAAAAGCTGGTGGAGTCCGCAGCCCGAATATACCGTTGCCTATTCCGACCTGCACAACCTTTATCCTTCGAATGTGGAAGCCAATACGGCAAAGTCCAACTTCCCGCTGGGTATAGTGGGAGCTAATTACGAATTCGATAATGGCGTTTCGCGGGTGGGCTATAACACCTTTCCGGGCTATTCGGGAATGGTGTTTGAGCCTGCCAACGAATACAAAGGCGATTTTGCCCGGGCCTATATGTATATGGTCACCTGTTATGAGGATTATTCAGGAAACTGGCGCAGCACGGGCACAGAGAGCATGCTGTACCGGAATACCTATCCTGTTTTTACGCCGTATGCGGTGAGTTTGCTGATGAAATGGCACCGCGACGACCCGGTGAGTCAGAAGGAAATCAACCGTAACAATGCGGTATATACTATACAAGGCAACCGCAATCCCTACATCGATTTTCCATCGCTGGCCGAATTTATCTGGGGCAACAGTAAAGGAAAAATATGGGATGCCGCAGCAGCTGGTGGCACCTTGGTCGATGTCTTTTCGTTGAGCTACCGTCGCGATGAGTTGCAAATTCGGTTGAGTCCGGCTGCCGAAGTGCCTTACCGCATCTATTCCATTGAAGGCAGGCAGGTGCTGAGCGGAGATTTGACGGGAGCTGTTTCAACGATTATCCGCCTGGAGGGTACACTTCAGCGCGGGGTATATCTTTTTCAAACCGAGACCGAGCGCCAGCGGCATTCGCAGTTGTTTGTTGTAATGTAATACGGATTATTCGTCTTCATCCTCTTCTTCCGGCTCCTTTCTGCTGCACACCAAAATACTTACCTCATACAGCAGGTAGAGCGGCAGCACCACAATCATCAGAGTGAAAGGGTCGGTTGTAGGTGTAATCAACGCCGCGATGATGAGCAGCACTACCAGTGCATAGGAGCGCACCGACTTTAGCATGTCTTTGTGTATAAGACCGATTTTAGAAAGCAGATAGGCGAGCACCGGCATCTCGAACATAATTCCCATGCTGAAAATCAGGATGTATAGCGTACCGAGGTAGGATTGTACCGAAATCTGATTGGGTACCAGAGACGATATTTCGTAGGAACCCAGGAAGCGAACGGTGAGCGGGAAAATAATAAGGTAGGAAGTGGCAACTCCTGCATAAAACAGGAACGAAGCTGAGGAAAAAATGGCACCAACATGCTTTTTTTCCTTTGGATACAGGGCCGGTTGCACAAAGCGCCAGATCTCGAACAGGATGTAGGGAATGACCATTACCAGTCCAAGACTAAACGATGCCCCGATATGCGCCAGAAACTGACCGGCCAGGTTGATATTGATGAGTTGCATCGAAAATTCATCCGGACAAATGGCAGGTATCTTTACCAATTCGGCCAGTGAGCAAAGCCACTGGTAAAAGATAAAATCAGAATTCAGAGGGGCAAAAACAATTCGGGTGAATACAAATTCCTTAAAAGAGAATATTGCACCCACCACAATCACCAACGCCAGGATGATGCGGATTAGCGTCCAGCGCAGTACTTCGAGATGTTCCCAGAACGAAAGGGCTTTTTCTTCTTCTTCCTGCATCGCAGCCGGTTCCGGTTATTTCAGTTTGGTATCGTCAGTTGTACTGTTAATATCTTCGTCAATTTCCTTAATTCCTTTTTTAAACTGACTTACGCCTTTGCCTAAACCGCGCATCAGTTCAGGAATTTTTTTTCCGCCGAAGATTAAAAGTACAACCAATGCGATGAGGATAATTTCGCCTGTTCCCAGAGCAAAAAGTAAAATGTGGTTTAACATGATTACAGTGTTTTTGATAGAGCTCACAAAAATACCTTTTTTTAATCAGATAAGAAAATTATTGAAGATAAATTTTTATCTTTCGCCCTGATTGATACTGCATAATAATGCAAACAATCGACAGGTATATTTGTTATAGTGTTGAATGTCAAAAAGAATATGAAGCGGCATCCTGAAGGGTAATAGCAATGTTAATAAAGAGCAATTTGTTTCAGAAGGCGCTAAAATCAAACATCGAACGTATGAAATCAATTTTTGTAGTTATTATTACCAGCTTATTGTCGGTTTCGCAACTTGCAGCCCAGGCTCCTTTTGCCGAAATCAGAGGGAAAGTAACCGATTCGGCTACAGGAAATCCGCTGGCTTATTGTAATATTATGGTAGAGCATACCAATATTGCCACCGTAACCAACAACGAGGGCGAGTTTTCTCTTAAACTGCCTTCCGCCGAAGCGACCCTCATTGTACGTTTTTTGGGGTACATGGAGCAAAAAGTGCCCGTTAGTCGTTTACAGGATCAGCAGGGCTTGATACGTCTTAAGCAGGTGGCCATTCAGCTGCCACAGATTGATGTGATTACCCAGGATGGTTCGGCCCTGGTGCGGGCTATGCTCGACAGGGTGGATCAGAATTATCCTGAGAATGAAATGCTGATGACGGCCTTTTACCGCGAATCGATTCGTAAAGGAAGAAATTATGTGAGTCTGGCCGAAGCGGTGGTTGATATCCAAAAACAACCCTACACTTCTTATAAATACGATGCAGCCCGCCTGTACAAAGCCCGCAAACAGTCGGACTACACCCGCCTCGACACGCTTGTGTTTAAGTTGATGGGCGGACCATACAATTCTCTCTATCTCGATGTGATGAAAAATCCGGGCATCCTGCTTACCGATAAGCCTTTCGAAAGCTACCGTTTTCAGTTTAACAAGGTCGAATACATGGATAACCGTATGGTGTATGTGGTCGATTTTAATCATTCACCCTATGCCGAAGAGCCCATGTATGCGGGAAAACTTTACATAGATGCAGCGAATATGGCCCTGAAATCAGCTGTTTTTAGCCTGAATCTTTCAAACCGGATTGAAGCCATGCGCTTTTTCATCCGCAAAAAGCCGTTCAATGCCGAAGTCACACCTATTCAGGCCGATTACCGCATCGATTATATTGAAAAGGACGGGAAGTGGTACTACGGGTATAGTCGAATCGACGTAGGCATGAAAATTAACTGGAAACGCAAACTGTTTCACACCTTCTACTATTCGACCCTGGAGATGGCGATAACCGACCGTGAACATAGTACTGAAAGTAAAGCCATCCGCTTCCGCGATCGCCTGCGTTCTGATGTGATAATCAGCGATGCAGCTGAAGGGTTCAACGATCCCGATTTCTGGGGACCCTACAATGTGATAGAGCCCGATAAGCCCATCGAGGCCGCCATCCGGAAAATTAAGAAAGAAAACGAAAAATAGTAAAGGCTTTAACGTTCAAACGTTTGCAGAAAGTTTTACAGGGTTTCCCCGGCAATTGATTCAAAAATTGCCGGGGAAACTTTTTCTTTGCGGGTTGTAATTTCAACTTAATCCATACTGTTGCTATGCCTTGCACAAGCTGTTATACTGTTGTTGAAAGTTGTAACATTGGTTCAAATCTGCTTGTTGCATTCGTAATTCAATAAGAAAACGCCCTAAGTAAGGTCTAGGTTTCGGGCAAAACGTAAAAAATGAATATGAGAAAAGAATTTTACCTTTTGGTTTTAGTAATGTTGAGCGCTTCGGTTAGCATGGCTCAAAAAGTGTATACCACCTACCTCTGGCATATGGATCAGCCGGTTTACTGGGCTGATAAAAGTCAGGGCAAACCCGACAGCAAACAGTTTGTGGAAGAATCGCACCGATTGAAAAACTCGGGAGGCAACCGCTATCCCGGAAGTTCGGTGGCGCATCCTACCAATAATCTCCAAGAAATTTTCTCGAAAGACGACCGTGTGAATGCCTACCAGCATGCGCCCCGCACTGCTATCAATGCCATTCGTCAACATGCCGATGCCGGTGCTCAGTTGAGTATTTCTGCTGGATTGATGGAAAATATTCAGTCGCTTGGCGTAAAGAATCAGTGGGGTTACAGTCCGACCTGGATGAATTCATACAAGGAAGCGATTAGCTGGAAAACCTCGGGAAATCATCCGCGCCTCGACGTGGTGGGCTTTACCTGGGACCATGCGCTGTCGCCTCTCGTAAGCGCACGAACGCTGAAAATGCAGATACAGGCACATCAATATACTACCCTAAAACACTATGGACATCGCTCCAAGGGCTACTGGCCAGCCGAAGCTGCTTTTTCGGAACGTATCATTAAAACCCTGGTTGAATGCGGGATTGAATGGTCGGTGGTGCCCAACAGTCACCTGGCCCGTACACTGTCCGATTATGTTCATCCCTATAATATTAACGGTAATGTGGATGCTCCGAACCGGGCCGATCAGGTACCCACACAGGGAGTGAACTGGTTTGAAGGTACCATCGACGGCCGCGGCTCGCGATTAGCAGTTCCCTACAGCTATCAGGCCCACAAAGCGCAGTATATCGATCCTTCCACCGGCACTGCCTATAAAATTGATGTGGTACCCATGTGTAATTATTTCAGTTATGTGGATGGATACAGCGGTGCCAACGGGGGCGAGGTTCAGTCGAAAATTGAGCCCTTCAGCTCTACCGACCGCCCGTCGATTTTGCTGCTGGCCCACGATGGCGACAATGCCTGGGGTGGTGGTTTCTCGTATTACAACGAAGCGGTGCCCGGTTTTACCAACGATGCTGCCGGCAAAGGCTATAGGCCCACCACCATTCAGCAGTTTTTGAACGACCATCCTGTGCCGGCCAATGCTATTGTCCGCGTGGAAGATGGTGCCTGGGTGAATGCCGAAAGCGACTGGGGACATCCGCAGTTCATCAACTGGCTATGGCCGTTGTATAGCAAACCATCCTATCGTTTCAATCCCGATGGCTGGACCGAAGATGCCCGAAACTGGGCGGTAATTACAGCGACCGAAAATTACGTGACCATGGCCGAAGACCTCGAAGGAGGCAACCTGCGTATGCAGTATGTGGCCGAAGGAGGTGCAGCTGCCACCAATGCCGAAAAAGCCTGGCATTTCTATTTCGGCGGATTAAATTCGGGGTTTATGTACTATGGAAAGGCCGAAGATATGGAAGTGAAGCCGTCGATGACCGGTAATATCGCCATCGACTATGCCAATCGGGTAATCAGTGCGAATGCGGGAGTTGACAACACAGCTCCATCGGTTTTTATCCCCCAGCGTTTTCCCTACAATCCCGGCGGCATTAGTTTCGGACCGCTTACCGGCTATCAAAAAGTGAATAATTCGTCTGATTTTCATGTGTGGACTTATGCATACGATGTGAGCGGACTGGCGAATGTTACCCTGAAATACCGCATCGACAACGACGGGTGGAATCCGATAGAAAGCATCCACAACGATACCTATGCCGGCGGTTCGGAAGTGGGCGCCTGGCAAAATATTGAGATGACTCGTCGCGCAATGGCTCCCGACCCGACCGACGATGGCGAGCTCAATTTCTTCATCCTTCCGGCAGCGAAAGCCGATTTGTGTTATGCCGAAATTACCGGTCACAAGGATGTGCTCATCGATTATTATGTGGAAGCAACCGATAGTAAAGGAAATGTGTTTCGCACACCCATTCAGCATGTGTATGTGGGCGAAGGTGATGCTGATGATGACGGTGGAGGAACCGGAACCGGCAGTGTAAGCTGGCTACCCTTGGCACCCAATCAGGACGACCCAATTGTAATAACCAGTACTACTGCCACCGCTGCCAGCAAACTGCACTGGGGCGTGAATGGTGTTGGCGGAAGCTGGACGACACCCATTGCCTCTTATCGACCCGAAGGCACAGTAGTTACAACCGGTACCGCAGTTGAGACGCCTTTTGTAAATGTAGGTGGACAGTGGCAGGTGACCCTGGGTCCTTTCAACAACACAGCACAGAAAGTTAGTTCCGTCAATTTCGTGATTAATCACGGCGGAGGCAGCTGGGACAACAACACTGGTTCGGATTACCGGATTGCAGTAAGCAGCAACCTGCCCGATCCCGAACCAGAGCCGGGAGGGATAACTGTTTCGTTTAAGCGCCCCACGGAATGGGGAACAGCCGGTGTGCATGTGTGGGCCTGGCATGCTGGAGGTAATGTGTTTACCACCTGGCCCGGTCAGCAGATGAATGAGATTGGTAATGGTTGGTTTAGCTACACTTTTCCGGAGTCGCTCACCAGTGTGAATGTTATTTTCAGCAAGGCAGGCAGTCCGCAGTCGGTTGATATTACAGGCATCACCCAAAGCACCTGTTACGAATACGATGCCCCTTCGGGTACAAAATTTACGGTAAAAACTGCTGAGTGCCCCGTTAAGACCAGTGTTCCAACTCTTACCAATGCCTCGATACAGGTCTATCCACAGCCAGCAGGCGAGCGCTTTGTGGTGGAACTGCCCAATGTGCCGATGGACAGTGGTTATGAGATGGTTTTACGCGATATCAATGGCAGAGAGGTTCGCCGTGAATTGTTGCTGCATAAAGTTGTCGTATTCAATAGAGAACAGTTGCCATCAGGAGTTTACTTCATACAGTTAAGTGCACAAGGTAAAGGACATCAATTTAATTCCAAGCTAATTCTCAGGTAAATATTCCGGATGAAAGCGTATCTGAAATAAATAGGAACCGGTCAACATTAAAACCATACATCGCGAAAAGGACTGCTAAACGGCAATCTTTTTCGCGATTTTTTTATTTCACGCAATTTTTCACCTGAAAACATCACAATCACGAAATTTAAACGTATTTTTATACGCAACTTTGAATTTTATGTTTTACAACAGTTTTTTTGACTGGTACTAAAATGACTATTTATCGTAAATACTTTAAAACAAACAAGCATGGACATAAATATAATTAAGTCGTATACTAAGGAATTACGTAAAGGTTCACATCAGGCCTTTAACGCGATTTACGAAATGTATGCTAATAAATTATATGGTTTTGTATTTGTGCATACCAAATCGCGTGAATTATCCAACGACATTGTACAGGACACCTTTTTAAAACTCTGGAGTATGCGGGAAGAAGTGTCGATGGATGGTTCGTTACACTCATTATTAATCACGATATCGTATCATAAAATAGTAGATGTTTTCAGAGCTCAGCTCAATAAGGTTGAATTTGTGGATTACATCGAATTTTCTGAAAACTATCTCACAGATGACAATTCGATTGAGAAGGGAATGTACTACGATGAATTTCTGAAAGCACTCAAATTAAGCAAAACTCTTCTGCCACACAGGCAATTAGAAATTTTTGAGATGAGCCGGGAATATGGATTATCGATTGAAGAAATTGCCCGTTCATTACAAATAAATGAACAAACAGTTAAAAATCATCTGACTATTGCTCTGAAGACACTTAAAAAAGAGCTTTCAAAATACAATATGATGATGGTAGTACTTTTTAATATCTTATATGTACCCTATTGAATCAGGTCTTCAAAAACGGAATAAAGAGGCATCACTATAGTAAAGAATAAGATGGACAATTATATTAAACTACTTTATAAAAAATTTTTATACGGAAGAATTACCAGGGGGGAATTTCTTGAGATGCGTCATCAATTCAACTCAATGAGTAACGATGAACTCAACGATTTGATTACAGAAGAATGGAATCAGGATATCCAGACAGAGGTATTAGCTGATGAAGATAAAAAACATATTCAGGAAGTATTGAATTTTTACATTCAACATAATCCCGGAAAGAATAACAAAAAGTGGTTTTTCAGGTTTGCCGCGGTGCTGATTCCTTTTGTAATTTTGATTTCCTCGATACTTATTTTTTATACACCAGACACGAAATTGGAAAATGACTTTGTTGTGTCGGTTAAGCCGGGAAACCGGGCACAGGTAACGTTGCCTGACAAATCAACAGTCTGGATGAATTCAAACAGTAAATTGATTTATTCACGAGGTAATAATAATTCACGAAACGTTCAACTTACAGGTGAAGCATTTTTTAAAGTATACAAGGATAGTTCAAGTCCGTTTTTTGTAAATGTAAAGAATCTGAAAATTGAGGTAATTGGTACTTCATTCAATGTAAATGCCCGATTAAAATCGGATATAGTGGAAACATCACTGGTGGAAGGAAGCGTCAAATTGTCGGGCGATGAGTTGTCACAGGATTATTATTTAAAACCCAACGAAAAGGCAGTTTACTCCGCATCTAAAAAACTGATGACTATTGAGAAAACCGATAATAGAGTTGAAACCGCCTGGAAGGACAACAAATTACAGTTTAAGTCGAAGAGTTTCGACGAAGTTATAAAGCTCATTGAAGAATGGTATGGAGTGAGAATTGTTTCAAAATGTACTAACATTGAAGATGATAAAATGAGTGGAGCATTTCGGGGTGAAAGCCTGCAAATTGTGCTGGAAACGGTTCAGCTTCAATATAAAATACAGTTTGATATCCAGAGCGATAGTCTTATCGTGCTGTATAACTAAAGTATGTCTCCTTCATTCAACCCAGAATTATCCATAAAAACACTACAAATTATAACGATGAAATTTACAGTTAAACAAACCCTGGCAAAAGTTGCGTGTCTAACACTGGTTGTTTTAACCACATTTACACCACTACTTAATGCTCAGAATTCAACTCAAAAGATATCCATGAAGGTGCAAAATATTTCGATGCTTGATTTTTTTCAACAAATCGAGACGAGCACAAACTTCACCATAGTGTATAAGGATATTTTTATCGATCAAAAGAAAGACATTACTGTAGATGTAGAGAATAAGCCTGTTATCGATGTATTGAAAAAAGTGCTGGCTACCAGAGGATTACAGGCTGTTGTTAAAAACAATACCATAGTTATCACAAAAAAAAACGATGAACCAAAACCATTGAGCAGCACGCGTATAGTATCCGGGGTGGTTTTGGATGAAAAAGGGCAGCCGGTTATAGGTGCAAGTGTTGTTGTCCCTGGTACCACGATAGGTGTTGCTACGGACATGAACGGTCGATTTAGTCTGGAAGCTCCTGCCAATGCACGTTTACGTTTTAGTTACATCGGGTACGATGCACGTATTGAAGCTGCGGATGTAGTATCGGATTTAAAAGTGGTATTAGAACCAACACCGCAGTTATTATCCGAACTGGTGATTACCGCACAGGCCATAGGACAAAAAAATGCGATTCGTCAACAAATTAATTCAAACACGATAAAGAATGTGGTAGCTTCCGACCGCTTACAGGAAAATCCTGATGCTAATTCGGTAGAAGCAATTGGACGCTTACCGGGTATATCAGTACAGCGGAGTGGAGGCGAAGGTGTTGGGTTAGTTATTCGTGGACTCGAGCCACGTTATTCTTCTGTTACCCTAAATGGTGTTCAGTTACCTTCCACTTCAGGAACAGACAGGGGCACTAATCTGAGTGGTATTTCTCAATATGCCTTACAGGGAGT
>JAVFAG010000085.1:0-6040 GCA_034002585.1 Paludibacter sp.
TTGGATTTCTCGTCCTATCCGCGTGCACGTTCGGTGAATGTTGGACTCAATGTTAATTTTTAATTCAAAGATAGTATGACAATCCTCAATATTTTTAGAAAATTGGTGAAACCGGCTTTGCTGGTTGCAGGTGTGGTGGTTATCACTTCCTGTGAGCAATTGCTGGAGAAGGAACCGTTTACACTGACTCCTGAAACCTATTTCAACAACGAATCGGAGCTGGAAACTTTCCTTACCGGTGTGTATAGTCCTATTATGCAGGAACATTTCTACGGCAACAACTATCCATTGTACAATGCCGGAGGCGATGATCTCACTTTTTACCAGCGCTCGTCGCCTGCCAGTAGTATTCTGTGTGCCAATGCCAATAGCAGCAATACCTACATCACTACTTTCTGGAGAATTTTGTACGAAGGTATTAATCGTGCGAATATTTTACTGGAAAATGTCGATAAAAATACAAGCATTCCTCAGGCGTATCGAGACAGGGTACGAGCAGAAGCGCTTTTCCTGCGTTCGTTTTATTATTTCAACCTGGTGCAGGGATGGGGCGATGTGCCTTTGAGACTTACATCGACTCAAAGTGTTTACGGTCTGGATGCAGAGCGCGTCGACAAGCAGATAATTTATGACACGATTATTTCAACGATCGAAAGTACGATTCCTTATTTGTATAAATCGACCGATATTGGTTATACAGGAAGAGTGACCCAATCGGCTGCCAAAGGTATTCTTGCACGTATTTACCTGTTCCGGGCCGGTGAGCATTTCCGTGATAAAACTGCTCCCGATCCCAATCGTCAGCAGTATTTTGCTGAAGCAAAGCGCTGGGCACTTGAAGTTAAGGAAAGTGCACTTCATGGCCTGGTAACTCCTTTTCAGCGTGTGTTTCTCGATTTAGCTGAAGATAAATACAATAGCACAGGAGTACGTGAAAGTATCTGGGAAGCTGAAGAGGCTGGTACCCGCAGTACAGTGGAACAAGCTGCCGGTCGTCTTGGAAATACATTGGGATTTGGTAGTTCTCAGGATTATTCTTCTACTGAGGGATACAAAAACCTGATGGGACTCTCGAATCCGGGTTACAGTTATAAATTTGCCTATGGTTCGCTGAAACTTTACGAAATGTACGAATCGGAAGGTGATACTGCCCGGGGAGATTGGAGTATAACCAATTACGAATATGTTTTTGCTTCCACAGGTGCACGTCAGGTATTGGGTAAGAAATTCTACTATGGTAAAAAACGACCATCTTATGTTGAGCCCGCAGGATTCACCTATACCGAAGAAACCGAGGTTGTGAGTAACCGGAACAAGACCCGCTGTGCAGCTAAATACCGTCGTGAACACGAAGTGGCCGGTCCGAAAAATAAAAATTATACGCCAATTAACTTCCCGATACTCCGCTACAGCGATGTATTGTTGATGATTGCAGAAGCCGACAACGAGTTGACACCTGAACCATCGGCACTGGCTTATGAATGTGTAGATGCTGTTCGTCAGCGTGCCGGGATTCTTCCACTCGAAGGCAGAGGATTAACGAAAAATCAGTTCCGCGATGCTATCAAGAAAGAACGGGCTATGGAATTGTGTTTCGAAGCCATACGACGCTGGGATTTGATTCGCTGGGGTGATTTTACAACATCAATGCAAACCATGCAGAGCTTTGTAAATCAGGATGGCTGGAATAATTCAATGAAGTATGCAGCTGCCTACTACAATGTATCGGATGCGTATAATTACTTCCCGATACCTGATTCAGAAATGTCGATAAACAAACTGATTACATCCAATAACCCTGGCTGGTAACAGGCATTCCAAATTCAATAAAGTATGAGACTCAATAAATTTTTGATAATTGCTTTTGCGGGCATCGGATTGATGGCCTGTGAAAGCGAACTCAAACAGCCGGTCGAATTTACGGTTGAAGTAGAACCTTCGGCCGGTGTGGTGTTCACCGATTCAATTTATACGGCACCAGTAGGTACAAAGCTTACCTTCAACTTTAGTGGCGAGCCCGATTTTATCTCCTTTTCGTACGCGCGTTTTATTAAAACACGACCCGAATTATCGTTTTCAACCCGTGCTGCCTGGGGTACACATGTGGCAAATACGTTGAGTGTGTTTGTTTCTGAAGATTTTAAAGGATTGGCCATGAATAACTTTGTTGCCGATTCGACCAGCATAGCTACGCATAACTGGAAAAATATTTCAGAGCAGGCTAACTTGCCGACTGCTGCCAATGTTACCCGCACTGCAACCATTCCCCTGGATGAATACAGTGGTAAAAAGCTTGTATTAGCCTTTCGGTATAAACCTGATTTTATGGCTGACTGGCAACCAACCTGGGTGATTTCGAATCTGAACATTGCCAATAAAATGATAACCAATGGAACTGTGGTCTCTACCTATCTGGCTGCAACACTTGGTTTTTCGCCGTTCGACATGATGAGCCGATCAACTGCTTACCGCGATACGCTCCTGGCGGGCAACTGGTCGACAAAAATTCCTGCTGAAATTACGATGAATCGTACAGCCATGAACAATCCACTGAACCACGACTGGCTAATTTCAAAGCCCGTTCTTATTCCTTCCGGAATTACGGAGGAATCGCCTGTGACCGGTGTTAAAACTATGGCTAATAGTGTGGAAAGTTATTCACATACCTTTACCCAACCCGGAGAATACACCCTGAAGTTCAAGGCTAGTAACTACAATTACCTGTACAACGACTCGCTGGTGCATTCGATCCGTCTGATTGTTACTAATTAAATTTGTTTTTGCAATGAGAAGTCTCCTTTTTACACTTGTGTTGTTGATGATGCTGTTGGCCAGTGCAAACAGTCAGCAGTATGGGTTTGAACCTGGTTCGTCCCATCCGTTTCGGGTGGGCGACGCCGGGAGTGTAATCCAACTAGTTAATGCACCTTACAAAGAAGGAGTACAATCCATGCAATGGGTGTGGACAGCCCCATCGCGCCTTCTTTGCGATTACACCGTAACACACAACAACTTCCGGGATGGAGTAATTTTCTGGGTGTATAACGAAACGCCACTTCAACAACCTTTGCGTGTTGAGTACCGCGATGCCAACAATCAGCTTCAGTATTATTTTAACTTTGGGTTGAATTACTCCGGATGGCGCATTTGCCGCATTGGAAGTAAATACATGCAGGGAACGAAAACGATTCGTACCGGACTTAAGTTGAACCTGGTAACACCTCAGTCGGTTGCGACCGGCCGATTGTACATCGACCGTTTTTCATTTGTGTCGGATGTAAACTACCAGAATGCTCCGGATGCTCAACAACCTGCAAATACAGAAGAAAATTACATTACACACTGGAATTCACTCTGGAAGTGGGAGAGTACACTTTCGTATTCAAAACCACTTTTGCCGGCGCTTTCTTCTGCTCAATTATCCAGTTTACAAAAGGTGGAAGATGGCCTCACTACGTTGCTGCCTTCATCAGCCAATACCTCATTGGTTACTACTGCAAAGACTATGTTTGAGCAATCCGGAATTACCCAGGTGAATGGATTTTTAGTGGGTAAGCCCCTGGTGGTTAAGCCCGATAAAACCGCAGCCGATCACTCACTGGCCGAACTGGGAACCATGATGATGGGATTGGCACAGGATGCACTCTATGCCTCGGGAACCACATCGGCCGAAAATTATGTGCAGCTTTGGAGATATGCCCTGAATCAGGGTTTTGCCTGGGGAAGTGCCATGGGTAACAACCATCATTACGGATACGAAACCCGTCAGATTTTTGCATCTGCATTTATGATGCGACAAAAATTAACCCAGGCCGGATTGATACAACAGGTTGCCGATGCACTTTCGTTTTGGAGTGGATTGCCCGAAACACGTTCTTCTCTTGCAATTGGACGCGATGGTGTGGTCGATTGCTGGAATACACTCTTGGTGGAACGACTGATTTCTGCCATGCTTATTCCTACGCTTAACGAGCGTTACAGGGCGGTTGATGCGCTTATTGAATGGACCAGTTCATCGTTGTTGACAACCCCCGGAAACATGGGTGGCCTCAAGCCCGATGGATCGGTATTTCATCACGCCGGACATTATCCAGCTTATGCAATCGGAGGTTTTGAAGGACTTACCGGATTATTAACAGCTCTCTCCGGATCCGGCTTTACTGTTAGTGATGCTGCGTTTGCTGAATTGTCGAAGGCATTGACTGCTATGAAACGCTATACCAATGCGAATGACTGGACGATTGGCATCTCGGGACGACATCCGCATCAGGGAGCTATGCCCGAAGTGGTGTATAACCGCGCCGTACAGCTGGGATTACTTTCGACACAGGAACCACAGGGATTTTTCGTAATGAACCATGCTGCCCTGGGTATTCATCGCAATGGTAGTGCAATGGTTACGATTAAAGGGTATAACAACGATGTGTGGGGATCCGAAATTTACACCAACGATAACCGCTATGGCCGTTATCAAAGCTACGGAGCTGTTGAGATTTTAAATGGTGGCAACCCCGTGTCGCGTGCCGAAAGCCGCTATACTGAGAATGGCTGGGACTGGAACAGATTACCCGGAACAACAGCGATACAACTGCCCCTGAATCTGCTCGAAAGTCCTGTAACCAGTACGCTCATGGCCCGTTCGGCCGAGCGTTTTGCAGGCGCATCGGCGCTCACAGGTGTTTATGGAGCTTTTGGAATGAAGCTGCACGAAATGAACGATATTAACAACACCAATTATTCGCCCGACTTCAGAGCCCGAAAATCGGTGTTTGCTTTCGGGAAAAAGATTATATGTATCGGAAACGGTATCCAGACCAGCAATGCCGTTTATCCTGTGGAAACGACCCTTTTTCAACAGGCTATACTCAGTACAAATGATAGAATTTCGGTGAACAGTACTTTCGCACCGGCCGATGGATACAGTTTTTCAACTTTCAATGATGCGCCTTTATTACTGAGCGACCCACTTGGTAACTACTATCGCATTGCTTCGCAGCAGGAAGTAAAGGTAGAAGGAAAACTTCAAACCTCCCGTCACAATAAAACCAAAGCTGAAACGTCGGGGAAATTTATTTCTGCCATTTTGAATCATGGGAAAGCACCTTCGGGAGCTGCCTACGAATATATGATTCTGCTGAAACCAAATCCTATTGAGGCACGACGTGCAACCTATGCTCCGGGATACAGAGTTTTGCAGGCCGATGCTTTGGCTCACGCGGTTCTTGATTCAGTTTCGGGTGTTCAGGCATGGGTGTGTTTTAACGAAACGACGCCTTTGGAAGGATTGTTGAAGCGGGTGGATGCCGAAACCATAGTGATGTTTCAGCAAACCGAAAACAGATTAACTATTAGTGTGTGTGATCCTTCACTTTATTTACAGGAGAAGACCAAAAACAGTGAACCGACCTATCTGCCGGGTCAGAAAGTGCAAAAGAAACTGGAGTTGAAGGGTCAGTGGACACTTTTGGCACCTCAGGAGAAGGTGAGGGTGGAATCAGACGCTTCGCACACCACCGTAACAGTTGACAGCGAGTTAGGCACACCCATAGAGTTTGAACTGCAACAAGTGTCGACTTCGCTGGAGGCAGCGAAGGGTCGGTTGCAGTTGCAGCGGCACAGCCGTGGACTGACAGTTGTGGGAGCAACCACTGATGTGTCGGTGTATCATATGAACGGTCAGTTAGTGGATCAGCAAAGCTTTTTTTCTGAATACAAAACCTTTTACCTTCAACCACAGGCCTACATACTTGTAGCTACACTGCCCGATACAGTAAAGTTGAAATACAAATACCTCATTTAAGATGCAAAAATTCCTTTTAAATAGTACCATCCTACCAGTTTTATTGTTAAGCTTCCTGATGCCCATCAGCGCACAGACGTATCTTTTCGAACAAGAGTCGGTTCCTGCTGAATGGACAGCTTCGCAAGGTTCGTTATCGGTTTCATCCACTTACTTTAAAGAAGGTACCCGGAGTTTAAGCTGGACAACATCCGGAAAATCAACTTTGCAGATTACAACTCCTTCCTTTACAGCTTCATC
>JAVFAG010000085.1:6140-11708 GCA_034002585.1 Paludibacter sp.
AACGATTACACTGCTTCACGAAATATCCCGTCGCGCATACTGAATATCCTGCCGGCCTGTACCTCCGAACAACGGACCGAAGTGCTTAAACTGGCCCGCTGGCTGTCGTATTATGGGATGGTCTATGAGCCTGAATCTACCTATCTTGCGAATTTAAATTCCGATGTGATATATCTCTATCTTCCGTATATGATTACCATTGCATCTCAGGAAGAAGATGAAGCACGGGCAGTGAGAGAACTCAAAGCTGTTCAACGTTTTATGAACCGTAACACCGAATATACTCCAGGAGGAAATGATATTCTGAAACCCGACGGGACCGGATTTCATCATGCTACGCATTATAATAACTATATGTACTCGTATCAAACCTGGGCTGAAGCTATCATTGCACTTGCAGGTACGAGCTACAAATTATCGGCAGATGCCTATCAGCGGTTCAGAAAGGCTGTGATTACCAAGTACAGCATGGCTACAAAGGACCTTAACAATACCCGTCACACTTCCAATACTTTTTCAGGAAGAAATCCGTTTGGTCCCGGTATTCAGGTGTTTTTCTCCCGAGCGCTCATGGAACAATTGATTGTTGCAGGAGGTACTATACTTGGAACATCCATAGATTCAGAACTTGCTGCTGCCTATAACTTTTTCTTCGATACTGATAAATACGCTGTATCACCAATCAATTACGATGGCTTCCATCAGTTTAATTACAGTCCCGCTGCCATTTATCGTCGCGGAAACTGGGTTGCCACTATGCGGGCACCCACTACTAAATTCTGGGGAGCGGAGATTTACAGTGGCGAGAATCGTTTTGGCCGTTACCAGAGCCATGGTACACTCGACATTACCTACCGGGGCACACAGGCCAACAGTGGCTATCCGGGAAGTTCGAACGGTGGAGGCTGGGACTGGAATGTAATACCCGGAACAACTACTGTTCATTACACCACCTGGACCGATATGATGCCAAACAAAAATACCACCGACCGATTCGATCAGTATACCAAAACGAAAAACTTTTCGGGTGCTTTGTCGTGGAACGATTGCGGAATTTTTGCAACTGATTTCGATCAGGATGATAACTGGGGAACTCAGCGTTTTGTTCCCACGAACCTGGTGTTCAAAAAATCAATGTATGCTTTTGATGATATGATTATTAGTCTTGGCAGTAATATTGGTTCCTCGGGAACCTATAGCACTACGATGATTACAGCTACTAATCTGTTTCAGAATTTAATCTCATCGCAGAGTAAATCGCTGGTTGTTAACGGTGAAGAAAAACCATCGCCCTATACCGCTACATTGCCGGGTACACAGCGCAACTGGCTAATTACTCCGCAGGGTACAGGCTATTTTATTCCACAGGGCAACGATGATATTCAGTTAATTCTCGGTTCGCAGAAAACTCCTTATGAAACAGGAACGGATGCTGCATCGCCGGTAACGTCAACGACTGCGGCCAAAGCCTATATTGTACATGGTGTAAAGCCTTCAGGTAAAAGCCATAGCTTTGTGGTATTACCTGCTACTACCACAGAATCAATGCAACAGTTTGCAACAGCCATGGCCAGTCCGGTGACAGCACCTTATTCGGTTATTTCACAGACTTCCACGCTTCATGCTCTGTATTACAAGCCATCGAATATTTATGCTTACACTTTTTTCAGTTCGGCATTCAATCTCACAACGGGTATCGTAAAATCATCAACTGCTGAACATTTGTTGATGCATCGAGCCGATACTTCGACAGGTCTGCAGCATTTGGCTGCCTCGAACCCTAATCTTAAACCGGTAAACGATGCGTTGTATGGATGGAGAGCATCCAGCTCTCAAACCACACTCACACTCTCGGGAAACTGGTACCTGTTGGAAGACGTTGAAGGAGTAAAAATATATCCTCCGGAAAGTTCACAAACGCAGGTTACACTCACTTTTAATCAGGGTGAACCTATCTATTTTACCCTGAAGCCGGAAGGTTATACCAGTTTACTAAAAACTGAAGCACAGGAATGGATTCGTATCTATTCCGGTCAGTATGGATTGAGACTCGAGCTCGCTGATCAATCAGTAAGTGAGTTCTCCTTTCAGCTGGTATCGTTGGATGGTAAACTGCTGCATCAACAGGTGCTTCGACATAAAAAAGTAGTTGAACTTCCTTTCAACGAATTGAAAAAAGGGGTTTACATAGCCCGTGTACAAGCTCACGATGGAAAAACTTTTTCGTATAAATGGATAAATCTATAAATAATATAACTCTATGACACTACGATTTTTATCAACGGTTGCCATTGCAGGTCTTTTACTTTCCTGCGCTCAGGCTAAAGAAGAAAAAACCACTAACCTGATTCAGGAAACGGTAGCTGTGGCTGAACAACAAATTGGTTTTCAAACTGAACTGATTGAACGCAGCGGTAAAGTATTGATTCCCCGTACAGTGAAAAACGACAAAATTCAATACGTCTCAATTGAAGACTGGACCAGTGGATTTTTTGCGGGTTCGATGTGGTATATGTACGACCTTACCGGCAATGAAAAGTGGAAAACGCTGGGTGTGAAATTTACCGAACATCTCGATTCGGCCAAGTACCTTACCTGGCATCACGATGTTGGTTTTATGATTAACAGTAGTTATGGCAATGCATTGCGGGTGACCGGCAATGAAGCCTATAAAGAGGTGATGATCGAAGCTGCACGTTCGTTGGCAACCCGTTTTCGTCCAATTCCCGGTGTCATTCAGTCCTGGGACGAAGATCGTGGATGGCAGGGTAAACGCGGCTGGAGCTGTCCGGTTATTATCGACAATATGATGAACCTGGAATTGTTTTTCGAAGCTACCCGTCTCAGTGGCGATTCATCGTATTATAAGATGGCGGTAAGTCATGCCGACGTGACCATGGCCAACCATTTCCGCGACGATTACAGTAGTTATCATGTTGTGGATTATGATAAAATAAAAGGAGGAGCCCGAAGTCATGAAACCGCACAGGGTTTTTCCGATGCATCTGCATGGGCCCGTGGACAGGCCTGGGCAATCTACGGATATACCGTTTGCTACCGTGAAACTGGCGATAAGCGTTACCTTTCACTGGCCGAAAATATCTACAAGTATCTGTTCAATCATCCGCGCATGCCGGCCGATTATGTACCTTACTGGGATTTTGATGCACCCGACATACCAAATGAACCGCGTGATGCATCGGCGGCGGCCATTATTGCTTCTGCTTTGTATGAAATGAGTACATATACAACCAATACAGTTTACAAGGCTACAGCCGATAAAATTATAGCTTCGTTGGCATCACCTGCTTATCTGGCGACTGTTGGTACCAATCATCACTTTCTGCTTCGTCATTCTGTAGGAAGCATTCCACATGGTCATGAAGTGGATGTTCCGCTGAACTATGCCGATTATTATTTTCTGGAAGCATTAGTGAGAAAACAAAAACTGGAAGCTACTAAATAAACTCAGGATATGTTGAATTGGTTTTCCGGACTGTTACTGTCGTGCCTGTTACTTTCGGTGCCTGCATTTGCAGGATACAATGAGTTTACACATCCTTCAATCCTTTCGTTTGAAGATAACACAGCACCTTTTAAAGGAGATGCTTCGTCTGTCCTTTCGGTTTCGCAACAGCATTATAAGCATGGAAAAAAATCGTTGCGATGGGAATGGAAGAGTGATGGTGCGGTTGTGAAGGTACAGAAGGCAATCAATTTTCTTCCTGCTCAGGTAAACACGAACGATAATTCAGTATCGACTTTTGTGTTCTGGCTGTATTCTCCTGTTAGTCTGAAGGATGCAACACTACGTTTTTCCTTCTATGCCAATGATAGCCTGTGTTCGTGGTTCGATTATAACCTGAATTTCAACGGATGGAGTGGGGCATGGGTTGCTTTCGAACGCGATATGCAGGGTACACCTCATTCCGGAATGAACGAGCTGCGTGTGCAGATCAATGGAGCTTCTGCCGGCGAACTGTATTTCGATCATGTAATGCTTTCTTCATGGCAGGATGTGCGGCAGCATACTGCCAGTTTTCAGGCTCCTTTTATTAACAAAGGAACGAAAAACCACTGGCTCATTCTGCTCGATTCCTGGAATAAATCGTTCGATATCGATGTGATGTCTGTTGTTAATACAGGTCAGAAGAAAAGTGTCGATACTGTGGAACAGCGTTTTGTGCGATTGCTTACTGAAGGTGTACGACCAAAGGCGTTGCCTGCACTGAAAAAACGATTCGCAGTATATGGAATAAAATTAAGCAAGGAAGGTACTATCAGCGGACGTCCGGTTTTTTTTGAACGCTATGGCGAAACCTATGAAAAACTGGGTGCACCACGTTATAATATCCTCTTTGGAAAGGCCAATGGTCTTGGTTCCTACAACGATTTGCTGTTCGATATTGCCATTGCTCACCATAGTTCAGGTACTGCTGAAGAAAAGAGAGAGCTGTCCGGGATGTTCGAACTGCTGGTAAGGCATATGCTGGATCAGGGTTTCAGAGCAGGAAGCAGTATGGGTACCCTGCACCACTTGGGCTATGCCATGCGTCAGTATTATCCGGCAATGTTGCTAATGAAGAAGGAGCTCGCTGCAAAAGGTCTTTTACAGGACGTTCAACAGGCCATGGAATGGTTTGCCGGTACAGGCGAAGTGAAAACCAAGCCCACCGTTTCGGGAATGGATGTCGATGCATTTAATACCTCGCTTTCCGGGCGACTGGCTTCCATCCTGATGATGGAATATTCGGCTGATCAGGTACGTTACCTCAAAGCGCTTTCCCGCTGGATTGATAACGGACTTCAGTATTCCGACGGAACACAGGGAACATTTAAAGTGGATGGAAGTATGTTTCATCACCGCAACAATTATCCGGCCTATGCTGTTGGCGGACTTACCGGTGCTACCAATGCGGTTTGGATGCTTCATGGAACTATCTTTTCTATTGGGCAACAGGGACATGAAATTTTGAAACAGGCTTTGCTGGCTATGCGGTATTATACCAATCTGCTTCAATGGCCGCTATCGCTATCGGGAAGGCATCCCGATGGAAAAGGTCGTTTGGTACCTGCTCACTATGCCCGACTGGCACTTGCCGGTTCACCCGATGGCCGGGATTCAATTGATAAGGAACTGGCATCGGCCTATCTTCGTTTGGTAAAAAGTCAGGCAACCCTTGACGAAAATCAGTTTACTGAAGAAAAACCTGTAAACGAATCCCGTTACTTTTTGAAAGCTGGCATTGAGGCTGAACCCGATCCAAAGGGCAATCGTTCGTTTCCGTATTCGTCGATGGTAGTGCATCGCCGAGATAACTGGATGGCTTCTGTCAGAGGGCATAGTCGTTACCTCTGGGCAACTGAGACCTATCGGGGTGCAAATCATTATGGAAGGTACCTGGCCCACGGCAACCTGCAGTTACTCACTTCAGGCTCACCAGTTTCCAATAATGGTTCGGGTTTTCGACAAGAAGGCTGGGACTGGAATCATTTTCCGGGAACAACAGCTGCCGTGCTACCAATTAAAAATCTGAAATCGGATATCCGTAATATCGATGCCAATTC
>JAVFAG010000086.1:0-11275 GCA_034002585.1 Paludibacter sp.
ATACCGAAAGCCCGGCAAAGCGCTTCGATATTTACCGAGTGACGGGCATCAAAAAAGGGCTGGCACCGTTCGATAACCTTCTGATCGCCAATCATACTGAAAATATTTGCACCATCGTTATTGAGTACAATAATTTTCAGGTTAGGCGGATAATTGGCATTCCACAAGCCATTTGAATCGTATAAAAACGACAAATCGCCGGAAATGAGGACAGTAGGCAGACCGGAAGCCAGTGCTGAACCAGCTGATGTTGCCACACTACCATCAATCCCAGATGTACCCCGGTTGCAGAAATACTCCAAATCGGAACGGCTTTCAAAAAACTGAGCGATACGCACTGGAGTGCTATTGGCCAGCTGAACCACCCATTGGGATGGAATCACCGGAAGCAGCTCACGAAAAAGAGCAATATCGCAGGGAGGTAGTTGCTGAATAAAAGCTTCTTTCCTGATTCTGGTCCGCTCTGAGACAGCATCAATCAACTGGCGGTAACTTCCTTTCAATTTTTTTGTAGCCTCATTTAACTCCTGGTTACTACCCTGCAATTCTTTTGCAATACCACTTAACGCCCGGCAACTATCTTTTAATTCGTTCGATACATCAAGCAGTTTTAACATTGTCTCCCCCTTCACGGGCAGGATATGCGTTAACGACCGATAGGTATCGGCATAGGGAAGCTCGGATTGAAACTGCCAGTGCTCAGCCGGTTGGTATGCCCTTAAATAGGTTTTTAATTGCTTGGAAACCACCGAATGACCAATCGTGATAAGCATATCGGGTTGCAAAGCTTTTTTTTCTTTTTCAGTAAGAGAAGAGAAAAACAAATCGGGAGTGGTGATAATGGCAGCACCACTGATATTCGACAGATTTTCGGCAACTATCAGAGTATCTGTTTGGGTGGCAAGGTCGTTTAGTAACTGATTCAACGCTTCATCCTTTTTACCGGTACCCACTACAATCATTTTTTGCTGAGCTTTATAAAAGGATGAACAAAAAGCGGCAGCTGTTTCGGAAGATGGAACTGCTTCGGACGACAAGGTGCGAAAAATGCGTGGAGCAGGAGAATCCTCCGGCATATCCACATACAAGGGTTCGTGGAGCGGCACATTCAGATGTACTGGTCCGCAGGGAAATAGCAGGGCCTGGTCAATGGCCTGCGCCACTAAACGATCGGAAAAAGATATTTCATCTACTGGAAGCTGAAACGACGCTTTGCAATAATTGGCATAAATATTTGACTGGCGGATGGTTTGCCCGTCGGACTGATCGATCCATTCCGCAGGACGATCGGCGGTAAGAACGATGAGCGGAAGGTTCTGATAGTACGCTTCGGCTACTGCCGGTGCAAAATTGAGCACTGCCGATCCCGAAGTACACACCAGTACCACTGGTTCGCCCGAATATTGAGCCATCCCAAGGGCAAAAAAGCCAGCCGATCGCTCATCGGTTACAGGATAGCAGGCGATATCCGGATGTGCAGTAAGGGCCAGGATAAGCGGAGTATTGCGCGAACCGGGAGCAATGACAGCCCTGCGCACTCCCAGGGAAGCCGCAATGGTGGCGATATTTTTAACAGCGTTTTTTAACATGCTGGTTGTAAATGGTTGAAACTTGTTTAGTGAACTGGCTAATCGAATAAAAAAATCCGGAAAAACCAGTCCAACCATCCGGAGCAACTACAAAAGTAATAAAAAAACACATGAGGCAAGTTTACTTCGTGCCGGAACTTTAAAAACAACAAATTAAGCGGGAAAGTTTAATAAGAGCAAAAAGGATCGTCCTGCTTCATTGAGATGGAAGCTGAAGGTATGAAGAAAAAAACAAACGGGCATCATTCTGTATGAAATGATGCCCGTCGAAAGGAAATGAAATGAACAAACAGTATTATTCAAAGATAAGTACTGTGGTTGAAGTTAAATAGTTTGAACTAAGTTGTAATAAATACATTCCTTTCCATCCTTCGTTTACAATCGGAAGCACCTGTTCACCCTCTCTGGGGTTCAGCTCTGTGCTCCAAACCATTTTTCCTGTGATATCAGATAATTGAGCTTTTATCTTACCTGAATGCAGCGAAGTGATATAAAGCATTACAACATCGCGGGCCGGGTTCGGGTATATCCGTACCCGTATACCATCCACTTCGGACAGGGAACCTGTACCTGTTTTTACGTTTGGAATAATGGTACCCGATGCCTCGTCTACAATCAGATTCACAACTACCTCAGGCTGGTCGGCGGAAAGCTGCAACTGAATTTCATCCTGCAAGCCATAGCCCGTTCGTTCAACCACCAACTTATAATTCCCCTCCGGAAGATTGATAAAGCTGTAATTTCCCTGATCATTGGGGCAGGTAGCAGCAATTAGTTGATCATCGGCGGTGTACAGCATTACCTTTGCCTCACATTCTACAGCATTGCGTAGAGCGCGTTTCATACCATCGGGAGAGGGAGCCTGCCGGATTGAAATATTACCGCTGATGGCGCCATTTCCATTGAAAGCGAAGCCGGTAGGTCGCGTTGCCAGTGCAATCATTATCATCGTGTCGGTCATGCAATCCACCGAAAGCACAGTCGCTGCCGACCATACGGTCGAACCATTATGATAGGTATCCAGCCATGGATTCTCTGACCCGTTGGAATATTTCAAAAAATGCGCTTTAAAAATGTATTCTCCGGAAGGCATATTTGTAAAGAAAGCCATATCGCCATACATTATTTTCGATTCGTACAATTCAAACCGGTTACTTTCATTTTTCCGGTACAATTCTCCCTGAATATCATCGTATCCGGCACTACAGCAAGGTGTAATTGTAAATCCAAGATTGGAGGAACGATTCACAACACCCACACTATCAATAGTAGAACATACCCCGTTTGATACCAAACAAGTATATAATCCCTCTTCCATCACCGTAATGGATCGGGTTGTGGCACCGGTATTCCAGCGATAGGTAAAGGTTGGATTGGACAAGGCACTCAGCGTTACACTCTCACCGGCACATTTGACGATTGTAGAATCACGGAAAGCTTTCAGGGGCATTGGGTAAGACCTAATGTGAACGGTATCGCGGCTGGTGCCAAAGCTGTTTTTGACTTCCACCCAGTACGTATTAGTGGCCTGAACACGAATCGTCTGCGTTTTTGAACCTGTACTCCACACATAACTGGCATTTGGGAAGAAGCCGGCATCGAGGTATTCTTCATCCATCACACAAATAGCACGGTCGGGGCCCAGATTAACCACCGGGGCAGATGTAACCTTATAATTCACCTGCATTTTCATCAATTTCACCACATTAAAACCATTGCGGAATAAAGCCACCGAGTCGATATTTTCGCCGTTTAAAACCGGGAAATGGAGTTCACGGTAGTAGTATTTAGTTCCGTAGCTATCAGCCTCGTAGTCGAAATATCCTGCATCTTCGGTTCCCGACAACTCAAATTCACGTACAATGCTGTTAGTAAACCAGGCCTTCAATTGCAATGTATTATCCAATCCCTCAAAGGATGTTGCAGAAACACGCACCACCACATCGGTAATCACTGCACCTGCCGGGAAAGTGGTCAAATCGGCCACAACCTTGCTATGAGCATCGGGATACAGCGAATATTCGTTGGCCTTATTGAGTACCAGCGATGTATTATCGAGCGAAACATAAGGGACTGGAGTATAGGTCTGAGGTGTTTCGTAAAGACATTCGTCCACCGACTTATACACCCTGAACGGGATATTGCTTTCCTCCAGCAGGTCGCGGCTAAAAAAGCGATGGGTATAATAAGTCTTTTGCGCAATCAGATCGTTCATACAGGGAATAGCCGATTTTGTAAAACCGAGGTATTCGGTATTCTGGTGGGTATATTGAGCAGAATTAAAATCGAGCACGAGTTGTGGATTAGCAGCACCGGTAGTGAAAGGATAATACTGATCGGTAGTTGGGAATAAATTACCATGCAGGTCGGAAACCGAACCGGCAGCCACCATTACTTCGTATTCGGTGCCCGGAAGCAGTGAGCTGTAGCGCATGGGTTCCATATAGGTCATGGTGCTATCGGTTGATACTTTGTTGCCGCTACCAAAAGCATACACCATTTCGCGGTTACTCTTTTTTACAAATTGAACTGAAAACTGATCTGTTAACACCACCTTTTCATCCCAAATAAATTGCAGGGAAGGGGTAAGGCTTGTTTCGGTGGTATTACCCGGGTATTGAAATAGCAGTTGCGGAGCGCTGGTGTCGTTGTTCAGAATCGATTCACCAAATTCGCTCCATTGCGGAGCTGCTTTATAGGCATCGATAGCAGTAGCCGGCACCATAATTTTACAGGCCGACCTGTTGATACCCATCAGTGCTGCGGTTCCCAGCACAGGAGGAACGGGATTGTACGAAAAGATAGTATCCACCAGCTGACACATAGCAAAACCTTCGAATCCAATTTCAGTTACGGTAGCAGGAAGGATAATTTTTTTGAGTTTCTTACACTGAGCAAATGCACCATCACGCACCACTTTGGTATTCAACAGAGTTAACGACTCCAGGTTTTGGCAATTATCAAACATGGCTGCACCCACGCTATCCAGTTCGACGATTGCACCACTAACTCCCGACGACATAAACACGCCATGCCCCACGGAAAGCACAGTTGATGGAATATGCACACTTCCGGTGATGGCAACACATTCACGGAAAACATACGTACCTATATGCTCCAGCGACGGCGGCAGCGGGGCAAATCCCGGAAGTTTTAAGCAAATGCTGAATGCTCCATCGCCAATCGATTTCAGACTCTGAGGAAAACGCAGGCTATCGGTTAAATTACTACAATCAGCGAAGGCCGAAGCACCCAGACTTTCCAGTCCCTCATTAAAACGCAGGGACGTAATGCCTGAACATTCACCAAATGCCGAATTCCCTACCGTACGAATACTTGCGGGGATAGTGAGGGTTCCCTGCAACGATGAACGGGAAAAGGCTTCGTGACCGATTGAGTTTATACTTACGGGAAAAACCACTTTTTTCACCCCTGAACCTCTTAATCCGGCATGCGGAAATTCATTGGCGGGGTAATGGTTGTAATTAGCAACATGGTACACTTCTCCTTCGAATTCTTCGATGTCGACTCCCGACAGGTTCAGCGAGTCGAGCGCCTGAAACCGTCGCAGGAAAACAAAATCGTAAGCATTCAGTTTACCGGTAATGGTAAGGGTGGTAACAGTGGCATAATGGTCGTCGGAAAAATTCAATGCCAGAATTCCGGCATTTTCATTGTAAACCGTTAATTCAACCTGAGAGAACGCCTGCATAATGACCAGCAGGGCAACGAAGAATACATAAAGTCGTCTCATACACTTAATTTTAAAAAGAACGTAATTAATTCAACCAACAGTAGGAGACGCAAAAATAGAAACCGGAAGAACAGCCCAACGAGTATATTGATAGCTGCCTATCCGGTATTAACAGGTGCGGGTAAATATTTTATATCCGCGAAATGGCCAGCACTACTTTTTCTTTGTAGCGGGTAGCAACAGGAACCCTTTCTCCATCGGATAAAGATAAAGCACCGCCATCGGCTTTGTGATAGCAGGATACATGACGCAAATTGACCAGGTGCGACTGATGGGTTCGTAAAAAACCACTTTGTGAAAGCATGGTTTCGTATTCTTTGAGATTACGGGAAACCAAAAGAGGATTACGGTTCTTAACAAAGAAGCGGGTATAGGCACCATCGGCCTGCAGGCGGATTATGTCTGCCATTTCCACCACATGGATAGCGTCGGAGGTACGCAGGATAACCCGTGCAGCCAGAGGATCCTGGCGTAGGTTTTGCATTAAAGTGGTGAGCTGCAGGGTATGAAATGCAGCATCGGATCGATGTACGGCCTTTCGGATTGACTCAACAAATTCAGCTTCCATAAATGGTTTCAGCAAATAATCGAGCGCACTGAATTTGATTGCCTGCAGGGCATATTTCTCGTGGGCAGAAATAAAAATGATACTAAATCGAATTTCTTTCAGCCGCCGCAACAGGTCGAAAGCTGTTCCATCGGGCATATCGATATCCAACAACAGCAAATCCGGATTGAAAAGCAATATTTGCTGATAGGCTTCGTCTACCGAGGCTGCTTCGCCACAGTTTTCCAATTCGGGAAAATGGAGCTGGAGTAACCTACGATGGTAATCGCGTGCTGGTGCTTCGTCGTCGACAATTAATATTCTCATTGTGCAGCATTGAGTTTTAAACGATAAAGGGAATTCGCAGACTTACACAGGTTCCAACAGTGCAGCCCGGTAGCGGACTCACAAAATGCAGGCTTTCGGGCTTACCACCCAGCATGCGTAGTCGTTCGCGGGTAATTTCCAGTGCCATCGAACGATGGTGTGTTTTTCCTTCTTCGAGTTGAAAACCAACACCATTATCAGTGACTGTAAGTACGAGCTCTTTATCTTTCAGTTCGAATTCTACTTTTATCGCACCTTCTTTTACACCTCTGACCCCATGTTCCACTGCATTTTCAATAAATGGTTGAGCAATCATGGGTGGAATGGCCAGTTTTTCGGGATCTACATCCTTCCCTGTACGAATTTCGAAACTAAAACTATTCCCAAAACGCAATTGCTGCATACAGAGGTAATTATTCAAAAACTCCAGTTCATCGGCCAGCAAAATATAGTTCTCACCCGAATTTTCGAGAATCTGGCGCATAAGCCGGGCATACCGCACCAGATAATCAGAGGCTTCACCACCTTTATCCTGCTGGATATATTGATTAATGGCGTTCAGTGTGTTGAAAATAAAATGAGGATTCATCTGCGAACGAAGCATCTTTTCTTTTAATTCAGCCTGTTGCTTTCGATTTTCAGATAACTTCCTTCTCGACCATAAAAATCCAATGATGGCTATCAGAACGGCAATCAGCATTACTGCAACAAGTTGAGTCTGACGTCGTTTCAGACTCAGACTTTTCAGGCTGTTTTCATGATCGAGCCGTTCGATTTCTTTCTCCTTCTCAGCAGTCCGGTACTTCACCTCCAGGTCGTGCATATTTTTCTCCACGTCGACACTTCGCAACGAATCGAGACCTTCTTTGTAGTCATTGTAATGCTCATAGGCCATCTT
The DNA here is from genome assembly GCA_034002585.1 of Paludibacter sp. Taxonomy (GTDB): domain Bacteria; phylum Bacteroidota; class Bacteroidia; order Bacteroidales; family Paludibacteraceae; genus Paludibacter. The sequence continues at coordinate 7,116 of JAVFAG010000086.1, forward strand.
CCAGTTTTTCGATCGTTCACCAATGCGGGCCAGAGCCAGGTGAGCCTGCACTTCCTCCTCGGGATAATATCGCAGCTCCTGAGCCATCGTCAGGGCCTGTCGGGCGTACATCTCAGCCCGCTGCATCTGATTCATTTTTTCCAGAATGTTGGCTGCGTGAATTCGGTCTAAAATATGAGCATACACTTTTCCTGTCTTCCCGGCTATGTCGATCGCCATTACGATATCATCCAGTGCCTCCTGGTAGCGACCATCAGCCATGTAAATTAAACTCCGGTTCGAATAAGCTGTTCCCTGACCCGTTAAATATTCGTTAGCTATGGATATATTCAGAAGTGAGTCGTACCATGCCAATGCTTCCTCGTTTTTTCCCCTTAGTTTACTGATACCACCCAGGTCGTTAAAAATAGCTGCCCGTGTCTGAATGCGGCTATCCTCCAGTGTTTTTGAAACCTCATAGGCTTTTTTCACATAAAACTCCCATTTATCAGTATCAGTTTCTTTAAACAACTGTCCGATATGCTGGTAGTAATAATCCAGGTTTTTGGTCTTGCCCGATGCAATCTTATTTTTCAACGCTTTCAATTTATAGGCGATGGCTTTTTTCAGGTCACCCGCATATTCGTATTCCGAACCCATATTCATCATAATCATAGCTACCTTATCGGCATCGCGAATGTCGTAAAACTCCTTCAAAGCACGATGGTAATAGCTCAGTGCCAAAGGTCGGTTGCCGGTATAGCTGGCATTAGAGCCCAAAAGATTCAACAGAATACCTGTCTCGTAACGCTCCTTAGTGGTTTCGGATAAATGCAGGGCTGCCATCAGAATACTATCCCCCGACCGATAATCGCCCTCTTCGCTCAGGGAATCGCCCAACATTTTCAACGAACGAATCATCTTCAGAGTATCTTTTTCCTGTAAAGCAGTCTGATACGACGACTGGTAGGCGGTTTGAGCTTTCATCCCCAAAATGTAAAGAAATAGCCAAAGCAATAGAGTGAAGGTTTTTTTGGTCATATAGGTGGTATTAGGATTCAATTACATTCAATAAGGTGTTCATTTTATTTTCAGTCTCCTGCCATTCTTTCTCAGGATTGGAACTACCTGTTATACCTGCTCCGCTGTACAATACCAGCTCTGTATTCAACAATTGCATGCACCGAAGGTTCACATAGAGATGTGATTCTCCCCTGAGTTGAACCGGCCCCACCAGACCGCTGTAGTAACTACGGTTGTATCCTTCTGAAGTACGTATAAATTCGAGCGCTTTATCGCGCGGGAGTCCGGCCACAGCTGGTGTAGGATGCAGTTGCTGAATAAAACGACTACGCGACACCCGCAGGTTATCCGAATCGAAATGGAAGCCTGTGGCCAGATGCACCAGGTTACCGGCACGTAAAGTCATAGGGCCAACGATTTCCATATCTTCGACCCCTATTTTGTCGAGCAGTTGCACAATAAACCGGGAAACAATGGCCTGTTCGGCTATTTCTTTTGCCCTCCAGCCATATTCCTCCAGGTCGGGCTCTTCGTAGAGCTGTGTTCCGGCTAAGGATAGCGTATAAATGCGACCTCCGGTTTCCTTCATCAGAATTTCAGGAGTTGCACCCATCCAGCTTCCCACACCGGGCAACTGCCAGAAGTACACAAATGCCTGCGGATAGGTTTCAGAAAGCTTAGTAAAAAAATCCGGGATATTAAGTGACGATGGACGGGGCACCACCTTCTTGCGGGAAACAATTACTTTGTAAAGGGCGTTTTCGTGAATAGCCTGAACAGCCTGATTCACTTCATGAAGGTATTCCTCGCGGGACACTGACTGATGAACAGCAGTGGACTCAGAACTATCCATAAATAATGAATATTTCGCGATCTCCTCTCCCACCAGGGCCAGTACCTCTTCAGGCGTACCCATCCAATCGGGTTGTAACAAAAAGGCTTCTTCTCCCCCATTAACCGGGAAAGGCGCAATAAGGAAACCCGGACGATCGGGCAAATTTTCGAGCGAAGTAATGCGTTGCGGGAACGAACTGTACTGGATAAGCAGCTGCGGGTTCACTTCGCCCGGCAAACGGTAGAGGGCAAAGGGAATTTTTCGGAGAAGAAGCGTATCCAGCAGTTCGGAGATTGTTTTCATTCAGGGAGTTGTAATAATCGTATTGGTGATGCGGCAAAGCGAAACCGGCTTATTGTCCTGCATTTTGATTGTTACTTCCCAAACATGATGAAGCCGGCCGCGGTGAATGAGCTTACCGATAGCAAAAACTGTGGAACCGGCACGGGCAGCTCCCACATGGCTGGCACTCACCTCCGAACCTACCACTGCAGTGCATTCATCGTCGAGAATGGCCCACGAGCCGGCGCTGGCAACCGATTCGGCCAGGGCGATGGCAGCACCGCCGTGCATTCGCCCGAAAGGTTGCAAAGTTCGTTCATCAACCGGCATTTCGGCACCTATGAAATCAGCACCTATAGTGGTAAAATGTATGGAGAAATGCCCCATTAGGGTAGCAGGCGTTAAAGCGTTTAATTCCTGTATCGTTTTCATTGTAGCTTTACTTTTTCGGAAACCGATACAAAAATAATAAAAAAACAGCATCAATCCTTGCTAAGTACTTTTTCATAGGCACGACGGGGTGAACCACGGAAATAAACTTCCCCGCAATACACAAAACCCTGCTTCTGTATAACTCTAAGCATAGGGCCGTTATCGAAATTGGTATCGATGCGAACACTGGAAACCGAATGCTGTTGAGCAAATTCTTCAGCATGAATCAAAAATCTGGTAGCCAGCCCTTTTCCAATATCACTATCGCCAACTGCAATGCGGTGCACCACTACAAAATCGCCCTGAGTAAGCCATTTTCCCTGTAGACGAAGATATTCGGGCTCGTCGTTGATTGCTATGGAGCAATAGGCAATCACTCTATCTTCTTCGGTAAGCACGTAGCCACTCCTCTTTTCAATATCATGGGTCACCACATCCGGATTGGGATACCCATCCTGCCATTGAATGCTACCATCCTCCCTGCGACGGCGGATGGCCTGTTGAAGAATTTCCCAAATTGTAGGGATATCATCCTTTATCGCTTTTCTAAAACTTATATTCATGATTTTCTTAACAAACCAGCTATTCATTTGGTTCAGTATTCAGCTATCAATATCTGTTTAGCATTTTAAGTTACTTTTATCAAATTATTTCCCTAATTTTGCGCTTTTAAAACCATCGCACTTTTAACGTATACAGAAAAATGTCATCTCAACGCCCACCTTCATCGAACCAACATACAATTACTGTAGTACCCCGACACGTTCTTGGCAAGGGATATACAGCTCCCAGCGACCAACTTACAAAGGGTGTCATCGGGGTTGGATATGTGGGTAGAAAGCATTTTGCGTACGATGGAACACGGGTTGTAGCTATTTGTGACGTAAATGGGAGAAATATTGAGGAAGCCCGTACCCTCTTGAACGAAAAGGTGGGCGAATACCACGACTTTCGGGATTTGCTGGCCGATAAAGCTGTTGACATTGTGCACATTGCAACTCCTCCACACTGGCATGGTTTAATGGCCGTAGCCGCAGCTAAAGCAGGAAAAGATATTTTCTGTGAAAAACCCATGACCCGCACAATAGGTGAAGGAATACGTGTGGTAGAAGCCATTGCCAGGCACAACAATATTTTCAGACTGAACACCTGGTTTCGGTTTCAGGGACCGTTTTACGGACTGGGAACACCGGTTCAACCTTTAAAAAAACTGGTGCAGAGCGGATTGCTGGGTTGGCCACTAAAAGTGACCATCAGCCAGCATACCGGTTTCAACTGGAAACTGCACCGTATAGGCAGAACCGATCTGGAAGTTCAGCCCATCCCTGATTACCTCGATTACGAGGGTTGGCTGGGACCAGCGCCATTCAAACCTTATCACGAACACCGTGTACTTGAAAATTACCGGGGCTATTGGGATTATGAAGGCGGAGGCCTGGGTGACATGGGGCAACATTACATTGATCCCGTGCAATACCTGTTGGATAAAGACCATACCAGTCCGGTGAAAATTGAAGTGGATGCACCCCCTCAGGACAGTGATGCTGTTGGCACCTGGAATTCGATTACCTATACGTATGCCGATGGCTGCCAGATTGTTTTGTGGGGA
>JAVFAG010000087.1:0-11234 GCA_034002585.1 Paludibacter sp.
AAGCCATCGAAAGTGCTGGTATTGAAGTGCAATTCGACACGTCGGGACAAGCCCATCGCTTTTTTATTGGCGAACAGGAAATTACGGTGGTTGTAGAGGAAGAGCGCGACTGGTTCGACATCAAGGGAAAAGTATTTTTCGGAAACTATGAAATTCCTTTTATTGTGATTCTGAATCACATCCGGCGTAACCAGCCTCAGCTGCGCCTGCCCGGAGGAGAATATGCCATCATTCCGCAGGCCTGGTTTGAAGAATACCGTAGTCTGGCCGAATTTTCAAACCTCGAAAATGGGAAGGTAATACTGAAGAAACATCACCTAATGATTACCGGCTCCTTTTACCAGGGAGGACGGTTAAAACTGAGCGACAAGGAGGGTTTGCGATCGCTGTTGCAGGGCGATCCCGTTCAGGAATACGAACTACCTGCAGGCTTTGAAGGATCATTGCGGCACTATCAGAAGGAAGGCTACAACTGGCTGCGGCAACTCCATGCCCTAAACTTCGGTGCTTGTCTGGCCGACGATATGGGACTGGGTAAAACGGTGCAAACCCTTTGTTTACTGCAATGGGCCAAAGAACAAAATCAGGGTGTTTCGTTGCTGGTAGTGCCCACCACCCTTCTTTACAACTGGAGAAACGAAGCCACTCAATTCTGTAAGGACTTGAACCTCTACATCCATAGCGGGTCTGATCGTGCTACCGATGTAGCAGCTTTTAGTGGTGCTGATGTAGTGCTCACTTCCTACGCCATCCTGCGTCGCGATGCCCGCTTGCTGGAACAAATCAACTTCAACTACCTTATACTCGACGAAGCGCAAAACATCAAAAATCCCCATTCGCTGACGGCTAACAGCGCGTTCAATATTAAGGCAAGGCATTATCTTACCCTGACCGGCACGCCCGTTGAAAATTCGCTGAGCGATTTATGGACACAGATGCATTTCATCAACCGGAACATACTGGGTAGTCTGCCCCGTTTTCTGAAGGAAAGCCGCAACGACGATAAACTCATGCTGTATCGTCAGCTAATCAGGCCTTTCCTGCTCCGGCGACACAAAAGTCAGGTTTTAAAAGATTTACCGGAAAAGACCGTGATTGTGCAGTATTGCGAGATGGAAGAGCAGCAACAGGAATTCTACCGGGAAATCCGGAATCAGTTCCGCGACCAACTCCTGGATCAGAAAAATAAAAAACAAAACGCGATTGCACTGTTGGAAGGACTGATGCGCCTGCGACAGGCAGCCAATCACCCTTTATTAGTGGATAACAGTTTTCAGGGAGGATCGGGTAAACTGGAGCTGGTGTGGGACATGCTGGAAGACATCCGGCAACAGGGCAACAAGACACTGGTTTTCAGCAGCTTTACTCAGCACCTAAAGCTTATCAGGGACTACCTAGACGAACAGAATCTGAAGTACTGCTACATTGATGGAACAACCAAAGACCGTCAGCAACAGGTAGAAACCTTTCAAAACAACGACGATTTTCCCTTCTTTCTGCTATCGCTGAAAGCGGGCGGAACCGGGCTCAACCTTACGCGTGCCAGTTATGTGCTCTTGCTCGATCCCTGGTGGAATCCGGCAGCTGAAGCGCAGGCTTTCGACCGCGCGCACCGCATCGGACAAACCAACAAGGTTTTTGTGTATAAATTCATTACCCGTGGCACGGTGGAGGAAAAAATCCTCCGCTTACAGGAAGAAAAGAAAGCCCTGTTTCAAACGATGATCGACGATCAACCTGATACCCTGGCAGCAAAAATCGGGGTAGAAGAACTGATGCAGCTCATTTAAAGCACTTTCAGAGCACCAAAACGACGAGAGCCTGTGAGCTTTCAGATTACCAGAACAACGAGAGCCTGTGAGCTTTCAGAGTACCAACCCATCGAGCAATTCCACATATATCCTAATAGCCTCTTCGATTTCAGGTACCCGAATGTATTCGTTGGCTGTATGCGACCGAGCCGATTCTCCCGGACCCATTTTTACACTTGGGAAAGGCATCAGTGCCTGATCGGAAATAGTCGGTGAACCATACAAACGACGGTTTATCCGTTCGGCTTGCTTCACCACGGGATGATCGAGCGGCGTGGCGGTAGAACTCAGGCGCGTGGAACGGGCCGTAATCTCACAATCAACGGTTTGCTGAATAAGCGCCAGCAATTCCTGGTTCGAATACATCTCATTGGAACGCACATCCACCACAAAACTGCACTTATCGGGAACTACATTGTGCTGCGTACCGGCGGTGATCTGAGTCACCGTTATTTTAACCGGTCCCAGAAACTCTGTTTGTTTTGGAAATTGGTAGCTCCTGAACCACTGAATCGCATCCATCGCCTTATATAACGCATTTTCACCTGTTCCATGAGCAGCATGTCCCGCCTTTCCATACGCCACACAATCGAGTACCATCAAGCCTTTTTCGGCTACAGCCATGTGCATCTGAGTAGGTTCGCCCACTATGGCAAAATCGATGGGAGGCAATTCGGGCAACAGACTCTCAATTCCGTTAGCTCCGGAAATCTCTTCCTCGGCCGAGGCGGCGAAAATAAGGTTGTAGGATTGGGGCCGGGCCGACAGGATAAAAAATACCTGCAACAGACTTACCACCGACGCGCCCGCATCATTACTTCCCAGACCGTACAGCCGGTCATCTACCACCACAGGGCGAAAGGCATCGTACGTCCAGCCCTGCACCGGCTTCACCGTATCGAGGTGCGAGTTGAGCAGTATAGTCGGCCGTCGGGAATCCAGTCCGGGGCTCATCAACCACAGGTTGTTCCCTTTACGGTTAACCGTATAGCCCTGTAATTCAATATAGCGCTGCAACCAGTCGGCCACTTTATCTTCCTCCTTACTGAAGGAAGGAATGGAAATCATATTCTTCAGAAGCACTACCGCTTCCTTTGCATATTCCTTAAGCTCCATCATTTAGCTTTACTCATAAAATTCATTTTCAACATCCATTGTTCCAGCAATACCGGCCACTGATCGGTTTCAGGATTGGTGGGACGCATACCGAAGCCATGGCCACCTTTAGCAAAAATATGAAGTTCCGCAGGGACATTGTTTTTCTTAAGAGCCTCGTGCATGGCAATGCTGTTTTGAACCAATACCGTTTTATCATCGGTAGCATGGAATAAAAAGGCCGGAGGCGTTTTGCGGGTAACCCGGTCTTCACCCGAGAAACGCTGAATGAGCGTTGTATCCGGCTTAGTGCCCATAAGCAGATTGCGTGAACCCATATGCGCCAGACCTTTTTTCATGGATATCACCGGATAAGCCAGAATCATAAAATCAGGACGGTTTTTGGCCGAACTATACTGAGTTCCGGCAGTTGAAGCCAGATGACCACCCGCTGAAAAGCCCATAATGCCTATTTTCTTTTTATCCAACTTATATTTCTTAGCACCGGAACGAACCAGTTCAATCGCCCGTTGTGCATCCTTCAAAGGAATTTCGAAATGAGTATTCGGCATACGGTAATGCAACACAAAAGCCGTTACTCCCTTAGTGTTGAACCATTGTGCAATTTCAGAACCTTCCTTTTTGTACGAAACACCGCGGTACCCGCCACCCGGGCAAATGATAACAGCTGCACCGGTGGGATTATTAGTTGCCGGATAATAATACATTCTGGCCTCGGAAATATCAAGTAGAAACTCCTGACCATTATCGGATTCAGCTACCTGAATGCCATTGGATTCAGCTGCACCACCGGGATACAATTTTATTTCAGTTTGCGCACTCATAAAAGTAACTGCTACCAGCAGCAGGATGGTAAAAACTAAATTTCGTTTCATAAGACAGAATATTAAGTAAGTAATTCATTGATATTTAAGACACTTTATTTGCTAAACTATTTTCTTTCAGGTAATCTTCCAGCTGATCCGCAACTTGCATCAATACGTTCAGCATATCGTCGAACAGAGCAAACTGTTCATTGGCATTCAGGCCCTCTTTGTCGGCATTCTCGAGTAATCGCACCACCTGGTTAGCCTTACTGATGGCCAGGTGATCGATACTGGGTTTCAGTTTATGCGCCAGCTTTTGCAAACCACGGGCATCACGTTCATTACGTAGCTGGTCAAACTGAGGAATCGCTTCCTCGACCACCCGTATAAAGATACGCATCATGTTTTGCATAAAGATTTCCTCATTTTTACATAATTCCCGTAAATAATCCAGGTCGTAAAGAAGTTCTACAGTTGGCACTGCCCTGGTCATTGTCGTAGACAGGTATTTCGCTACAACATCGAAAAAATCTTTTTCCAGAAAGGGTTTCGCAATGTATGCATTCATTCCTGCCTGCAGGTATTGTTCCGCATTGTGCCGGAAAGCATTTGCTGTCAGTGCGACTATAGGTGTCGTAAGTTTCAGTTCTTCGCGGATGATACGGGTCGTCTCTACTCCATCCATTACCGGCATTTGTACATCCATAATGATAAGATCGACTGCTTCACGCTTCAATAATTCAATGGCTACCTCACCGTTTTCAGCCTCCAACACAGTGCAGTTAAGCGCCTTAAGACTCAGGTACGCCACATAGCGATTCAATTCGTTATCCTCAACAATCAAAATGCGACGTCCTGTAAAATCAGTAAGATGTTCTTTAGGAATGGATTTTACCGGAATCTGATTGGGCAGGGCAGTATCAAGCAGAACATACAGGTGAAACTCGCTACCCTTGCCTTTGGTACTGGTAACGTCGATATCACCACCCATCTGTTGAACCAGATTTTTAACGATATTCAACCCTAATCCAACCCCCTGGTACCGACGGGTAGTGGCATTGTGTTCCTGAGAAAATTTTGAGAAAACACTTCCTATAAATTCCGGACTCATTCCGATACCGGTATCGGCAACCTTCATATGTACTTGTTTTTTATCATCACCGGCCTGTTCCGACCAAATCTTTACATTCACCGAACCCGTTTCAGTGAATTTGATAGCATTGTCAATCAAATTGATTAGCACCTGACGTAATCGGCCTTCATCGCCCTCGAATGCCGTTTGCATTTCCGGGTCGATCAGCACATTGAGCTCCAGGTTTTTCTCCCGTGCTTTCAGGCTCATTATAGCCAGCGCATCGGCCACCAGTGCTTTAATATCAAAAACCACCCTGTCGAGCACAAACTCACCCGACTCAATCTTCGATAAATCAAGAATATTATTCAAAACAGACAGCAAGTGTACCGCAGCACTTTTTGCATTCGACATCAGGGCACGTTGCGGCAGCGGTAAGTCGTGTTTGAGCATTTCGCGCACCATACCTGTAATCACATTCAGTGGTGTCCGAATCTCATGACTCAGGGTTGCCAAAAATATCTCTTTGGTTTTCGAGGCCTGTTCAGCTTCATTCTTCGCCTTAACCAATGCCTCCGATTGTCGTTTGCGTTCGGTAATATTGATCAGCATTTGGGAGAAAACCGCTAATAAATCGCGTTCCTTTTCGCTGTAGGCATGAAAATTATACACCGAATCGAAGCCCACAAAACCAACTAACTCATCGTTCAGTTTCATCGGCAGGGTAATCAGGCTCTTTACGCCCTGTGGTTCCAGCAGTCCGCGAACACTAAACGGGCCATTATTAGGAAGCAAATTTATGTCGGGCATGTAATACGCTTCCCCCCTGCGGTGGATGGATATCCAGTTGGGAATAAAGTCAATAGGTACATTCTGCAGATTATCAATTTCGGCACTTATGCCCTCACGACACCATTCATAGGTATTATTACACACACTTTTTTCAAAATCATATTCGAAAATATAAGCCCGGTCGGCATTTACAAATTCAGCCATTTCCTTCAGGGAATGATGAATTACCGTCTCCACCTGGTCGGGATCAATATTGATATAGGTCGATAGAATCCTGATCATCAGAGCCTGAAGCTGAGAATACTGCTCATCCCTACTCAAAACGCGATTCGGCGTATCAACTTTTTCGGACAGCGGCATTTTTTCTTCTTCAGGTACCATGGTATTCAGGTTTTGTTATTTAGTTAAATCGATGATGCCGGTTTTCAGCATATTGTAAATGGTTGACTTGCCGATATCCAGTTTTTTGGCCACCAGCAGAATGTCCTGATCATATTTTTTCAGGTAGTCGCTGATGATTTCAGCCGTAAATTCCCGCAACGTTTTCTCACGGTTAGAGAACTGTGTGTATTTACTTACTTCATGGAAAACAATATTAACCGGCTGAATATGATTATTGTAACACATGGCGCAGGCCGTATCCACAGTGCTTTTCAACTCACGCAGGTTGCCGGGATAATGGTAATTCAGCAACTTCGCTTCTGCCTCCGGTGAAATATAAATTTTCCGTTTTTTGTTGGCTGTACTGTAATCGCGGATAAACTGCCGGGCATACAGCAATATATCCTTACCCCTGTCGCGCAACGGTGGCACATCGATCATCATGCCATGCAGCAGAAAATACAACTCCTCGCGAAACCTTCCTTCCCGTACTTCATCCACCATATTAACCGAAACAGCGCCCATTAGTCGAAATTCGACCGGTCGTTTTTCGGTACTACCCATCCGTGAAAACCAGCCCGCTTGCAATGACTGTACTAATTTACCCTGAAGAGTAAAATCGAGCAGGTGCAACTCGTCAATCACCAGTGTACCAGCCCCGGCCTCTTCAAATTTACCCGGTTTAGCATGATAAGCACCCGGGAAAGCTCCTTTTTCGTAACCAAAAAGTTCCTGTTCGAGTTGTTCCGCAGTAAAAAGAGAAGCATTGATTTCAACAATCGGATGCATTTTACGATCGCTGTTGTAATGAATTGTGCGTGCAACTTCACCTTTACCCACTCCCGGTTCGCCGGTTATAATCAGATTCGTATGACTATCGGCCGCTTTTTCGATGAGTCCAATCAGCTTGCGCACAGCAAAACTCTTTCCGGCAATTGCCTTTTCGATGTCGTAACTCAGCTGAAGTTTGGAAGTAAGTTCCTGAACCTGTTGTTTCAACTGAAGGTTTTCGCGAATGTTCAACAGCGAACGTACCAGCAAATCACGGGTATGTTCATCTTTGATGAAATATTCACGTGCGCCCTGTTTCAGCAATTTCACAGCCACGGTAATATCCTCCTGACCACTGATAATAATCACGGGCAAATCGGGAAGCCGAACCAGCAGTTCCTCCAGCAACCGATCGCCATCCATATCGGGCAAGCCATAGTCGACGCACACCACGTCGGGATGTTGCTCCAGCTCCTGCAAACATTCGCGGGCAGTGGTAAATAGCCTCACTTCCATCGCAGGTTGTTGTTCGAGGTGATGCTTCAGAATCTCCCCGTACCAGGGATCATCTTCCACTAAGAACACCTTCATTTTATCCATAGGCTATCGTTTAAAAGATTATTATTCAGCTAGCACCGTAGTTCCTTCACCTGTGTGAATAAGATCGGCGCGGGTTATTACCACTTTGGCAACTCCTTGCTGTAAGGCTGCAAAAGCATTTTCAAGTTTGGGAATCATCCCTCCCTGAATGACGCCGGATGCCACATAGCGGGTAAAATCAGCGGGCTGAAGCAAAGTGATTACACTATCATCATCATTTTCATTCATCAATACTCCCTTTTTCTCGAAACAGAACATCAAGGTCACTTCAAAATGTGCCGCAAGCGCTTTCGCTGCTTCTCCGGCTATTGTATCGGCATTGGTATTGAGCATATTACCCTTCCCGTCGTGTGTAAGGGGAGCCAGCACCGGCACCACATCGCGGGCAATCAGGTCGGCCAGGATGGACGCATTCACCTGTTTCACATCGCCCACAAAACCATAGTCAACTTCACCTACCGGACGTTTTTCGGAACGCATATAATCGAGATCGGCACCGGTAAGCCCCATTGCATTGATATTCAGTGCCTGCAATCCGGCCACAATTTTTTTATTTACAAGTCCGCCGTACACCATCGTTACCACTTCCAGTGTAGCTTCGTCGGTGATGCGCCTCCCGTTCACCATTTTGCTTTCGATGCCCAGTTTGGAGGCAATGGCGGTAGCCGAACGCCCTCCACCGTGCACCAGCAGTTTATGTCCTTCTATCAATGAAAAATCGTGGAGCAATTGCCTGAGCGACGCTGGTTCTTCCACAATTTTTCCGCCTACTTTTACGATTGTAAGTTGTTCCTTCATTTAAAAATGAATCATAGTGTGTACATCTACTCCAGTGGGCAAATTATCCCTGCCTTTCAGGAAATCGAGTTCGATAAGAAAACTCACCAGCACTTCTGCCGGATTAAATTGATCAATCAGTTGAAGGGCAGCACCCGCACTTCCGCCGGTAGCCAGCAAATCGTCGTGCAACAGCACCACATCTTCTTCACCGATAGCATCTTTGTGAATTTCGAGCGCATCCACTCCGTATTCTAACGAGTATTCCACCCGAAAAGTTTCGGCAGGAAGTTTTCCCGGCTTGCGCAACAGCACGAAACCCGCGCCCAGCTTATACGCCAGAATACTGCCGAGCACGAAGCCACGGCTTTCGACGCCCACCACTTTGGTGATGCCTTTGTCCTTGTAATAATAGTAGAGTTCGTCGGCAATGAAGCGGAGCACTTCCGGATCCTTCATGGCCGTGGTTATATCTTTAAACTGAATGCCTGGTTTTGGAAAGTCGGGCACATTGCGAATCGAAGCGATTACTTGTTCGAGGTTCATTGTTTTTTTTTTTTATTGAATGAAAGATTATTGTGCCGCTTCGAGCATGCGTTTGATGACCACCTGTGCCGATATTTCGCGGTTGGCGGCTTCTTGAATCACGATGGAGCGCGGACTTTCGATTACCTCGTCGGTCACAATCATGTTGCGGCGCACGGGCAGGCAGTGCATAAAACGCGCATCGTTGGTTACGGCCATCTGGCGGTCGCTGACGGTCCAGCTGCGGTCGGTGCTGAGGATTTTGCCGTAATTGGGATCGTTGAAAGCCGCCCAGTTTTTAGCATAGATGAAATCGGCGCCTTCGAAGGCTTTCATCTGGTTGTACTCGACTCGGGCGCCGCGCACGAATTGCTCCGACAGTTCATATCCTTCGGGATGCGTAATCACAAATTCCACATCGGCTTCGTTCATGAAGTCGGCAAAGGAATTGGGCACTGCCTGGGGCAAGGCCTTCGGATGCGGAGCCCAGGTAAGCACCACTTTGGGCCGTTCCTTCGTTTTGTATTCCTCGATGGTAATGAGGTCGGCAAAGGCCTGAAGTGGATGACCGGTTGCTGCTTCCATACTGAACACAGGCTTTCCTGAATATTGTATGAATTGATTCAGGATGGTTTCGCTGTAGTCGAAGGCTTTATCCTCGAACTGGGCAAAAGCACGTACGCCAATCACATCGCAATAGGCACCCATCACCGGAATGGCTTCGAGGATATGCTCGGGTTTATCACCATCCATAATTACCCCCCGCTCGGTTTCCAGTTTCCAGGCTCCCTGATTGATATCCAGCACCATGGTGTTCATCCCTAAGTTCATCCCTGCTTTTTGAGTACTCAAACGGGTTCTCAAACTCGAATTAAAAAACACCATCAACAGGGTTTTATCGGTGCCCAGCGCTTTGTAACTGTAGCGGTTGGCTTTCACTTCCAGGGCTTCCTTCACGGCCGCCTTCAAATCTCCAAGATCTTTTACGTTTGTATAGGTTCTCATCTTTACTAAAAATTTATCGGGGTTGCATTACTACCAGCGGAATCAGCATTTCTTCCAGCGAGATGCCTCCATGCTGAAACGTGTTCCGGTAGTAACTTACGTAATGATTGTAATTGTTGGGATAAGCGAAAAAATCGTCCTGACCGGTAAAAATATAGGCCGAACTTACATTCGGACTGGGCAGTCCCACCCGCTTCGGATCGGTAATTTCATACACTTCCTTTTTGTTGTAACTCAGGTTTTTGCCTACCTTATACCGAAGATTTACGGTGGTATTCTTATCCCCAATCACTTTTACAGGATTTTTCACCTGAATGGTACCGTGATCGGTGGTCAGTATCACCTTATACCCTCTGCGGGCAATGGCTTTCAGCAATTCGAGCGTTCCTGAATGCCGGAACCACGAGAGCGTCAGCGAACGGTAGGCCTGTTCGTCGTTGGCCAACTCGCGCATCATTTTCGATTCGGTACGTGCATGCGACAACATATCGATAAAATTCAACACACACACATTCAGCTGGTTTCCATCGAGTTGCGGCAGACGCTCAATTACTTTCTCGCAGTACGACGATTCGTTTACCTTGTTGTACGAAAAGGAATAGTTCTTTCTGAAACGGTTCAGCTGTGTCTGAATCAGGTCTTTCTCGTTCATGTTCTTACCTTCATCTTCCTCTTCTTCGACCCATAAATCGGGGAACATCTGCTGAATTTGCAGGGGCATCAATCCCGAAAAGATGGCATTGCGGGCGTATTGGGTGGCCGTGGGGAGAATGGCCGAATACAAGCCTTCTTCGGTGAAGGTGTAAAACTCGGAAAGCATCTCCCGAATAATCTTCCACTGGTCGAAACGGAAATTGTCAATCAGCACAAAAAACACCTTTTCACCCGCATCCAGCAGGGGGAATACCTTGGTTTTGAATAAATCTGGACTCATCAGCGGACGCTTTTCCGGGTATCGGAACCAGTCTTCGTAATTCCGTTTAATAAACTTGGTAAAGGTGTGATTCGCTTCGGTTTTCTGCATCCGGAGCATTTCATCCATGCCACTGTCGGTTTCGGCCAGCTCCAATTCCCAGTACACCAGCTTTTTGTACACTTCCACCCAGTCGTCGTAGGTAAGCGAGTCGTTAATTTGCATGCCAATGCGCCCGAACTCCGAGCGGTAGGAAGTAGTGGCATGTTCGTTTACAATTTCTTTTTGGTGGATATTCTTTTTAAGCGTCAAGAGGATTTGACTCGGATTCACCGGTTTGGTGAGGTAATCGGCAATTTTACGTCCGATGGCCATATTCATGATGTTTTCCTCTTCACTCTTGGTAATCATCACCATGGGTACATCCGGATCGATTTCCTTGATTTGCGCCAGGGTCTCCAGACCGCTCAGGCCCGGCATATTTTCATCCAGGAAGATGATATCGAAACTTTCCTTCCGACACAAATCGATGGCGTCTTTGCCATTGGTCGCCGTTACCACTTCGTACCCTTTTTCCTCCAGAAAAAGGACATACACGTTCAGCAGGTCTATTTCGTCATCAGCCCAGAGTATTCTGTCTTTCTTCATTTGATTCATTTTATGGT
>JAVFAG010000088.1:0-5143 GCA_034002585.1 Paludibacter sp.
TAGAGTAATTCCCACATTTCTTTACTCCATGTGTCCATGAACAGGTAGAGTACATATCCCACACTTTACCATCGGATTTAGTATCACTTTCTTCGTATATGGTATATAAAAAATCGTATCCTTTGTCCACATATCCATCCGAAATAATTCCCGACAATTCCGTTTTCAAGGTCGCTCCCGATTTTCCATAAGCCGTTTGATAATAATTCGCCGGAGCCTGTGCCCACAAAGCAACCGTACCAAAAATCAAAACCGAAATCAACAACATCCCACTGAATTTACCCTGACGAGAGTTTTGACCGACAATCAGCAAATCTTGTCTGATAACTGCAGACTCAGCTTTAACCGCATTTTGTTCTTTTTTTGTAAAAATATTCATCATAATAAAATTTGAGAAAAAGGGCTGCTAAGTTACAACATTTCGGGCAAATAACCTTGCAGTTGCACCCTTTTAGCATTTCTAACCATTCTTAAGCTATCCCGATGAACCTAAACCTTCAAAAAGATGTTTTAGAGTATAAAAATGAGTGCCTTTTGTCGGCTTTTTCATAAAAAAGTAGTACTTTTGCACCCATCATCTCAACAATTTAAATTAAAAAAGTATGTTAAGTTACAAAGAACTTGGATTAGTTAACACCAAAGAACTGTTCAGGAAAGCGGTTGAAGGCGGATATGCTATCCCCGCATTTAACTTCAATAACCTGGAACAGCTTCAGGCTATTATTTCGGCTTGTGTTGAAACCAAATCTCCCGTGATCCTTCAGGTATCGAGTGGAGCACGTAAATACGCCAACCAGACGCTGCTTCGCTACATGGCGCAGGGTGCGGTTGAATATGCTAAAGAATTGGGTTATGCAATTCCCATCGTTCTGCACCTCGACCACGGCGATAGCTTCGAACTCTGCAAAGAGTGTATTGATATGGGCTTCTCATCGGTGATGATCGACGGTTCGCACCTTCCTTACGAAGAAAACATTGCGCTGACTAAACGCGTGGTTGAATATGCACATTCGAAAGATGTTACTGTAGAAGGTGAACTTGGAATCCTGGCCGGTGTGGAAGACGATGTGGTTGCCGAACACCATACCTATACCCGTCCCGAAGAAGTGGTTGATTTCGTATCGCGTACCGGTGTTGACTCGCTGGCTATTTCGATCGGAACTTCGCACGGTGCCAACAAATTTACTCCGGCTCAGTGTACCCGCGACGAAAACGGTGTGTTGATTCCACCTCCATTGCGTTTCGACATCCTCGAGGAAATCGAAAAACAAATCCCCGGATTCCCCATCGTTCTTCACGGTTCTTCTTCGGTTCCACAGCAGTATGTGGCTACTATCAACCAGTACGGTGGTGCTCTGAAAGATTCTATCGGTATCCCCGAAGAACAACTTCGTCGCGCTGCTAAATCGGCCGTTTGTAAAGTAAACATCGACTCCGACGGTCGTTTGGCAATGACTGCTGCCGTTCGTGAAGTATTTGCTAAAAACCCGGGCGAATTCGACCCACGCAAGTACCTCGGCCCTGCCCGCGAAGAGCTGAAAAAACTCTACAAACACAAAACTGAAAACGTGTTGGGAAGCGCTGGTAAAGCGTAAGTACCAATGGATATTAATAAAAAAAGAGGGCTGAAAAGTCCTCTTTTTTTTTCTGCAAGTTTATTTTACTGATCACTCATCTTTCCCGACAAAAACGCTTCCAGCTCTTCGGCCTTCACATTTACCATGAGCTCGCCTCCAAAAGCATACGATATTCTCCCGGTTTCTTCTGAAACGATCACGGCAATGGCATCGGAATGCTCGGTGATGCCCAGCGCTGCCCGGTGACGCAAGCCCAAACGACGGGGAATTTCCTGGTTTTTGGATACCGGAATGATACATCCTGCTGCCTGTATGCGGTTGTTGGCAATTATCATGGCTCCATCGTGCAAGGGACTGTTTTTGAAGAAAATACTTTCGATGAGACGGGAGTTGATGGTCGCATCGATTTTCTCACCGGTAGAGATGTGCGCATCGAGGTTGTTGTTGCGGCCAATGACGATGAGCCCGCCCATCTGCCGCTTGGATAAACTGCGACAGGCCAGCACAATTTGTACAATATTGTAATCGGTTTTTTCCGATTCCTGGTTACCATTGCTGAAAAACCTACGAAACACAGAGGCAACAAATAATTCGCGGCGCGAACCAAGGCGGGAAAAGAAACGTTTTATTTCATCCTGAAAAAGTACGATCAGAGCAAAGGCTCCCACGCTGACCACGCGGTTGAGGATGCCTCCCAGCAAATCCATTTTAAACACATACGAAACCAGAAACCAAACGATTACAAACGACATGATGCCGAAAAACACATTCAGCGCCCCACTGCGTCGCAACAACCTGAAAAGCTGGTAGAGCAATATTGCCACCAGCACGATATCGATAATGTCCTTCAGTCCTATATGAAATCCAATTCCCATTTATTCCTCCTGATTACCCGCCTGCTGCCAGGCTTTGAATATTTTAACGGCCTCTACCGCTTCTTTCACATCGTGTACCCGCAAAATCGATGCTCCTCCCAGCAATGCAAGCATGTGTAGGGCCGTAGTACCGTTGAGTGCTCCCCCGGGGGTCGTTACCAGTAGATTATACACCATCGACTTGCGCGACACGCCCACCAGCAGCGGGACTTCTATCTCCTTAAAATAATCGAGCTTGCGCAGCAGTTCGTAGTTTTGTTCCATCGTTTTGGAAAATCCAAATCCGGGATCAATCACCACATCGTTTACACCCAGCAAGTGTAACTGCGCCACCCTTTTTTCCAAAAAATGAATGACATCGGGAAGCAGGGCCTCGTAGGTGATGTGCGATTGCATGGTTTGTGGTGTACCTCTCATGTGCATCAGCACATACGCCACCTGCAGTGCAGCCACAGTTTCGAACATCATCGGGTCGAGGGTGCCACCGCTCACATCGTTGATCATTGCTACCCCATAGCGCTCCACCACCGTTCGTGCCACTTCTGCCCGGAATGTATCCACCGAAACCGGCACATCAGGAAACTTCTTGCGAATAAGCTCGATAGGCTCCGAAATACGGCGTAACTCCTCCTCCGAACTCACGGGGGCTGCCTGTGGACGGGTTGAATATCCACCTACGTCGATAATCGTCGCCCCATCGGCAATCTGCTGTTCCACCTGATTCAGCAGACTGCGGCCGGCTTTAAAGCGGCTCAGACTAAAAAAGGAATCGGGGGTAACATTCACGATGCCCATCACGATGGGTGTACGCAGATCGTACAGTCGCTGGTTTAACTTCAGAAAAAGACTGGATGGCTCGGTTTTCATTCGTTTTTATAACGTTAATATTCGGTCCGAAAGGCCATCGCTTGAAGCAAATCTTCCCTGCAAGCTATTCCATTTCAGACATAAACAGCGCAAATTTAAGAAAATATTATACGAAATCAGGATTTAAGTCGTTATTTTGGAGATAAATTTCCCTGCAACGCCCTAAATTGAGTATTTTTGCAGGAAATGTACATTCATTTAAGAAACAGATAGTATGATGCGCAGTATAACAAAAGGATTTTTCTTTGCACTCACTCTGTCGCTGTTGGGATGCGCAGTAGGTGGTCGCATGAGCAGTGTCACAGGATGGAAATACGACTTCACCGCTCCCGATGCTTTTCGCGGACCGGCACTGGTGGGCATCACTCCTCCGGGAATGGTATTGATACCCGGCGGCAGCATTACGATAGACGATACCGAGGAATTTGAAACGGCTACCCACCGTTCGCGTCCCGACGCGTTGAACACCCGTAAAACACTGTCGGTGAATAGTTTCTACATGGATCAGCACGAAATACGCAACATCGACTGGCGCGAATACCTGGCCTGGCTGACAGCTGTGTATGGTAAGGTGGCACCCGAACGTGTGGCCGCTGCCCGTCCCGATACCAAAGCCTGGCAGGAAGGACTGAGCTATAACGAGCCATTTATGCAGGATTACTTCACCCATCCGTCCTACGACAACTATCCGGTGGTGTGCATCAGCTGGGAACAGGCCGTCGCCTATTGTAAGTGGCGTTCCGACCGCGTGAATGAGCTGTTGCTGGTAAAAGCAGGCGTCATCCCTGCACCCGATTTCAACATGCTGGCAACCCTGACCACGGTCGAAGAACTTGACAATGCGGTTTTTTCGTCCGAACGCTATTTTGCGGGCAGCAATCAATACCTGTCGCGCAACTACACCGGCATGTTTGTAAGTTTCCGTTTGCCTTCCGAAGATGAATGGGAATATGCAGCCTATGCCCGCCGCAGCAGCGATCCGGCCAACAAGGTGTACGCTTACCCGTGGAGTCCGCAGCAGGCCGACAAGTTAACTCCCCGTCAGCGCGAACAACTTAAAGCTCATTACAAACGCTCAGCCACAGCAGGCAGCCGCGTGGATATTTTCTCGAGAACTGTTCCTGCACAGCAGGGAGCCACCAACGATTTCGGACTGTACAACCTGGGCGGCAACGTCAACGAATGGGTATACGACAGCTATACCAGTCGTGGCAACCTTAACCGCATCGACAGTGTAACCGTACTCGATGTGTTTTTACCCGATTATCATAAAATTCCGAATGCCCGCGTGTACAAGGGAGGTTCGTGGAACGATGCCCAATACTGGCTTCACCCATCGGCCCGCCGCTACCACGATGCCACAAAGGGAGCCAATTATATTGGTTTCCGGTGTGCGATGAGTGTGGTGCAAGTACCGGCAGGGGCGGCAGGAAGAAGGTAATATTAAAAACCTAACGATGCCAGCGAAATAACATTTACACCATCATTACGTGTAAAACTAACTCCGGTTCCCGTAATAATGTTCAATGATTGGGGAGCCCGAAATTTCGAAGTGTCAATTACAGATGCAAATTTTTTAAGCTTGTTGGCAGCTGCATCAAGTTGTCCGATGCCGAGTTTAATTTCGAATGCCGCATATTCACCTGAATATTTCTGTACGATGGCGTCAACTTCCAGGTTAGTAGAATCCCTGTAATGAAATACACTTGCATCATTAGCCTGAGCATACACCCTAAGTTCGTGTACAACTAACGACTCAAACAGAAATCCTGTAAAGTTTAAGTCGGCAAGTAATGATTTTTCGGTAGCACCTAAGGCAGCAAC
>JAVFAG010000088.1:5243-11225 GCA_034002585.1 Paludibacter sp.
GGGATTTGCCGATCCGGTTAGAATGAATTGAGCTGGCATAGCACGTTTATCCACTTCGCGACGAACCATATCCCAGAGCTTAGGCTGTTCCTGCCACTCATCTAAAAGGCGGGGAGAATCGCCCAGCAACAGACGCCCGGGTGCAGTTTCAAGCAACAACGGTACTTGTGGGTCGGTATCAACTTCCAGAATACTTTTCGAAAATTGCCTTGCTGATTCTGTTTTTCCGCAGGCTTTAGCACCCCGAATGAGCAGGGCTCCGGCTGCCTGTAATTTTCGTTCAAGTTCAATATCAGTGATTCGGTTTAAGTAGTTCATAATCAACTGTAAAATGGTTTTTTTAAAATTAATTCCACTGCAAAGATATAAATTATTTTACATATTGTAAGCATTTTGTTTTACATTTTGTATGGCACTGAATTTTAACCATCATAAAATCCGGAAGATATGGATTGTAAGCAAAATATCGTACCTTTGCAGCTGAATTCATACCATTTCATCATGTTTCATTTTTTATTTTTTCTGCTGTTGATCGGTTTGGTAATTTTATTAACGGTGGTTTTTGGGGTATTTGGTTTTCTGAGGATGCTGTTCCGGGGTCCGCGCAGGGAAGGGCAGGGCTTTTTTGGCCGCCGCACCAGCGGTGATGTTTTTTCCGATGCCTATGGGAGTCGTCGGTCAGAAGATATGGGAACAGACTATGGGAATGATCGCCGGGAGAAGATAATCTCCGACAAAGAAGGAGAATATGTTGATTATGAAGAGATAAAATAAACCGGCAATGACATTTCGATTGTCCTTCACAAAACTGGTCTGTGATATCGAAAAGTTTCTTACTCAGCCTCATGTATGCCCGGAAGCAGGCAGTAAAAACTCCACTTCCTTAAAATAATAACCGGATTCTTGTCCGGTTTTTTCCTTTAGTACCAACCGGCCATCGGCTTCTACTCTCAGGATGCGGGCTTCGAACCGTCCATTTCCCGGTGCAAAATAGCTGTGATACCCTTCGCGGCGGTACAGGGCCTGTGCGTAAGCGCCGCGTACCTCAGCATAATCAGCCAGGACGTAGATTTCAAAAAGATGGTGAAGGATGTTTCGCAACACGTTCATCAGTCGGTGCCGCCGGCCGGAAATCTGGCACAGTGACACAGGATTGGGTGCATCGGAATAAAAGTGAAGCTGGTTGATGTTCAGCCCGATGCCGATGATGCATTCGGTAATTTTTCCACCCCGCAGGCTGTTTTCGATGAGGATGCCACCCAGCTTACGGTTATTCCAATAGATATCATTGGGCCATTTCAGGCTAAAGGCCGTCGCTTCTTCGGGCAGTAGCTCCTGAAGGCTACGGTGAATGGCCAGTGCCACCATCTGCGAGAGGATAAACTGCTCGTCGACCGCAACATGAACGGGGCGAAGAAGTACGCTAAACAGCAGGTTGCGTCCCGGCTGCGACTCCCAGCGGTTACTGCCTTGTCCGCGCCCTTCGAGCTGGTAGCCGGAGCGCACCACATACCCTTCGGGGAGGTGCTGGTCGCGGAGGAGGGATTTCAGCAACCGGTTTGTTGAATCGGTTTGAGCGACAAACCTGTATTTCTTATTCCGGATCCACATCGGGCACTACTTTTACACTTTTAAACTCCGGAAACGAACCCATATACTGAATAATAACTGCCAGAATCTCGCGCACACGGGTTGCTGAAAATCCCGACTCTATCTTTAAAATGATAAGCCGGAGGTAGAGGTTCTGAATGCGCGAAACGGCCGGCACAACGGGTCCGGCGACGCGCTGCCCGAATTGCTTGCGTAGTTCGGTACTCATGAGCGAGGCACATCGGTTCACCACACCTGCATCCTTGTGCTTAAGTGTAATTTGTATCATCCTGTAAAAAGGAGGATACTTAAACTGCTGCCGTTCTGCACACTGCGTATTAAACATGGCCGTGTAATCGTGTCGCAGCACTTGTTGAATTACCGGATGGTCTGGACTGTGGGTTTGCACAATCACCTTGCCGCGACGGTGCTTCCTTCCGGCCCGTCCACTTACCTGGGCTATCATCTGAAAAGCGCGCTCGTGAGCCCTGAAATCGGGAAAGTTGAGCATATTATCGGCATTCAGGATGCCCACCAGACTTACCTTATCGAAATCGAGGCCCTTGGTCACCATTTGGGTACCGATCAGAATATCCACCTTGCCTTCCTCTACCTCATCAATGATTCGCTGATAGGCCTTTTTCGAGCGGGTGGTGTCGAGGTCCATGCGCTGCACGCGTGCTTCCGGAAAGAATTGCCGGATCTCATCCTCAATGCGTTCGGTGCCAATACCACGCGAATCGAGCTTGGGTGACTGACAAACGGGGCATTTCTGCGGAACTGGCTCAGTGAAACCGCAGTAATGACAACTCAAATTGTTGAAAGCAGCGTGGTGCGTAAGACTTACATCGCAATTTTTACATTTTGGCACATAGGCGCAACCCTTGCATTCCATGTAAGGAGCATAGCCACGCCTGTTTTGAAACAGAATCACCTGTTCCTTTAAAATCAATGTCTTACGGATTTCATCGAGCAGGATATCCGAAAAATGACCTTCGCGCTGCTTCTTGCGGTAGGCCTCCTTCATATCCACGATTTCGATTTCGGGAAGCTGAATTTCCTCGTGACGCTCTTTCAGTTCCACCAGTCCGTACTTCCCGGTAAGTGCATTGAAATAACTTTCGATAGCCGGAGTGGCTGTCCCGAGCAGCGTTTTTGCACCGTGCATCGATGCCAGCACAATCGCTGCATTGCGGGCGTGGTAGCGGGGAGCCGGATCCTGTTGTTTGTAGCCGGGTTCGTGTTCTTCATCCACAATGACCAATCCCAGCTGCCGAAACGGAAGAAACACCGAGGAACGCACACCGATAATCACTTCGTATCCTTTATTGTGCAATACATTGTTCCAGATTTCGACCCTTTCGTTGTCGGAAAAGCGCGAATGGTACACGCCCAGTTTTTCGCCGAACACTTTCCGAAGGCGGGACGTAAGTTGAGTGGTAAGTGCAATTTCGGGCACTAGGTACAGCACCTGCTTCCCTTCGGCCAGCACTTTTTCAATCAGGTGGATGTAGAGTTCGGTCTTGCCGCTGGAGGTAACCCCGTGCAGTAGCACGATGGCATGATTGGTGAATTGATGGTAAACAGAACGCAGTGCCTGTTGCTGCAACTCACTCAGCGTATGGCTTTTGGTCGTAGCCGCCACCGTTTCCAGTCGGGTCGATTCTTTCCGGTAGAATTGAAAAACACCCCGCTCCTGCAGAGCATTAAGAACTGCAGCAGCTGCACCCGACCTTTCCAAAAGCTCGTTGCGCGACACCTCGGTGGCAGTAGCAGGTTTCAGGCAATTCGAAAGTTCGATATAGCGCATCAATAGTTCGAGTTGCTTTGGAGCCCGCTTCAGGGAATCAAACAGCAGCCCCAGCGCTTCTTCCGATCGGCATTCCTCCGTCAGCTTAACATACACCACAGTACGCGATTTATACTTTTGTTCCACCAATTCCTGCATCACCACTGCTTCGCGGTCGAGCAAGCGTTTTACCAATGGCATCACATTGTTCACCCCGGTTAGGCGGGCCAGTTCGTCAATCTTTACAGCTTTGTCGGGCGAAAGCAGGTCGAGCAGAGCCTGTTCACGGGAAGGAAGTACTTCGGCTGCTTCAAAATCAGGATTCAGGTACACTTCGGTTTCACTTTCCAGCTTCAGGGCAGCAGGCACCGCAGCATTATATACTTCGCCCAGAGAAGCCATATAATAATCGCTTAGCCATTGCCAAAACTGCAATTGCGGTCGACGCATCACCGGACCCTCGTCGAGCAGACAACTTATTTCGCGGGGCTGATAGCCTTCGGGAGCATGGGTATGAAGAAGAACAATGATGCCTGTGTACAGTTTTTTAGCCCCGAACTGAACCACCACACGCATACCGATACGCACCTCCTGCTCCCATTCAGCAGGCACGGAATAGGTAAAAGTGCCCTTCAGGGGCAGGGGCAGTACAACATCGACATAGCGCATGGGCAAAAAATTTGAAAAGCAAAGATAAAAAGAATTCCCGTATATTTGTGGAAAAATCAGCTGGCCGGATCTTCGATGCACCAACAGAAAAAGGTTGCAACAGCCCGTTGCCGGACCACTGATGGATAACAACAGCATACAGATGAATCCCGAAAATATTATTGACAAGTACTACACTCCCGGAAGCGGATTACACCATATACTGCTCACCCACAGTCGTTTGGTATGTCAAAAAGCCCTCGACGTGGTTCAGCGCCATCCCGAACTACAAGCCGATGCCCGATTTATTGAAGAAGCGGCCCTGTTGCACGATATCGGCATTTACCTTTGCAATGCCCCCCGCATTCTGTGTACCGGCAGTCATCACTATATCGAACATGGATACCTGGGAGCTGATCTGCTATGCAAAGAAGGATTTCCGCAACACGCCCTGGTGTGCGAGCGACATACCGGCGTGGGGATTTCGCTGGAGCAGATTGTAGCCAGAAACCTTCCACTTCCTTACCGCGATATGCGACCAGTGAGCATCGAAGAGCAGATAATTTGTTATGCCGATACGTTTTATTCCAAAACAGAATTACATACTGAGCATACACTGGAACGAATCCTTACATCGCTACGGCATCACGGAGAAGAAAATGCAGAGGTTTTTATGCGCTGGCACGATCGGTTTAAGTAATTTACAACAACCTGTACGACAACCCAAAGGTGAGCAATTGTTTAAACTGAATTTTCGCCTTCTCGCCTGCTGCCATGATTACCGTATTATCGTAGCGCGGATTCAACGAAATACGTGTTGAAAGAAAACGATTTACTGTAAAATTACCAACCACTTCCCAGTCGATTTCCACCTTTTCGTAATTGGTAAAGAAAGTCAGTTTCGAATCAATCTGTATTTCCCGGGAAGGAGATATTGAGTTTTGGAGGCGCATCGAACTACCCAGCTGGCTTAAAATATTTTCTCCTACAGGAATACCGAACGACTTCTGACTTACATTTATCGTATCGTTGGCATAAATAAACTTGTAGGTAAGCGGAGAAACGTAGAGCGAAAAGTTTTTACTGGGTTTATAATCCATCCCCACCCCCAGGTTGAAACGTACCGGTGTAAGCAAGGTTGCCTTCATTTGTTGCGAATTAATTCCCCGGTAGCTGTTGAAAAAATGCGTCGAGAAATCCATATTGGCCGAGTAAAACCATTTCCCTCCCGCTTTGACACCCAACTTACTGGTAGCACGGATGATATCGTCATTGGTATTTAGAAAACGCAGGGTATCGCCTTCCACCGAGTTAAAGCCCAATCGCCATTCCGCGAAATTCTCCCACTGAATATTCTTCTTGTTATCGTAGTTGAAACGGCCGTTTAAGATACCCAAAATGGCAATATTATCGCTACCACCCTGGTACCAGTTTTTAGAAATATAATTTTGCGAGAACTGCAGCAAAGCATTGGAACGCACCGTCCATGGATTCTGTTTCATCTTCTCGATTTTCAGTTTCGCCACTGAGGGGTTAATTTCAGGCCTGGCCAGGTTCACTGCTTTGTGCACAGGTTTTATTTCAATCTGAAAATTCACCAGGTCAGACACATCGGGCAGTTTATCGACCCGAAAAGCTATAAAACCCGGATTATAGGTAGCCATATAGCGGATGATGGTAGAACGTGCCTGAACTATATTTCGCTCGACGGTAAAAAAACCTACCGGTTTCATATACCGGGGGTAAAAGAGTTTCTTTTGCTTTTCCAGGAAGATATCGGTGGAAGGAAGCAGAAAAGTGTCGAGGATGGAATGATACCCATTGAAGGCCAGTTCGGAGAAAAACGGGCTGGATTTCAGAAACAGACTATTCGCTGTGAGATAGGAATAATCGGGCCTGGTCGCATCCAGTTTTCTAAGCAAGCCATTAATATCCAGCGGCATACTCAGCATCGA
>JAVFAG010000089.1:0-7352 GCA_034002585.1 Paludibacter sp.
CCCTTGCGCTATATGGTCGAAGTGCTTCGGTTTATTTTTCTTAAAGGAAGCTCTTTTGGGGATTTAAAATGGCACTTCGCAGCGCTTACAGGATTTGCTTTTTTCTTCAATGGATGGGCAATATTGAGCTATAAGAAAACAGGAACCTGATTACATCTTCAACCTTTCTGAGAATTATTTAAAAATGCGTGACTCCGATCAGGGTTGCAAAATATTTCAAGGAAAACCGGCTTTTTATTCCAAGTAATTTTCGTATTAAATTGGTTATTTTTAAATGAAAAGGTAGTGCAACGCGGTCGGCAACATAGATTTCAAGCGATGAGTATCCGCTTTTGTAGATGACTCTTCCCAGAGTATAGGGCGTAAAATGATACATGTGATCGGAATTAATGTCTTCGATATTCTTTTTTATATCGTTCCTGAAAAGCAGGTTGAAACTATTTGGCACCGTAAGAACTAATTCACCGGCCCTTGCATGAAGTCGGGCTTTAATGGCTTTCAGAAAATCCACAGGATTGTCGACATGTTCGAGAATTTCACCCATCACCACAACATCCCATTGCCTGTTAAGAAGTGATAGGGGTAACTCATCGGTAATGTCGGCATAATACACATCAGAAATGTTTAGTTCTCTGGTTATATAATCAACTGCTTCGCTATTTATATCAATACCGGTACACTCACTTGCCACACCACACAATAACGCATGTAACCATTTTCCCTTTTCCAGTTTTTGTTTTATCAACGGTAAATGATCGGCACAGCCTATATGTAAAACTTTTTTACCTTTACAAATCCGAAGTAATACCTCGATACGATTCTGCTCAACAAACTTTTCCGGAAATGGGATTTTCAGCGCATTCGAAAACTGTTCACCACGAATATAAGACTGAGTTTCAGAAGTGAATTTCATTATTTCTCTTTTTTAATTCGTAAACAAAAGTACATTAATTACTCAAATATTTACAAAGAGGCCAATTTTTTTTGATACAAATACACGGACGATAGCGTAAACTGTTTGTAATACTAACTAAAACAGTTAATTTAGCACTTTCTTTTAATGAAATTTGTACACATGCAGGAACGACATACCGATCGCGAATTATACTTTAAGGAACAGTACCTTGTGACTGAAAGACACATACTTCCATACCTGAGCAAAGTGATGCCTCTTAGTAAGTCGATGACGATTGCTGAAATAGGCTGTGGAGAGGCAGGTAATTTAAAACCATTTCTGGAAATGGGATGCAGAGTGTGTGGAATCGATATTGCGCCTAACAAAATTGAAAATGCAAGACGATTTTATGCGCAGCATCCACAAAAAAACAATCTTACGCTTATCGCCGCTGATATCTATGATGTTGAACCTGAATCAATTGAGAAGTTTGATTTAATTATTATGCGGGATACAATTGAGCATATTCCGAATCAGGAGTTGTTTTTGAGCAATCTTAAAAATTTCCTCTCTCCCGGAGGTAAACTACTCATTGCTTTTCCACCCTGGCGCATGCCTTTCGGGGGGCATCAGCAAATTTGTGAAAGTAAAGTTCTCAGTCAGTGTCCCTATGTTCATTTATTGCCTGAAATCGGATATCGTTGGATATTGAAACGTTTTGGTGAAACTGATCAAAAGATAGAATCACTGATGGAGATTCGGAATACCCGTCTGAGTATTGAGCGTTTTTGTCAATTCGTAGAAAGAAATAATTTTAAATTTTGCAGCAAGGATTATTATCTGATCAATCCGAATTATGAAATTAAGTTTAAGTTGAAAGTACGCAAACTTCCAACTGTTTTTAACGTTCCATATTTAAGAGATTTTTTTACAACGGCTTTTTATTGTATAATTACACCAAACTAATACTCAGGCTCGTATCTCAGTGTTAGAATAAACTGTTATTAATCAATATATACATAAGGAAATGACAGAACTTCATTCAATTCTCACCGACCGGCATTACCAATCCTGGCCCAGTTGGCAAATCGTGTACGAGTGGGAAGACGAGTTATCGTTCTTGTTGCATATTCCACTCAGGAACACTCCATCGCTTCCTTCTAATTTAGTGTACTCTACTTTCAAACGCTTCGACAATCGTTTCTTTAAGGGTTATATGGAATACATAACCCGTCCACGGAAAAAATCTGAAAGTGGTTTATCGTTGTATTTTGAAATGCACATGAAACCGTACAGATGTTTCTCGAACGAAGCTTCCATCATTCCGGTACTGATTGATTTTTGGTTGCCAGACAATATTAAAGTCTTAAAGAAAATGTATGCTCACTGTCCTTATCTTCTTGTTACCAATCTGGAAGTCCTTCATTTCCTGAAGGAACATCAGTTTAGGAATAAGCTTGTTCATTTTCCAATGACTTTACCTTCAAGGTACCAACTCAACGGAGATGAAGTATTTGATAAGAAATACGATATTGTGGTCGCAGGGCGAAAAAACAGTATTTTATGGGATTATCTGCTTCGTTATGAAAAACAACATCCCGATATTGAGTATTTACATCAGGTAGAGCAGAATGGTGAGTTGTTTTATCGAAGCAACCAAACGGGCATAGTTGGAAAATTCCAATCGCGTGAAGAATACATTGAGTTGATACGATCGGCAAAAGTTGCATTTTACGCAACACCCGGTATGGATGAAGGAGCGGCCCGAACTGCAGGTTTTAATCCGGTAACTCCCCGTTTTTTTGAACTGTTGGGTGCTGGCTGTCATGTGTTAGCACGTTATCCCGATACTGTAGAAACCCGCTTTTATACTATGAAGGAAATCAGTCCTGCAATAATGAGTTATGAACAGTTTGAAGAAGCTCTGACAGACTCACTTCGTTCGGAAGTCCCTGTAGCAAAGAATGCCGTCTACCTTAAATCGCATTATACCTACACCCTTGTTGACATTCTGAATCAGATTATAAATAAAGGATAAAACTACTATCTCATGAAAAAGTAACTGAAATTGAGCTATGTTTCATTGTAATTTGCTAAAAAAATGTAACTTTGAGCTTTGATTTTTTTTGATTGTGTTTGAATTGTTGGAGTGTATCGGTTTTTAGTTGTAATGTGTTTAAAATATTGAATATTATGAGTGAAGAATCATCCATTTTTAATGTATTGATAGCAGAAGATGAAGATTTAAATTTTCTATTTTTGGATCTTTTATTAAGGAAGGTAGGCAATGGTTTGTTTGCCATACACCGCGCAATTAACGGTAAGGAGGCGGTTGAATATTGCGATTCAAATAACGTTGATATAGTATTGATGGATTTAAAAATGCCTGTCATGGATGGTTTTGAAGCCACTTCAATCATTAAAAAAGCTTTTCCAAAGTTACCGATTATTGTGCAAACCGCTTACACCGGTGAATTGGATCGCCAAAGAGCATTTGAATGTGGTTGCGACGAATACATGACCAAGCCTATTCAGAAAGAAGATCTTGTAGCTGTGATGAAGCAGTTTCTACCTAAATGAGTGAGGTTTAGTTGTAGGGTTTAAAAACGAGACTTTAAAAAGGATGAAACAAAAGTTTGAGCAATTACTAAACAAATTTATAGGTATTATTGAAAAGGGGGGTAATGCATTACCTCATCCTGCTGCGTTGTTTGGAATTATTGCCCTCATTACACTGGTGATTTCCGTTATTGGTGCCTGGCTGGGCTGGGAGGGAGTGAACCCTGCAAACGGTGAAACCATCCGTGTAATTAATTTACTTTCTGTTGAAGGACTACACCGCATTATGCTTCAACTGGTGGATAATTATACCAGTTTTGCTCCGCTTGGAATAGTAATGGTAGCCATGCTGGGTATTGGTATCGCTGAAAGCAGCGGATTGGTCAAAACGGCAATCAATGCCCTTCTTATTAAAGCACCACCCCGTTCGGTTACATTTTTTGTGGTGTTTACAGGCATTATGTCCAATGTGGCATCCGACCTCGGTTACCTGTTAATTATTCCGTTGGCGGGAGTTATTTTTCACTCCCTGGGAAGGAATCCGATTGCAGGGATGTCGGCAGCATTTGCCGGGGTGAGTGGCGGTTTCAGTGCCAACCTGTTGATTGGGACCATTGATCCGTTGTTGGCCGGACTATCAACAGAAGCAGCACGAATTATCGATCCGGATTATTACGTAATGCCCACTGCTAATTATTATTTTATTGCTGTTTCGACTTTTGTAATAGCCATTGCCGGCACCTGGCTTACCGAAGTGTGGGTAGAGCCCCGACTGGGAACTTATAAAGGTAATGTTGCCATGGAGCCAATTGTGCCCCTGACCGATATTGAGAAAAAAGGATTACGACGCGTTTTTATTACCCTGATGCTATTCGGAGCTATCTTTCTGGCCGGATTAATTCCTGATCAGGGGTTTTTAAGGGGAAGCGATAATACGGTTCTGCATTCACCGCTGCTGAAGGGGTTTATATCGGTTTTATTTTTTATCGGAGCTATTATTGGTATTGTGTACGGCTATACCACCGGAACCTTCAAAAAGCACGAAGATGTAATTAACGGGATGAATAACAGTTTTAAAAGTCTGGTTTCGTTTCTTGTGCTTGTGTTCTTTGCAGCGCAGTTTGTTGCATGGTTTAAATGGAGCAACCTGGGATTAATTATTGCCGTGAAAGGGGCAGATATCCTTCAGACCGCTGATATAGGATTAATTCCATTGGTGATTTTAT
This sequence comes from Paludibacter sp., assembly GCA_034002585.1. Classification (GTDB taxonomy): domain Bacteria; phylum Bacteroidota; class Bacteroidia; order Bacteroidales; family Paludibacteraceae; genus Paludibacter. The sequence goes on from JAVFAG010000089.1 coordinate 4,681, forward strand.
TTATACTCTTTTCAGGCTTTATAAACCTTTTTATGGGAAGCGCCTCAGCCAAATGGGCCATTATGGGACCGGTATTTATTCCCATGTTTATGTTGCTGGGCTATTCTCCCGAACTCTCACAGGCCGTATTCCGCATTGGCGATAGTGTCACCAATATTATTTCACCCATGATGAGTTTCTTTGCACTCATTATTGTCTATTATCAGAAATACGAAGAAAAGTCGGGGCTGGGAACGCTCATAAGTACCATGCTTCCTTATTCGTTCGTTTTTTTCATCGTATGGACCTTTCTGATGATTGTGTGGATACTTCTCGGACTCCCTCTCGGACCGGAGGCCGGATTGTATTATCCTTCGTAAAAAGTTCCTTTTCGTAAGGGAAAAGTGGTACCCGATAGTATCATACGTTTAGAACCTTAAAAACCATCGACCATGTTAACCAGGATTATTGAATTTAGTGTCAAAAATAAGCTGATTGTCATTTTATTTACCCTTTCGGTGGTGGGATTTGGAGTGTATGCCATCCTGCAGATACCGGTAGGAGCTGTGCCTGATATAACCAACAATCAGGTTCAGGTCATTACCACTTCGGGTAATTTGTCGACCCAGGAAATTGAACAGTACATCACTGCTCCGGTTGAAATGGAGATGGCTAATTTGCCGGGTGTTCAGGAAATCCGATCGGTTTCGAAATTTGGGATATCGCTGGTTACTATCGTTTTTAACGAGAATTTGGGTACCTATCTTCCCCGCCAGCTGATTGCTGAAAAGATTAAAAGCGCTGCGGCTAAAATTCCTGATGAATTTGGAGAGCCTGAAATGGGTCCGATCACTACCGGCTTAGGCGAGATTTATCAGTATACCCTCGATGTACAGGATGGGTATGAGCAGAAGTATTCGGCCATGGATTTACGTACTATTCAGGATTGGGTGGTGAAACGGAGGCTTTCCGGAATTCATGGAGTCGTTGAAATCAATAGCTGGGGCGGATACCTGAAACAATACGAAGTGGGAATACATCCCGACCGGTTACTTTCGACAGGTGTTAGTTTGATGGAGGTTTTTGTTGCACTGGAAGCGAATAATAGTATTTCGGGTGGCGCTTACATTGAGAAAACCAATCAGAGTTATTTTATTCGCGGCGATGGTCAGGTAAAATCGGTAGAGGATATCGGGAATATTGTGGTGAAAAATGTCGATGGTGTTCCCATCTTTATTAAAAATATCGCCAGTGTTAATTTTGGACATGCCAACCGGTACGGGGCTATCACTGCCAATGGGAAAGGAGAGTCGATTCTCGGACAGGTGATGATGTTGAAAGATGCAGATTCGAAACAGGTTATCAATGAAGTTAAACAACGTGTGGCTGAAATTCAGGATAATTTGCCGGAAGGAATTACTATAAATCCGATAGTAGATCGTAGTGAACTGGTTGCAAAAACCACCTTTACAGTTGTTGAGAATCTGGTGTTGGGTGCATTGATTGTGATGCTGACTGTTATTTTTCTGTTAGGAAATTTTCGTTCAGCATTGGTAATCACTTCGATGATACCACTGGCCCTTTTGTTTACAATTTCGATGATGTATATCTTTGGTGTCGATGCCAATCTGATGAGTCTGGGTGCCCTCGACTTTGGAATTATCATTGATGGGGCAGTGATTATTGTAGAATTTATCGCCCTTAAAATGGTAGTCAAACGTCGGGAAATTTCCGAAGCGATTTCCGACAACCGACAGTCGCTGATGGATGCCATCTCGATTGATGGAGCTGCAAAAATGATGAAATCGGCTATATTCGGACAGATCATCATTTTGATTGTTTTTATTCCTGTATTATCGCTTACAGGGGTTGAAGGGAAAATGTTCCGACCGATGGCACTTTCGTTTAGTTTTGCAATTATCGGAGCGATGATCATGGGACTTACATGGTTGCCGGTAGCCTCGTCGCTGTTTTTAAAACCCTCGCTGAACGACAAACCCAATTTGTCGGATCGGTTTATGAGCGTTTTGTACAGTACGTATCGTCCATCCATTGAATGGGCATGTAAACACAAACGTGCCGTACTGGGGGCTGCATTGGGCTCACTTGTACTAACCGGATTCTTATTCACGCGGATTGGTGGAGAGTTTGTACCTACCCTTGATGAAGGCGATTTTGTCATTCAACCTGTATTGAAAACAGGTACGTCGTTATCCAAAACGATAGAACTGACCACTCAGATGGAACAGCTCCTGATGAAAAAGTTTCCTGAAGTAGATAAGATTGTGAGTCGGATTGGTGCTGCTGAGGTTCCAACCGACCCCATGTCGATGGAAGAAATCGACATGATCATTAAATTAAAACCCCGATCAGCCTGGATAAGTGCGAAAAGCAAGGAAGAACTGGCTGAACTGTTTAAGCAGGAATTATCGGTTATAGCAGGTGTTGAGTATGAATTTACACAACCCATTGAAATGAGGTTCAATGAGTTAATTACCGGTGTGCGGTCCGATATCGCTATAAAGATTTTCGGTGACGATCTCGACTATATTGATCACAAAGCCAATGAGATAAAGGAATTAATAACGCAGGTGGAAGGTGCCGGTGATGTGATTTTAGAAAAAACAGCTGGGTTGCCTCAAATTCAGATCAATTATAACCGTACAAAAATAGCATCGTATGGATTGGATGTA
>JAVFAG010000089.1:7452-10892 GCA_034002585.1 Paludibacter sp.
TTGTCGACAGGTGCCGGAGCTGAAGTTCAACGTCCGCTGGCCACGGTAGTCATTGGTGGGTTGTTCACATCCACATTGTTAACTATGATTGCATTACCGCTCATGTTTGAAATTTTTTACAACGTACGAAAAATTACCCTTTTCCCATTTAAAATCATTCGGGGAACTACATTGTTGTTCGTTTTTCTTCTTCCAGTCCTGACAGTCCACGCTCAGTCGCCTGTTATCAGTTTGGATGAAGCAGTTGCTCTTGCACTGAAAAATAACCGGCTGATAGAGTCCCGGATTATCCGGATGTCGGCTCAAAAGGACTTGAAAGGAGCAGCCTTCGATCCTGGTAAAACAATCGTTTCGTATGGTACAGACGAAAATAATATCGCTGAAAATAATTTCCCTTTGAAGGTGTGGAGCATCAGTCAGGATTTCAGTTTTCCAACTCTTTATTCCGCAGAAAAGAAAGCCAGGCAATCGGAATATGCCCTGTCGGAGCAGGAATTATCTATTCAACAGGAAAAAATTATCCGGGAGGTCAGTTTAAATTATGTGATCTTGCAAACTTACAACGAAAAAAAGCAGGCTTTACAGTTAATGGATAGTTTGTACACCGAAATTCTGGCTTCAACTAAGCTAAAACAACAGACCGGGTATAGCTCGCAGCTCGATGTGTTGAATGCAAAGGCACGCTTGCAACAGCTTAACCTGGAACTAAGGGATGTAAATCAACAAACAGAAGCTTTATATTCCACATTGAAGTTATTGACTGGTCATCAAAATGAATTTTTGGTCACTCAAGGAGTTAACGAACTATCTCTGGTACTCCGTGAAGTGGAATCGACGCCTTTTGTTCTGAAACTACGGAAAGAGGAAGAGTTGCTAAAAAACAGCATTGCACTGGAAAAAGCAAAGCTGTTACCTGATTTTTTCATCAACTATTTTATAGGTACAAACAAATTCCAAAACGCTCGTTATTATCAGGGCTTTGAAGCTGGAATAGCTATACCGTTAGTAGTTAAACCTTTTGTTGCCAAAATTAAAGCAGCAACGAAAGCTTCGACTGCTGCCAGTCTGGAAACTGAATATGCTATAGACGAACTGAAAGTGGAAAATCGCAGACTGCAAAATCGGCGCAACGAATTACTGGAGGCAATTTCGTATTATCATCGGGAAGGAAAAATATTACACGATGAGCTACTCCGGACTGCTCAGCTGAGTTGGAGGAGTGGTGAAATTGATTTAAAAACGTTTACCCTGAGTTTTGAAAATGCGATGGCAATCCGCTTTCACTACCTTGACCAGTTGAACGAACTGAACCGGCTCACTCTTGAATTAAATTATCCTGTCAATTAACAAATACAATCCTATGAATACAACTAAGCTGTTAATTTTAGGCCTTGTCCTGCTGATGAGTCAGTCGTGTACGCGGCAATCGCAGTTAACTGAAGAGGGAAATGCTGAAGGAATCGTCATCACCAGTCAGCAATTTGAATTAAATGCGATGCAACTTGGTGAGCCATCGAAAGTGGATTTCGATTCTGTGGTCAGTTGCAATGCTAAGGTTGTTGCTTTACCCAATGGGATGGTTGCGGTAACAGTACCTGTAAGTGGGGTGGTAAAGTCAATTAAAGTACAAAGCGGGAATCCGGTACACAAAGGTCAGGTGCTTTTCGAAATTGGAGGGAATGAGATTCTTGATTTACAGCGCGATTTTGTGCAAACATCCGCAACCTATGACCGTTTAAAAAGCGAATATGAACGCATAAATCACCTGTTTAAAAATTCAGTTGTACCTGAAAAAGAATACCAAATGGTGAAAAGTGAGTACCTGTTGGCCCGTTCTTCCTATGAAGTACTAAAAATGAAGATTTCAGTAGCGGGGTTAAATCCGGAAGATATCAGTAGCGGCAACGTGAGCGCTACCTATCCTGTTCGGGCACCCATTTCAGGTATTCCGGGTCAATTAAGAATCAGTTCCGGATCGTTTGTTGACAGTAATTCAACCCTGTTGGAGGTAATTGATCCTTACCGATTACAGTTACAGCTATCTATTTTTGAATCAGATGCTGCTACTATCAGAAAAGGACAGCAGGTTCGCATCAGGGCAACAGAAGGTCAGTTATCAATGACAGCTGTTGTCAGTAGCATCGGCAATGTGTTGACAGAGCCTGCAAGGGTTGTGGAATGTTATGCTCAATTGCCGGCTTCAGAGTCGCAACAATTGATACTAAATCAACTGCTGGTATGTGATGTTATTGTATCGACGTTTTCAGTTCAGGCCTTACCCACTGCAGCCTTTCTTAAAAGCGAATCTACAAACTATGTACTTCGATTAAAAGAAAAGACTGCCGAAAAGTATGAATTTGAAAAACTGGAGGTTAAAACGGGTCGCCAGCAAAATGGAATGACCGAGCTGAAGGAAGGAATCAAAGAGGGTCAATATGCCACAGATGGGGTTTATAACCTGGTACTTTAGTTTATCAAATTGTTAGTACCCCAAAAAACTCCTGTTGATGAAAATCAGGAGCAGGAGTGTCTATTTCGCTCCAGCTGAGGTAATGCGGTGTGTCTGTTTCATCACCACATTTGTAAAAATTAGCTCTTAGCTGAGTTGGTTTCTCCGAATGATTCATTCCCAGGACAGAAAACGGAATTCTGACCGAAAGTTCCCAGTTTGTTTTTTCATGGGTTGTCAACGGATTGCTACCTAATGAGGCAAAACGTTCGATGCTAGTCAGTTCTGAAGTGGTAAGTGGCCGGATATTTTCGTTGCGGGAAGTGCGCCGGGTAGCCAGACAGGTTCCAACACAATTAAACTCGAAGTTAGCATAGCCGGGCTCGTGAGGTAATCCAACAAAAAATTCCACACAGCTATCCTGCCAAACAGGATCCTGGTCGTTGGTATAGACTGCCTTCACACCGTTTTCTTCCACTTTAAAGTAAATGTAGAACGCCAATTCAGAACGGGCAATCATAAATTTCACAGTAGGCTGATAGTTGAACTGTGCAGGCCAGTTTACACATTTAATGGGATGCCATAAGGTTGTGGCTGTGAGATACGAACCAACTTCGTTGATTCGCATCTCTTCCAGTTCGGGCAGAAATTTCACATTGATACGTTTCATTTCTGTCAATTATTTAAATTTATATTCCACAAATGCTTCGATGGCTTCGTAAGAAGCAAGACCCAACTGTTGATACAGGGAGGCTGTGGCGCGGTTGCGCTCTTCGGAGCGTTGCCAGAAAAGGCGTTCGTCATTACCCATATAAGGAGCTGCTTCCATCTGCGACTGGTGTTTCAGAATGGAATGACGTTTTCGCAGTAATTGCTCGGGACTAATAGGTACGGCCATTTCGATATGGTCGATTTCCCATTCAGCCCAGGCACCACGATACATCCACACACGACAGTCTTTCAGAGCTTCCTTGTCCTTCATTTCTTCGAG
>JAVFAG010000090.1:0-10569 GCA_034002585.1 Paludibacter sp.
GTAGGTATCGGTCATGGTGGTACCCGGCGAAGCCAGAATAAAACAGGAAGCTCCCAGCGCATTGGAGAGATGTTCGGGACTCACCCCTGTATAGAGGTGTGAATTACCCACCAGCACCACATCCACGGACTGACGCTTGGTAAACTCATAATAAGCATTCCATTTCCGACGGGTATGGTCGTTGGTGTAATCGGGATTGAAATAGCCTTTTGTATCGGTGTAATACACGACACCGGCCACTATCGCTGAGAAAAGGAAGAACCTGAACACCAGTTCGCGGTGTTTTTTTACCTTTTGAACGGTTTTTGGCTGGCTAATATTTTTACGTTTTGACATCTTTTAGAATTGAAAATAAATAAAACTATTGTCGTTGGCAGCACCGTACGATCCCAGGTAGATGATACTCAGGGTGAGGGCCAGGTACAGCCCCCAGCGCAGGTAAACGGGCGATGCGAAAAAACGTTCCAGTAGGCGATTGCCATAGCGTTCAGCAATTATCTCGTAGATCATAATTCCCACCAGGGTATATACAGCAAAGGTAAATTCGCGACTGTTTAAGCCAAACTGATAGAGCGCTTCGGTTTGCCCTAAGCCCAGATTTGCAAACACAAGTAAAGCATCGGCAACGCTTTGTGCACGGAAAAACACCAGCGAAAGTGTCCATCCGGCAAAAACAAGCACTGCGGCAGCAACACGTTTCATCAGGTTGCCCGGCTTTTCCAGTTGAAAAAGCGGATCGAGAGCCACCAGAAACAAGCCATTGATCAATCCCCAGATTACAAAATTCCAGGAAGCACCGTGCCACAGTCCGCTCAGGAAAAACACCACCATCAGGTTCACCAGCTTACGGTTGTAACCCTTGCGGTTTCCTCCCAGCGGGATGTAAATATAATCCTGAAACCAACTGGAAAGCGTAATGTGCCAGCGTTTCCAGAATCCCGAAAAGGAAGCCGAAAGGTAGGGCCGGCGAAAATTGGTAGTAAGTTTAAACCCGAAAAGTCGCGCTGTACCGATGGCGATATCGGAGTAAGCCGAGAAGTCGAGGTACAATTGAAACGCAAAGAACAGTACGCCCATAAGCATAGCGATGCCTTTCGCTTCCTCTATAGAACCGTAGGTTTGATTGATAAACACCGCCAAGCGGTCGGCAATCACCACTTTCTTGAACAAACCAAAAACGATAAGCAAAAGTCCGCTGCGTGCTGCCTGGTAATCGAAGGTTTTAACTTCCTCAAACTGAGGCAACAGCTTTTTTGCACGTTCGATAGGTCCGGCCACCAACTGCGGAAAAAAGCTGACAAAAGCCAGGAAGTTGATGAGTTTGTGTGTTGGCTCCATCTTTTTATAATACACATCCAGCGTATAACTCAGCGATTGGAAAGTGTAAAAGCTTATCCCTACCGGCAGGATGATATTCAGCGGTGTGTATCCAAAGTCCTTCCCGAAAAGCGAAAAGCTGGCAATAAAACTTTCGACAAAAAAATTGTAATACTTGAAGAAGCCCAAAAAACCGAGGTTAAGCACCATACTTAACACCATCAGCTTTTTACGTTTTGGCTGATTCTCGTCCCCCAGTTGATGAATTTTAAGCGCCAGCACATAGTCCATCAGCGAACTGATAAGGATAAGCGACAGAAACCGCCAGTCCCAAAAACCGTAAAAGGTATAACTGGCCGCCAGCAGAAACAGATTTCGCAGCTTCAGGTTTTTCTGAAAAAAAAGCCAGTATAGGATATAGACCAGCGGCAAAAACACCGCAAAATCGAAGGAATTAAACAACATAGGGTTTTCAAATTTTAAGTCGCAAATTTAATAATTATTTCGGGTTAGCGCAATTACGGAAATTTTTAGTTAATTAACCCAAACAATTCAACTTTCGTCGGGGGATAATCGTTAGAATCGTGCAAACAAACTATTTTTAATCAATATAAATTGTAACGCAATTATGACAATCGATTTACGAAAAGAACAACACGAATCATTACAACGATTACCCTTACAATATGGATTAGCGGCCCGCTTCTTCTTTGCCGCGATGGACCTGGCAGCCGGAAAAAAGGACACCCTCGGCAAAGCCAAACTACTTGAAATACTGGCCTGTATACCTTACCGTGAATGGGAACTCCGGCAATATGTACGACTAACGCACAACTACCACAACCGCGGGAAGGTAAACTGGGCGCGCGACATTATGGAGTGGGGGCGTTCGGCGCAGGACAACGAATTTTACCATTTGCTGCTTATTCAGGAAAAAATGCGCGAAGACGGAATGAAAGATCCCTGGTTTTTGGCTACACCCGTCGTGGTGCTGATTACCGGCTTTTACATTCTGCTTTCGAAAGTTCTTGCCTGGGTTAATATCAAAGCAGCATTCCGTTTTAATGCCGAATTTGAAGATCATGCCGAGCACATCTACGCTGCCATGGTAAAAAACAACCCCCAGTGGGAAACCGAACCGGCCGACAACCCCATTGCCCGTGAATATGCTCCGGAGCTTACAACCTGGGCAGATATATTCCGGAGAATCGGTCTGGACGAACGCGACCACCGGAATCACAGTTTTCACTATGGCGAAACGCCCCATCATATCGTAGAGTACGAAGGTATGCCGGAAGCGGGGTGAAAATTCATAGTTTTGTTCTTTATATCACCCTTGATGCTTTTAACGATACTTTAATCGCTTTTTGCACTCAAGCCTCTTCGTTCAAAATAAAGGCTGTTTATCTGGCGTTTAAATTCCCGTACACTCCAGTTGCCCTTTATGCATTCCATTTCATAATTCGCCCGTTTCAAAGAGTCATTTATACGTGTAAGCTGTTCGAAATGGGTTTATGATAATGATTGTACTAATAGCTCTCATTTTAATTGGAATCCAGTTAGTTGAAATTCGGAGGTCAGTGACCTCCGAATTGAGAATGTGTCATCTATTGTATCGTTTTTCAATGAAATCCAGACTAGTAATCGCCTCCACATAAAAATGCATGCACCCTGAAACCGGTACTTTACCTTTTTGTTGCAAGGAAAAATGTAGTGTTGCTATGCGTAGAGTTTGCATTGGAAGTTGAAAACCTTCTCAATGCGAAGCGTTTTCTAAAAAAGCCAGGCTGATGACTGATTCAGTTTATCAAAACCCTAATGCATCCAAAGATAGATTACTCATATCTAAAATGCCAAAGCAGGGATTATCATGCGGGGTAACTTGCGGGGTCAAAACTGAATTCAAAGCATTCACCTAAAATTTAAGCATCAGATTTAATGGGCGTTAGCGTTGGAAAACTTGCGGGGTAACTTGTACGGTACTTGTCCGGTAAGACCATTAGAACACATGTTTAAAGTTATTTCTTTATCATCGAAAAATATTGAATAATTGACTTTGATTTCGTTAATAGGTCAGAACTAATTCAAACTCAACCTGCACTTTCCATAGCAGTGTTCTGTTAAAATATTAAAAATCCAGTAATTAATGAAACAATGTTTCAACTAAAGCGTTGTTTCAATTAAAATGATTACTTTTGCCGTATGAAACCCAACGATATACTCCAACAACACGAGGTTAAAAAAACGCTGTCGCGCATTGCACTTATTAAAGCCCTGCAAACCAGCAATCAGCCGCTTTCGGAAAATGAGATACGCGTGCGGATGCTGGATCAGTACGACCGCATCACCTTTTACCGCAATGTGCAAACTCTTTCCGAATCAGGAATACTCCACCGTATCGTTATCGACAATACGCATGTGAAATATGCGTTGAATTGCTGCGAAAAGGAACATCATCATGCGATTGATCATGTCCATTTCTACTGCAAGGAATGTGGAAAAACAGTATGTCTCGACGAGGTGCCGGTGCAGCAGTATCCTCTTCCTGATGGTTTTAAACTGGATGAATGCGATGTGGTAATTAAAGGGTATTGTAAAGACTGCCCGGGGAATCACAATGCATAAGCTATTTTTAAATGAGTCGGTTAAAAGGGCAAGTCTGGTTGAGCGGAAAATGAAGGACTTAATACGATTTTTTGTAGTGCTGCTGATGATGACAGAAGTGGTATCGCTGAATGCGCAGGTAAAGAAAGTAGTGCCTCGGGAAGCATGGATAAGTGTGTCATCAGGGACGTATGGGTTAACAGACCTTCCGGAATCATCAGAGCTATCGAAATCATCGGAGTCATCGGAATCATTAGATTTACCACGCCTGTCCGGGCTTTCCGGAAAAGTAACCGACGAAGCCGGAAATCCCCTGCCGGGAGCTACTGTAACACTCAACGATAATCGCTATGGTACCGTTACCGACCGCAACGGATCCTACCAGTTCCGGGAATTGCCACAAGGCTGGTATGTAGTAGAGGTGTCCTATTTAGGTTGTGAAAAAAGCTCGCGAAGGCTCCATCTTCCCTTTAATCAGCAATTGAATATTCAACTTAAGCAGGAAGCGCAGCAACTGCAGGAAGTAACCATCAGCGATTATGCCCTGCAGCGCAGCCGGCAAACAGCGGCTTCCTATCAATACGCCGATCGCGACTTTCTGCAGCAACACGAATCGGGAAGTCTGATGCAGACCCTGAGCCGTCTGCCGGGTATCAGTTCGATGGATATCGGGTCGGGGAACTCGAAACCGGTGATTCGCGGACTGGGTTTCAACCGGGTGGTGGTGGCCGAAAACGGGTTGCGCCACGAAGGACAGGAATGGGGGCACGATCATGGGCTGGAAATAGACCAGGAAAGTGTGGAGCGCATCGAAATCATTAAGGGACCGGCATCGCTGATGTATGGGTCGAATGCCATTGTCGGCGTGATTGACCTGAAAAAGCTTTCGGTACCGGCACGCAATAGTCATGAAGGAAATGCGGAAGTGAAAGTTGCCAGCAACAATCAACTACTGGGATTTTCGGGACGGTACGCACAACGAGGTGACAGGTGGTACTGGAAAGCACGGATAAGTGGTGTTGATTATGCAGATTACCGTGTCCCAACCGACAGCATTGAATATATGTCGTACTATTTTAAGCTGAAAGACAGACAGTTGCGTAATACTGCCGGCTATGAATACACTGCTGGAACCACGGTAGGTTACCTTGGAGACCATCTGAAAACGCATCTGACTGTCAGCAATGTATTCTCCAAAAGCGGCTTTTTTGCCAATGCTCACGGATTGGAAATCCGCAATTCGGCCATTCCCTATGATGCGTCCGATCGCGACATCGACCTGCCCTCGCAACAGGTGAATCACTTCAAAATCATGAGCAACAGCTTTTGGCAATCCTACACCATCGATTATCAACTCGACATGGGTTTTCAGCATAATCTGCGAAAAGAATTTTCGGAACCATTGCCACACGGGTATATGCCGGTACCGCCTGATTCGCTCGAACGGCTTTTTTCGAAAAGCTCAGCATCGGCGCATCTTTCGGCGACCTTCCGCAAGTTGGAAAATCATGAATTAAAAACAGGTGTCAGTACCGATTATCAACACAACGAACGCGGAGGATGGGGTTTTATCCTGCCCGATTACACCAGCCTGAACGCAGGAATGTATGCAATTGACAACTACCGGCTTTCCGAAAAATGGCTCCTGACAGCCGGTGTGCGGTACGATCTGGGGCACATCAGCACGGGCAGTTACCGCGACTGGTACACCACACCTGTAGATGGCGGTGCGCAGGTCATGGAACGGGCCCGGGAATTAAGCCGCACGTATCATTCATTTAGTTGGGGCACAGGAGCCGTGTATGCACATCAGCACTGGCAATTGAAGATGAATATCGGTAAAAGCTTCCGCATGCCCAATGCCAAAGAACTGGCTTCGAATGGATTGAACTACCACATGTACCGTTTCGAAAAAGGCGACAGCACCCTGAAAGCTGAAGAATCATACCAACTGGATATGGGAATCAGTATCACCCGTCCGCGTTGGGAGGTACACCTGAGTCCGTTTGTTAATTACTTCCCGAACTACATTTATCTGAATCCTACCGCACAATATTACGAAGCACAGCAGGTTTTTTATCACCGGCAAAGCGAAGTGTTTCGTACGGGTGGCGAACTTTCGGTGCTTTACAGGCTGAGCGACGAACTGGCGGCCGGTTTCGACCTGGAATATATTTATTCGGTGCAACTTTCGGGGGAGAAGAAAGGCTATACCCTGCCCTTTTCGCCGCCATTCAATACGGTTATCGGTCTGAATTACGCAAAAGAGCGCATGGGCAGGCTGAGTAATACATTTGCCGCTATCGACCTGCAACTCACAGCTGCTCAAAACAATATTGTTCCTCCGGAGAAGAAAACACCGGGCTATCAACTCGTAAATCTACGCACCGGTGCTACCCTGAAAACAGATAAAATGCCGGTGCAGTTTCAGCTTCAGGTACGAAATCTTTTCAACACACAATATTACGATCACACCAGCTTTTACCGGCTGATAGAAGTGCCGGGTGCCGGACGAAATATTATAGCAAGTATTCAATTTCAACTCAATTAAACCATGAAACGAGCATGTAACTACTTCAGTTCTAAAATCCTGTGAATAGTGAGATGCTGGTTCCATACAAACATTTAAAAAAATTATTACTGTATGAAAATTTACATTTTGACACTTTTTGCAGCCATTGCTGTTTTAACTTCCTGCGAAAAAAACGACTTACCTCAGATTACCGATGTGGAAATCGGATATGACAATACACGCACAGTCGAAGCAGGTAAGGATTTACATTTTGAAGCTACAATTACTGCTTCGTATAAAATTACCGGCATTCGATTGGTAATTCATTCCGAAGATCATGAACAGCATGTGTCGTCGGAGATTTCCGGCGAATCGGACCTGCACCAGGAATGGGAAGTGGATAAAACCTATACCGGCGCTTATGTGAATGTAAAAAACACGGTGCTGCACGAACATGTTGAAGTACCTTTAACAGCCGAACCGGGAACGTATCACATGTATTTCTATGTTACCGACGAAGAAGGCAATCAGGGGATTTATGAAACTGAGATAGAAGTTTTGCCACCGGCTGCTGTATAAAAAAGGAACAGCATGCAGACCCTGTGCATCACAATCTGATTATTCAAAAACTAACCATTTTTACGAAATGAAACCCCCGATACTACTTTTCCTGATGGCAATTGCATTCACCTCCTGCCAACCCGGTGACCACGACGATGAGCTGCCGGTCATCGATATGAGTGCTACTGAAGCCTTTCCGGTCAACTGTGCGACAGTTTACCGCGGCGAAATTTTTGAATTCAGGGCTGTGTTTACCGATAATTCAGAACTGGGCTCGTTCAGCATCGAGATGCACCATAATTTCGATCATCATACACACAGTACCGATGCAACGCAATGCGAAATGGATCCCGTAAAAACGCCCGTTTCGCCATTTCGTTGGATTGAAAACTATACCATCCCTTCGGCTTTACAACGGTACGAAGCCACTGCCAGTATTACCATTCCGACAACAGTGGACACCGGCATGTATCATTTTATGGTTCGGCTTACCGATGCAGCAGGCTGGCAAACTTTCAGGGGCATCAGTGTGCGGATTGCTGATCGATGAACAAAAGGCACCTGTGAAGGAATTGCTGATCGATGAACAAAAGCATCAGTATGCAAATTGCTGATCATAAATAAATTCATCTTTTATGGGTAAAAAGAAGTAAATAATACGTATTTTTGCCCCGTAAAAAAATTAAATGCTTATGAAACGCACTTTTCTTCTCACCTGGATGGTAGCCATTGCTACCCTGATGCAGGTACAATCAGAGATTAAGTTACCGGCTATTTTTGCCGATCACATGGTGATTCAACGTGATGCCTCCACCAAAATGTGGGGGAAAGCCGATGCCAATAAACGGGTAACGGTGGTCACCAGTTGGAACCTGAAACGCTACACCACCACTTCAGATGCCAACGGCAACTGGCAGCTTGACATCACCACGCCCCGCGCCGGCGGACCGCACACCATTGTTATCAGTGATGGTAAGCCCATGACGCTTAGCAATGTGATGAGTGGTGAAGTATGGCTTTGTTCCGGACAAAGCAATATGGAAATGCCGATGAAAGGTTTCAATAGCCAGCCGGTGGAAGGCTCGGCTATGGATATCCTGAAAAGCGCAAACAGCAAAATCCGTTTGTTTACTGTTGCCCGCAACCACAGTCTGACCCCTGTCGACGATGTGAAGGGAACCTGGCAGGAAGCCGCGCCCATCAGTGTGCGCGATTTCAGTGCAACGGGGTATTATTTCGGTCGTTTGCTGAACGAAATTCTGGATATTCCGGTAGGGTTAATCAACAGTTCGTGGGGTGGTTCGCGCATCGAGACCTGGATGAACGAAGAAATGCTGGCCGGTTTCCCGCGCACGGTAATCCACAGAGAAACTGAAAACGTGAAACAGCCACATCAGAAACCACTCTATTGTTATAATGCAATGATTCATCCTCTTACCGGCTTTGCCATTCGTGGAGCTATCTGGTACCAGGGTGAAAGCAACCGCAACAACTCTGAGGAATATGCCGAACTATTCGGCGCTATGGTAAAAGGATGGCGCACTAAATTCAACAATCCCAATATGCCGGTTTATTATTGTCAGATTGCACCTTTTGAGTACAAGGATGGGCGCAATTCGGCCTACCTGCGGGAAGCACAGCTGAAAGCGACCACCATCGTGGAGAATACAGGTATGGCAGTGTTGATGGATGCCGGCGAACGGGTCAACATCCATCCTGCTAAAAAGAAAGAAGCTGGTGAGCGACTGGCATTGCTGGCTTTATCGAAAACCTATGCTATGCCGGGAATTAGTGGCGAAAGTCCGGTGTATAAATCAATGAAAATCAGCAACGATACGGTGACCATTACTTTCGACAATGCACCGGTGGGTGTTGCGGCACCCGATTTTCAGTCCCAATTATTTACTGTAGCAGGCGAAGACCGTGTATTTTACCCTGCCAGAACCCGCATTACAGGTTCGAAGATTACTGTAATCAGCGATCAGGTAAAAGAGCCCAAAGCCGTACGGTATGCCTTTGAAAACTACCTGATTGGCGACCTCAAAGGAGCAGACGGACTACCGGTATCGTCTTTCCGTACTGATAACTGGTAATAAAGCACAGGAATTGACTTAAAAACAAAGCTTGGGATTCCCATTTAGCAGGAAATCCCAAGCTTTGTTTTTTGTACCCGGCAGTATCTTACAGCCATTTCCGGCGTTTAAAAAACCAGAGTACAGCCAGCGAAAACGTTACCATCAACACGATGGAAAAAAGATAACCGTATTTCCAGCTGAGCTCGGGCATATTGGTAAAGTTCATGCCATACATACTGGCTATCAGTGTGGGTGGCATGAAAATTACCGAAACCACGGTAAAAATCTTGATGATTTTATTCTGTTGAATGTTTACCAACCCGAGGAAGGTATCCTGAAGGTAGTCGAGCCTGTCGAAACCGAAACGGGTATATTCGAACAGGGAGTTTATATCCTTGATAATCATGGTGAGCCTGGGCAGCAAATCGTGCGGGAACAGATTCGCTTTCAGCATATTCGACACAACCCGTTGTTTATCGATAATATTTTGCCGGATAATCATCACCTTTTCCTGAAGGTCCTTAATCGTCATCAGGATTTCCTGATCCAGGTCGTCTTCAGTATTCAGGGTCTTACTTAAGGTGGTGATTTGCTCGGTGATGTCCTCAATCATATCCGCATCGTATTCCACCCGCGTTTCGAGCAGGGCCACCAGCACCTGATATCCATTGGTATAGCTACGGGTATCGGCATAAATTTTCTTCACTGTTTCGTTGAACGAACGCAGTTCCACATCGCGTACCGACACGAGAATGCCGTTTTTCAGAATAAACGACACGGGTTGCATCTGAAAATTATCCTGTAAAAAGTTGGAATTGGCTACAATGCTGTCTTCGGTCTGTATGTACCGCGAGCTCATCTCGATTTCTTCAATTTCCTCATCTTCCTGAATATAGATTTTCAGAAATTGCTCGAGTTCGGTTTCCACTGCATCGGAGGCATCAATAAGGTCAATCCAGATTACATCCTTCATGTTCACCTTTTTGAGTATCTCCAGCGATTTCGATATTTTGATTTTACCTTCTTCCTGGTAAAAAAGTCTGAGTTCCGCCATAGTTCTCTCCTTTTTAGCAGCCTTTCGGGGGGCTGTTGTGATTAATTACTCGTTCATCGCGGCACTCACTCGGTTGGTGAGGTCCACAAAAGCAGCTACATCGAGCTGTTCGGGTCGCAGGTTGAAAAGATCGTCCAAAAACATTGGATTTTCTTTCGCGACGAGGGGTTTCAGCGAATTGCGCATCGTTTTGCGGCGCTGATTGAAGGCTGTTTTCACCACCGTTTTGAAGAGTTGCTCATCGCATCCCAGCGATTGCACATCGTTACGAACGAGGCGAATAACAGCCGATTTGACCTTAGGCGGAGGGTCAAATACGTGTTCGTGTACGGTGAACAGGTAATCGATGGAATAAAAAGCCTGCATTAATACTGAAAGAATGCCATAGGTTTTATTTCCATGACGGGCGGCCATGCGTTCGGCCACTTCTTTCTGAATCATACATA
>JAVFAG010000091.1:0-10566 GCA_034002585.1 Paludibacter sp.
ATCACATTTCAGCAGGGACTTTTTTACCTGTGCTGTACGCCATTTGTTTTTTTACATCCTGTTCACATTTGCTTACTCAACAGGCACAAGTCGTGCCCAATGTTTCGTTAGCGCCGGACCCGACAAAGTCGCAAGGGTCAATCAGCGAGTTGATTTGCAGGCTTTTCCGCAACTAAAAAACCACTGGAAGTTTCATCCACGAAACACTTCTCATATTTACTTCGATGCTGCTGTTTTTAATGATTCAACAAGAATCCTAGTGGGCAGTTTGGGTACAATACTGAAAATTTCAGGCAACAACGAACAGATTGTCTCTTCCGGGAAAACCAATGTTCTGTTTGCAGTTGATTTTGTTGACGACAAAAACGGCATCGCTGTTGGTGTCGGCGATGTAATTTTAAAAACATCCGATGGTGGCGATAGCTGGAATCAGTTAAGCACCGGTTCGGGGTATACTTTAAATCGGATTCAGTATCTAAATGCTCAAACCATTCTCATTTCAGGATATAACCCCAGTGCCCCTACAAAAGGCACTTTCTTTAAAAGCATAGACGGAGGAAACAGCTGGACACTACTTTCAGAATTTCCGGGTGTCAGAGTACAGTCATTCGACTTTGTGGATGCTCTCGTAGGATATGCAACAGGTAGCGACAGCACATTTCTTAAAACTACAGACGGTGGTGCTAACTGGAAAAAGTTAACTCCGAATATTCCTAATTTAGGCACTACAATGTTTGATATTAAAGCCTTCAATGCGAATGTGGTGGTTGCTGTTGGAAATCGCAATTGCATCATACGGTCCGAAGATGGCGGACAAAACTGGATGAATGTCGCCCCATACTTTGTAAACCTGACATCTATGAATGATTATTCTTTAGACCTTATGCCTGCTACCTACGAATCTGTATTTATCTATTCTGAAAGCAGATTTATGGTTTCAGGTTATAGGCCATTCGAAAATATTGGATTTATTATTAAAACTGAAGATAGTGGGAACAGCTGGCAGGAAGAACTGGTTGATGCCGGTGTAAAATCCCGAATCAGGAAAATTGCCGGGAATACCACAACCGGGATGATGGCAGTTGGCGATATGGGACTCATCTATACAAAGAGTGGGGAAGAAAAATTTAGTTGGACACCCGCTAACTATCTGAGTGAGCCCAATTCTGCAAGAATTGCCACATCCCCAATCAGCACAACAACCTATACTGTTACCCGTTCAACAGGTTCGTGTTCAGTTTCCGATGATATGACCGTTTATATTGCCGGATTTAACGATAACGTAAAAAACCTGTCGTGTGGGCAATCGGTACTGCTTGACAGTATTCTCCTGCCAACCAACTTTAAAGGAACTGTGAAATACAAGTGGATACCTGCAAGGGGACTCAATAGCGACACTATCGCCCGTCCACTATGCTCGGTGGGAGAAGATACAAAATATACCGCAACAGTAATTTTAAATGATGGTAATACTTACAAAGACTCTGTAATTTCCCGAACACGATATGTTACAGTTAACTCATTTACAGTAGATGCCGGTGAGGACAAATTATTGGTAGATCCCGGAAGCAGGATTCAACTCAATGCAAGTCACAACTACTCAGGATTTGATGCACTTAGCTACAAATGGTATCCTTCTGAGGGTCTTGATGATGACACAAAAAAGAATCCAATTGCTACTGCATCTCAAAACATCAGTTATACGGTGGTCGTTACCGCTCCTTCGGGTTGTATTGCCGTTGATGATGTCGATATTACCCTAAAAACTTTTCATGTGGATACCACGAGTCAAGTTATTTATATGAGTTGCGGCAGCTCAGTTACCCTCGACAGTATAATGACCAATTATGTCGGAAGTGAACGACTGAGATACCGATGGACGCCTTCAACCGGTTTAAGCAGCGACACAGTTGCCAGTCCGGTATGCAGTGCAACAACCAGTACCACCTATACAGTACGCGCAATTACACCCGAAGGAAGGGTTACATCCACAGAAGTAATTGTGAAGCCAACACCACTGAAAATCAACTCTCTAACCAACAAAACCTTCTATTGCGGACAGCAGGTTCAACTCGACCCTGTCACTACCGACTATACAGGCACAGGCAAGCTAAGGTACCAATGGACTCCTGCTACAGGACTCAGCAACGACACCATTCCCAATCCTGTAGTCAATGCCAATGTAACAACTACCTACACGATAACAGTTACAACCCCTGAGGGATGCTCTTCAACAGCTAAGGTAACTGTTACCAAACAGGGAATCCCGGCACCCTCAATCTCCGGAGTGAGTGTTGATAATCAGGAAAGAAACCTCATTCAATGGAATATCCCACCATTTGAATACGATAGTTTACTCATTTATAAAGAAACACACCAGTTGAATCAGTATCAGAAAATAGCTTCAGTAGGAAAAAATATCAGCACCTATTCTGATACTCTTTCGCAGCCAAAGGTGATGTCGAATTCGTATAAAATTGCACTGTTGGATCCCTGCGGAACGGAAACAGCGCTGAGTAGCCGGCATAAAACCATCCATTTAGCTATTAATAAAGGCATCAACAATTCGTGGAACCTGATATGGGAGCCTTATCTGGGATTTGAAGTTGCCACTTATTACATCTACAGAGGGTCTACAGCTAATCAACTTTCGTTGGTTTCTTCTTTATCGGGTGCTAATTCGCAATACACCGATTTCACAGCACCTGTCGGGGATATTTATTACCAGATAGAAGCAGTAAAATCGACATCAGCCGGCATTTCCGATGCAATAGGTAACTCCGGAAGTCAGACATTCATCTCGCGATCAAACATTGCTGCTTATCGTGCCAATGTAGGCATTGATCCTCCTCTGAACATAAGCAATACAATCAGCTTAACACCTAATCCGGCTCAGAACAGAGTGGAAATTCATTCTGAATTAGTGAATGGAGAGCCATTGATGCTGACAGTGTACAATTTGCAGGGAATGGCGTTGAAGAGAATGGAAATGAACAGCAACCTTTTAGTTCTCGATATTTCCGATTTAACTTCAGGAATGTACTTTATTGAGTTAAAAAACACTCAGGTAAAAGGGAAAAGTAAACTGATCGTAAATTAAACAAATCACCCGGTTTGGTATCCTTAAGGAACATCCAAACCGGGTAATTTATATTGGCGGGAAATATTGCTGTCAGTGTTTCAACACTTCAACGAATTTATTTTAATTCATCTGAAGTATAAGCTTTTGGCAACGCTCTCAAATTGTATTGCGACGCCATAATTTCGCCATAGGCTCCGGCCGATCGTAACGCTATCATATCACCGCGTTTGGTTTCGTTCATGCTGTAATCCTTTACAAATACATCCGACGACTCACAAATAGGTCCTACCACATCGTACATTTGTTCTGCCTTTTCGGAACTCAGGTTTTCGATACGATGATAAGCCTGGTACAAAGCCGGACGAATCAGTTCGGTGAAACCTGCGTCAAGAATAGCGAATTTTTTCGACGTACCTTCTTTGATATACAAAACGCGGGAAATAAGACTTCCACATTGCGCCACTACAGCACGGCCCAGTTCGAAATGCAACTTTTGTCCCGGACGAAGTGTGAGATGCTCGCGGAAAATCTTGAAATAAGCTTCAAACTCAGGAATCGGAAAATGATTGGGATGCTCATAGTTGATACCTAAACCACCGCCCACATTCACATTATCGAGCTGAATACCATGCGCTTCAAAATGATCCTGAATCTCGTTGACTTTTACACATAGATCCTGGAAAGGAGATAAGTCGGTAATTTGCGAACCGATATGAAAATGAATACCTATCAGGCGAATATTACTCAGCCCTTTCACGATGGTAGTCACTTTATCGAGTTCCGACAAATTGATCCCAAATTTATTTTCGTTTAAGCCGGTAGTTATATAATGATGCGTGTTAGCACTTACATTCGGATTAATACGCAACGCAACACTCGCAGTCTTACCTTTGGCTAGAGCCAGTTCGTTAATCACTTCCAGTTCAGGAATCGACTCCACATTGAAACAAAAAATATCGTTATCGAGTCCCAGATTGATTTCCCAATCGGCTTTTCCAACGCCGGCAAACACTACTTTCGAAGCAGGAATTCCAGCGTCAAGCGCAGCCTGAACTTCACCACCACTTACGCAGTCGGCACCCAGTCCGGCCTCACGAATGGTTTTTAACACCTGAGGGTTTACATTAGCCTTCAGGGCATAATGCACCTCAAACGGATCTCCGCTGGTTTGTTTATTTATTTCCTGAAGAGTAGTACGTAATACTTCCAGGTCGTAATAGTAGAATGGAGTACGAAGCCCTTCAAACTTTCCAACGGGATAATTAGCTTTTATCATTGAATAAAAAATATTAAAACAGTTCTGCACTCAACGCCTGAAGTGCAGCTTTCTTATCTTCGGCACGAATCAGGAACGACACATTGTAATTACTTCCACCAAAAGAAATCATACGCACCGGGATATTACGCATTGCATTTACAGCCTGTGATTGGAAGCCAACGTTCTCGGGCTGAAGATCACCTACCACACAAATAATTACCTGATCGCGATCGACCGAAACAGTACCCAGTTTTTTCAATTGATCTACAATCTCGTCGAGGTTTTTGGTATTATCGATTGTAACCGACACACCTACTTCCGAAGTGGTAACCATATCGATTGGAGTCTGATGCGATTCGAAAATTTCGAATACCTTACGAAGGAAGCCATAGGCAAGCAACATACGTCCCGACTTAATCTTAATAGCAGTAATGCCATCTTTGGCGGCTACCGCCTGAATAGCCTTTTTATTGCTCTTCAGTGAAATGAGCGTTCCGGGTGCCGATGGTTCCATTGTATTCAACAAACGAACCGGGATATTATTCAGCTTTGCAGGAAGGATACAGGTTGGATGCAGAATCTTTGCACCAAAATAAGCCAGCTCAGCAGCTTCCTCGAAATTCAGGTAAGGAACAGGACGGGTACCTTCCACAAAGCGCGGATCGTTGTTATGCATTCCATCGATATCGGTCCAAATCTGGATTTCTTTAGCTTTTATGGCCGCACCAATCAGTGAAGCAGTATAATCGCTTCCACCCCGTTGCAGGTTATCTATCTCACCATAATAATTACGGCAGATGTATCCCTGGGTGATATAATAGGTTTTACCGGGATTCATTTCCAGTTGCTTAGCCATATTTTCAGCAATAAACGCTGTGTCGGGCTCCGAATTTTTATCGATACGCATAAAATCGAGTGCCGGCAACAATACCGAATTTTCACCCCGCTCTTCCAAATACAACTGGAACATTCCGGTTGAAATTAGTTCTCCCTGTGCCAGAATAGCTTTTTCTTCAAAAATGGTAAAAACAGCATTGGAGAAAGTACGCAGATACTCAAAGTGACGGGCAATTAATTCAGTAGCGGCCTTAATCGACGTTTCGCCCGTGTAGAGTTCTTCAATCACATCGTAGTACTTTTGTTCGAGCGCATTTACTCGTTCGATAGCACCTGAAGCATTGTTTTTGTAATAATAATCGGCAATCTCCACCAGGCTGTTGGTAGTGCCCGACATAGCCG
Organism: Paludibacter sp.; assembly: GCA_034002585.1. Lineage (GTDB taxonomy): Bacteria > Bacteroidota > Bacteroidia > Bacteroidales > Paludibacteraceae > Paludibacter. The sequence goes on from JAVFAG010000091.1 coordinate 5,580, forward strand.
ATAATACAACAATTTTCTGTTCTCCGTTGCAAATCAACTTTGCAACTTCTTTAATACGGGCGGCAGAACCTACGGATGTTCCACCAAATTTGAGTACTTTCATCTGTCTATAGTTTATTTAATACCGTTTACCAAAAAAAGGTTTTGACTGCAAAAGTAATACTTTTTCGTTAATATTCCACTATTGCACCATCAAAGGCTTTTTGTTAGTTTTGTAAGCTCAAAAGGGAATTAAAACAACAAATTAGTTGCTAACACCTCAAAGCAGTGACAAATTGAACTATTGAGGATACTGGAATGATTCCTGATAAGGGGCACCATGTAAATATGCGGGCAGCTACGCAGAACGTATTGCTCAGAATTAAGAGGGGTATGGAAGGAATAAAACAAAAAAACGACAGAAATCAGGAGTTTATCTCTTCATTCTATCGTTTTCGGGGGTGGAAAACGGGGCTCGAACCCGCGACCTTCGGAACCACAATCCGACGCTCTAACCAACTGAGCTATAACCACCATTTTGGAGCTGCAAAGATAATACAGGACTAAGAATTTTACAAACTATTTCCATAAAAAAAGAGATTTTTTTACAACATACTGATATTCAGCACGATGAAACACAAATTCCTGTTTACCAATCCAGAATTAGATGCTCAACTGGCGCAGATACAACAGTCAATTCGCTTATCGATGAACGGTGTAGTGGCTGATTCGATGCTGGAACACGGATTACGGTATAAAAAGACTTTTGGTGTGACTACGCTACGACTGAAGGAGATAGCCCGCGACATACAGCCTGATTTGGCGCTGGCAGAACGACTTTGGTTGCTGGGTATCAGGGAAACAATGATTTTGGCCACTCTTTTAGCACCTGCCGCATCCTTTCCGGAAACACTAGCCCGGGAATGGAGTCAGGAATGTAATAATCAGGAGTTGATTGAACAAGCCAACATGAACCTGTTTCAACACCTGAGTTATGCTGTCCCATTTTCGCTGGAGTGTATCGATGCAGATCAAAAACATCTGAAAAGTTTCGGATATACGCTGGCGATTCGGGTGAGCAAACGTTTCAATGACCATGAGATTGAACAGGTAGTGGAGAAGGGACTTTCCACAGCAGCTGAAAACAAGGATAACTACCTGAATACAAGCATCGCAAATTGCCTGGCCCGGTTTTGCAGAATTGATCAACCAACTGCCAGTCGCATTGAGAAAGCTGTTTTCGAATCCAAAGACCGGGATAATATTGCTATCCAACTTATCAGGAAGTTTGTCGAAAACGAGCTCATTTTTTTTGGATACAAGGAGATTAATAGTTAGAAAATAATTACCTTTGTGAGTTTTTAAGTTATGATATGAAAGAAGAATCAGCACCACTCTCCCCTACCGAACTGTTTACGGACTACCTCATCCGTCATAAACACCGGAAAACGCCTGAGCGTTACGCGATTTTAGAAAAAATATACAGTATCGACGGGCATTTTAACGCAGAAGCTCTTTACGAACTGATGCAAAACGATTACAGAGTAAGTCTGGCTACTGTATACAACACACTCGACTTATTGCTCGATGCAGCTTTGATTGTGAAACACCAGTTTGATGGTCAGCCTGCGCAATACGAGAAGGCGTTGGGAGCTTCAATGCACAACCATTCAGTATGCACTGTATGTGGTCGAATCAAGGAATTTACCGATAAGAAAATCTTTCAGGCTATTCAGGCAAAGGAATTTGCAAATTTTAAAAGCAGTCACTATTCATTGTACGTATACGGTGTTTGCAAGAAATGTCAGAAAAAGAAAAAACAGATAAATACAAACCTATGAGTAAAAAAGTGGATGTTTTGCTGGGTCTCCAGTGGGGCGATGAAGGCAAAGGCAAGGTAGTGGATGTACTTACACCCCGCTACGATTTGGTAACACGCTTTCAGGGAGGTCCGAATGCCGGACACACCTTAGAATTTAACGGTCAGAAGTACGTTTTACGATCGATTCCCTCAGGAATTTTTCAGGGAGATAAGATTAACATTATCGGGAATGGCGTTGTGCTGGATCCTGCCTTGTTTAAAGCAGAAGTAGAAGCACTGGAACAGTCGGGTCACCCTCTGACCAAGCGCCTGAAAATTTCGAAAAAAGCCCATCTTATTTTACCTACCCACCGCTTGCTCGATCAGGCATTTGAATCCGCTAAGGGTGAAGGAAAAATAGGCACTACTGGCAAGGGAATCGGTCCGGCTTATGCCGACAAAATCAGTCGAAACGGATTGCGCGTGGGTGATATCCTGCATAATTTCGAGGCAAAGTATGCCGCAGCCATCCAACGGCACAAGGATATCCTGAATCAGTATAATTTTCCGTTCGATATTACCGAACTGGAACGCGAATGGATGGAAGGCATTGATACTATCCGCAAGTTTGAACTTATCGACAGCGAACATGTAATCAACGAAGCGCTGGAATCGGGCAAAAAAGTACTTGCTGAAGGTGCGCAGGGCACTATGCTGGATATCGATTTTGGTTCATATCCCTTCGTTACTTCCTCGAATACCATTTGTGCGGGCGCATGTACCGGCCTGGGAGTGGCACCCCGTACGATCGGTGATGTGTATGGAATTTTCAAGGCCTACTGTACCCGCGTGGGAAGTGGACCATTCCCTACCGAACTATTCGATGCCACCGGAGATGAAATGCGAAACAAAGGTCACGAATTCGGATCGGTTACCGGCCGACCCCGTCGTTGCGGCTGGATTGACCTTGTTGCCCTGAAATACGCTGTAATGATCAACGGAGTTACCCGTTTAATTATGATGAAAAGCGACGTGATGGATGATTTTGAAATCATCAGGGCCTGTGTAGCATATTCTATCGATGGAGTTGAAACCGAACAATTTCCCTATTCGATTGAAGGCAATGTAGAGCCTGTTTACATTGAATTGCCGGGATGGCAGACCGATATGTCACAAATGCGTTCTGAAAACGATTTTCCGGAAGAATTTAATGCATACCTCAACTTTCTGGAAGCAGAGTTGGGAGTTCCAATCACGATCGTATCGGTAGGACCCGACCGCGAACAAACCATTCTTCGTTAATTTGCAAAAACGAATATAAAAAATCTGCTCTAAACCGGTTTTCGTGAGAAGAAAACAGTTTAGAGCAGATTCTTTTTTTACGATCTGTTTAGTTATTCGATGGAGTGTTTACTCGTTCAATGTAGCAAATCGTGTCGCCTTTGTTAACGATATCGCCCTGTTTTTTCGATACCGATATAATGCGTGCATTACCAATACCTTTGATAGCTTCCACTCCGTAGCGGGTTTGAATGGCACACAGCATATCGTTTTCGTTGAGCAACTTACCATAGGCCGGCTCGATTGAACGATCCAGGAAATCGAGTTCCCACAGAATCTTGCCAGATGCAGCTGCTGTGATAGGTTCTGCTTCGGGATACATAATCTTACGAATTTCAGGCATCGGCAGATTCAGTTTCGAATATTTTTCGCGAATAGCTGATTCCAGCTCCTGTTCGAAACGACGCTTCGCTTCACCCGATTTGAAATCGCGGTATTGTTTTTCGTGCATTGCAAATTCGAACAATTCTTCGTCATCTTTGCCACGACTCCAGCCGTTTTTCTTCATCTCATCGATAAACTTCGGTAATTCATCGGGGTAGTTATCCTGCGGATTTCCTTCGAAGAATTCGTAATTATTTTTGGTAGCCAGTTCAATGATTTCAGCATCCAGCGCTCCGGGAAGCTTACCGGCTTTACCTAAAATCATATCCCAGGAGTTACGGTCGATTGCCTGCCAGCGGCCCTTACCCATTGTCATATTCATCACATTCATCAGGGCAATATTCTTAACGTACTGACTGAAAGGCGTTACAAGCGGCGGGAAGCCCAGTTTTGGCCAAATGTATTTCACTTCCTCAAACAACTGAACGAGCAGTTCGTCTTCCGAAATTTCCGGTTGTGCCTTCGAGCGATGGAATGAATTGATGGCTGCATGAACCCCTTTCAGGTCGGCCATCAGCGAGCCCATCATTCCGCCGGGCAGACCACAACCCACCAGCAACGAAGTCATCAGTTTATTGCGATCGTCGATAAAATAGCCCAGGTAATCGTCGATAAAGCTCTGGGTCATTTTACGAGCCTTCATATAAGCATTCATATTAATTTCAGGCACCTTGAATCCTGCATCCTTCAACATCGCCTGTACCGATATAACATCGGGATGCACCATACCCCATGCGAGCGGCTCCATGGCCACATCGAGAATATCGGCACCAGCCTTAGCCACTTCCAGCATCGAAGCCATCGAGAAGCCCGGACCGGAATGTCCATGATACTGAACGATAATGTCAGGATGATTGGTTTTAATCGAACGAACAATATTACCCAACAATACCGGACGACCAATACCCGCCATATCCTTCAGACAGATTTCCTCGGCACCGGCTGCGATCAGTTCTTCCGACATGTTGATGTAATACTCAGCAGTGTGAACCTCCGAACTGGTAATACACATGGTAGCCTGAGGAATCATACCAGCTTCTTTAGCCCATTTAATGGAAGGAATAATATTACGAACATCGTTCAGTCCGCAGAAAATACGGGTAATATCCACACCCTGAGCCTTTTTTACCTTGTACATCAAACGACGCACATCAGCAGGCACGGGATTCATACGCAGACCGTTCAGACCACGATCCAGCATATGAGTTTTAATTCCTACCTCGTTGAAGGGTTTTGTAAACGCGCGCACCGATTCGTTGGGATTTTCCCCGAACAGCAGATTCACCTGTTCCGATGCTCCGCCATTGGTTTCAACGCGGCTGAAACATCCCATTTCGATGATCAGGGGAGCAATTTTCTCCAACATTTCTCTTTTGGGAACATACTTACCTGAAGACTGCCACATGTCGCGATAAACGAGACTGAACTTAATTTCTTTCATTTCTAAACTAAATTATTTACTGGTGTTTGTTATTTCACGAT
>JAVFAG010000092.1:0-10501 GCA_034002585.1 Paludibacter sp.
GGTTCGATGAGCAGCTGAATGTGGATGCGAACGTGCATTGCAATTATGCAAAGTTCAATGAACGGGATCAACTTTGGGAACTAAAAGGTAACGTTCGCGCAACAAATCTGCAGGGAGAATTGTTCGAAACAGAGCAGCTGTTCTGGAATCAACGTACAGAACTCATTTACTCTGATAGTTTAATAAAAGTTACTAACGCTGAATCTATCATTATCGGAGTTGGATTTGAATCGAACCAAGAGATGACGCGTTACATGGTTAAACAAACACAGTACATTTTCCCTGTTAAGGAGGAGGAATGAATCAATATATGACCAAATCAGCTTTCTATTCAGTTCTTTTTTGTCTGATACTCCTCGCTGTTCCTCTTATGGCACAACAACAGGGTCAGGGCGATGAGCATGATCATGATTCGACAGGTCATGTTATACAGCTTAAAACCTGGAGATTAACCGGCATGCAGGGTACGGTCGATTCTGTACAGGTTGATACCATCCATCTGAATTTTCAGCTCGATAATCACATTGATAGGTTTAGTATTGCCAACTCGTATCGGGGTAACCTGGGCTCACCCATTCAATCAAAAGTGTATTTTGATCGCCCACGAACCAATGAGTTTATTTTTGCCGATGCTTATTTTCCCTACCTGCACCAACAAGAGTCGAACACTTTTTACAATACAAAAACTCCGTTTAGTAGTATGTATTACCTTACAGGTGGAACCAATTATTATGAAGATGAGCAGTTTAAGTTTTTATTTACAGCCAATGCCAATAAAAAACTGAACATGGGTATTGTGCTTGATTACCTTTTCGCACGCGGCGAATATACAGATCTTGCATCAAAGCGATTTGCAGGTACTTTGTTTGGTAGTTATAACAGCAAAAATTATAACGCACATGGCTTTTTCTCAACCAATAATCACAGCAATTACGAAAACGGTGGAATTACAGATACCTCATATATCAACGGTACCCTGAACTATCCACCGCAGAATATTCCTGTCAATATTAAAGGATTTTCAAACTTAAAACTAAATCAGTTCTATTACAATCATAATTATTCACTCGGAATAAATCGTCCTGTGAGGATAACCGACGACTCGGTGCGAATGGAATTTGTACCGGTTACTATTTTTGCACATACCCTCAAACTGTCTGATTACACGAAACGTTATTTTGAACCGGCCGTTGAAAAAGAGTTTTATAAAAATACCTTTTTCCCCGGAAAGGAAACAAATGATACTGCTGCCTATCGTGTGATAAGTAACAGAATTTCGGTTAGTCTGGCAGAAGAATTTAATAAATGGCTGAAGTTCGGATTGACTGCTTATCTCGAAAATGATCTTGAACGCTATGTATATCAAATTGATACAGTGGTTTGGGATAAATCAAATTCTTCAACAAGAGCGGGTGCTGTGTTATCGAAGGAACAGGGACGATTGATACGGTATAATTTTTCGGGTGAATTGGATTTCCTGGGTCGTAAAGCGGGTGACTTTGCTTTAAATGCTGCGCTTACGGGAATCTTACCCCTCGGTAAATTCGCGATGCAACTTGATGCCAATGCCTATTCAAGAAGCGAAACGCCCTCGTTTTTTTACACCTACTATCATTCGAATCACTTTAAATGGGAGAATGAGATGGACAAGCTGTTCCGTACTCATCTGGAAGGACGTTTAAAAATCCCTTTGTTACGATTTTCCCTTACTGCTGCTGTTGAGAATATAACAAACTTAATCTATTTTGATAACGATGCTCTTCCTGTTCAGAACCAGGGAAATGTTCAGGTATTGGCCGCCAACCTGAAACAGGATCTAAAACTGGGTAAGTTTACACTCGAGAATAATGTAGTGTATCAGTTGTCCTCCAATCAGGAGGTGTTGCCCTTGCCAATGCTGACCTTATTTCATAATTTGTATTACGATGGGTTGTGGTTTAAGGTGTTGACTGTTCAGACAGGCGTCGATGTGCGTTATCATTCGCTGTACTATGCACCTTCGTATATGCCTGCTACCGGGCAGTTCCATATTCAGGATAAACAAAAAATCGGAAATTATCCTCACATGAACGTGTATATCAATGCACATTTGAAACGTACCCGGTTTTTTGCCCAATATTATCACGTCAATAATTTGTTCATGCGTGGCGATTATTATTCCATGCCCTATTATCCCATTTATCCGGCTCAGTTCAGGATGGGGGTTAGTTGGAACTTTTATGATTAAAGAACAGCTGGTATATGAAAAAAACACTTAGTATACTTGGTACTATTGTGCCGGTAGTGGCGGTTATACTGTTCATCATCTCACGGCATCAGAGCAAACGGGATCTTCAGGATATTCTGAAAGATGGCCGACTGACGGTGGTAGTCAACAGTGGTGAATATGGATTTACCCGCGATTCAGCTAAGGTAGCAGGTTTTCAATACGAAGTGATTAAAAAATACGCTGACGGCCTGGGAGTGGAGCTTGTAATTATTCAGCAACCCGATCATGAGTCTGGAAATAAGGAGTTGCTGCGGGGCGAATGCGATGTAATTGTTTCGTTGCAGCCCATCATTACCGATTCTGCTTCGGAAGTAGTGTCGGTTTATCCCCTGGTTGAATCCAATCTTATGCTGGTTCAGTTGCCCGATTCAACGAATTCGCTGAAAGTGAAAAAGCAGTACGAGCTGGATGGTAAAACCATTACATTTACCAAAGCTTCGCCGTATCTTCCTATTGTACAGTATTTATCCGATGACCTTGCTATCGAACCTGTGTTGATTGAATCGGAGTATACCAGTATCGATGAAGTCATTAGTAAAATTATATCAGGAGATGTAGAATATGCCGTTTGCCCGGTACACCTGACAGCGCGTATCAAGGCCAACTATCCGCAGGTAAATATGTCGGTCCCGCTCAGCTTTCACCTGCCACTTGGTTGGACAGTACGAGCCAGTTCAGTTCAGCTGAAGAAAAGTCTCAATGAATTTCTGAGTAACTTTACCGGAACTGCAGAATACTGGACCTTGTATGCTACCTATTTTTCTGAAAAAATAAATAACTAAAAATTATGCCCGTAAATATCCCCGTTACTCTTCCGGCCGTTGATGTGTTGCGGAATGAAAATATTTTTGTGATGGATTCTGACAGAGCTTCATCTCAGGAAATCAGACCTTTGAAGATTGTTATTCTGAACCTGATGCCTTTGAAGATTACTACCGAGACGGATCTGATCCGATTGCTTTCGAACACCCCTCTTCAAATTGAACTTGATTTTATGCAACTTGAAAGTCATGTGTCACGCAATACGCCCATTGAGCACATGATGGCCTTTTACAAAAAGTTTGATGAGATAAGCAAAAGCAACTATGACGGTATGATTATCACCGGAGCACCGGTCGAACATCTTCCCTTCGAAGAAGTGGACTACTGGCCCGAGATGGTCAAAATTCTCGACTGGTCGCGTAAACACGTGACTTCTACCTTGTTTATCTGCTGGGCTTCGCAGGCCGGACTGTATCATTACTATGGTATTCCCAAGTATCCTCTGTCGGAAAAAATGTTTGGCGTATTTGAGCATCATATTCACAATCCGCTGAATCCTATCTTCAGAGGTTTTGATGATGTGTTTTATGTGCCACACAGTCGGCATACAGAAGTGAGGGCAGAGGATATCCGAAATCATCCTGATTTGACTATCCTGTCGGAATCGCCTGAATCAGGTGTGTATATGGTTATGGGGCGCAATGGACGTGAGTTTTTCATCACCGGCCACTCGGAATATTCACCCAATACCTTGCATCAGGAATATGTTCGCGATTTGGAAAAAGGATTGCCCATTCAGCTGCCACGAAATTATTATATCAACGACGATCCTGCCCAGGGCGTAGTTGTGCGTTGGCGTAGTCATGCCAACCTGATGATTACCAACTGGCTGAACTACTTCGTTTATCAGGAAACGCCGTACGATTTGAATCTCATTCAGTAAGGAAGTATGCGGGCAATCGAACTTCTGGCTCCGGCTAAAAACCTCGAATGTGGAATCGCCGCAGTCGATCATGGTGCCGATTCGGTGTATATTGGTGCCGATCGCTTTAGTGCCCGCGCAGCTGCCGGAAATTCTGTTGCCGATATTGCCGAACTGGTACGGTATGCTCATCGCTTTCGGGTGAAGGTGTTTGTTGCAATTAATACCGTTCTTACCGACGAACAGTTACCCGAAGCCCGCCAATTGATACAGGAAGTGTACGATGCAGGTGCCGATGCTGTAATCATTCAGGATATGGGCATACTGCAACTCGATTTGCCGCCAATCGCCATTCATGCGAGTACCCAAACCGATAACCGGACACTTTCAAAAGTTCAGTTTTTGGAAAAAGCAGGTTTCTCAAGGGTCGTGTTGGCCCGGGAGCTAACTTTACGGCAAATACAGAATATTGCTGAGAATACTGCTGTAGAGCTTGAAGTCTTTGTTCACGGTGCCTTGTGTGTAAGCTACAGTGGTCAGTGCTATATCAGTCAGGCAATGAGCGGACGCAGTGCTAACCGCGGCGAATGTGCCCAGTACTGCCGTTTATCCTACGACTTGTACGATGGTGATGGTAATCAACTGGAACGTTCAAAGCATCTTTTGTCACTGAAAGACCTTGATTTATCAGATTCGCTTCAGGAATTGCTCGATGCCGGAGTAACTTCCCTGAAAATTGAAGGTCGTTTGAAGGATGTGGAGTATGTGAAAAATATCACGGCCTACTATCGTCAAAAACTGGATGATGTTATTGATGCTTCGCAAGGAAGGTACATCCGGTCTTCATCCGGACGAACAACTGTGTTTTTTACTCCCGATCCCGAAAAGAGCTTTCGTCGTTCGGCAACCGATTATTTTTTAAATGGAAGGCATTCGGGGATTCATCAACCAGAAACACCCAAATCCCTGGGCGAATTCATTGGCAAAGTAACAGCCGTAGGTCGAAACTTTATCGATGTTGAGACTTCTAAGGAATTACATCCTGGTGATGGACTGTGTTTTATCACTACTCATGGAGGTTTAAGTGGTTTTTCGGTAAATAAGATTGACAAACCCTGCCGCATTTATCCGAATCAAATGCCGGAACCAGCCCCCGGAACAATATTGTATAGAAATCAGGATCATGCTTTCGATAAAGCATTGAAATCCAATACATCGGAACGAAAGATTTCCTTGGCGATGGTATTAAAGGAAGCAGAGCAAGGGTTTGTTCTCGAGTTAAAAGATGAAGACAGCTATCAGGTTAGTGTGTCGTTCGAAGTTGAAAAACAGGAAGCGCGCAGAAGTGAAGGCGTGGAGGATAACCTGCAACAACAACTAGGTAAACTAGGCTCTACTATATTTCAGGCATCATCGATTAAAATTAAGATTTCCAAACCGTGGTTTATCCCTGCTTCGGTCGTGAATGAATGGCGCCGTCGTGCTGTAGAAGAGCTTGAACGAACACGGGAAAATGCATATCAACGCGAGAAGCCTGCTCAGCGTATTGCTGTCGCTTATCCCGAAAAGCGATTAACCTACCTTGGAAATGTCACAAATGAACATGCAAGACAATTTTACCTGAATCACGGAGTTGAAGTAGTGCATCCCGGATTTGAAGTGAAAGCTGAAAAGAAAGTACCCCTTATGTTTACCAAACATTGTATCAAATTTGAGATGGGATGGTGTCCCCGTGAAGGTCAGACTATGCCGGTTGCCGGACCATTAACACTTCGTCATGGTCAACAACGGTTCCGTCTCGAATTCGATTGTAAAAAATGTGAAATGCATGTGTATCATCATGCTGTTAATATTTAAGTAATCAGTAACTGTTGCCTTGCAGGTTCCATATTATTCGTTACTTTTGCAGTACTAATTTCGATTTATTAATTTTAACACAATAAAACTATGGCATTACAGGTAGGTGATAAGGCACCCGATGTTTTAGGAGTCAATCAGGAGGGCAAAGAACTGCGCTTGTCTGATTTTAAAGGCAAAAAAATAGTATTGTATTTTTATCCCAAAGACAATACCTCAGGATGTACGGCCCAGGCCTGCAATCTCCGCGATAATTACACTGAATTGCGAAATGCAGGTTACGAAGTGATAGGTGTAAGTCCCGACAGTGCAAAGTCGCACCAGGGATTCATCAGTAAACAAAATTTACCTTTCAACCTCATTGCCGATACTGAAACGACTTTATCTCAGTTGTTTGGTACCTGGGGCGAAAAATCGATGTATGGTCGAAAATACATGGGTATGTTGCGTACTACGTTTATTATCAACGAAGAAGGAATCATCGAACGGATTATCACACCCAAAGAAGTTAAAACAAGCGATCATACAGCCCAGATTCTATGAGAAGTAACTTCAATCCCTGGCACCAGGTAGTGCCTCAGACCGACAAAAATGATGTGATTAAAGGAATTATCGAAATCCCGAAAGGAAACCGTGCCAAGTACGAACTGGATAAGGACAGCGGATTGTTGCGTCTCGACCGCGTTTTGTACTCATCGGTTTATTATCCTCATAACTACGGTTTTATTCCTCAGACCTATTGTGATGACAAGGACCCCCTCGATATCATGATTCTGTCGCGCATTGAGGTGGTACCGCTGTGTATTGTGGAAGCAAAGGTGATAGGTGTAATGCGAATGCTCGACAACGGTGAAGCTGATGATAAGATTATTGCAGTGGCGGCTGGTGATCCAAGCGTTTCGCATTATAACGATGTGTCGGATTTGCCTCCGCATGTGATGCAGGAAACCATGAGCTTTTTCGAAGATTATACTAAGCTTGAGAATAAAACCGTGGTGGTAGAGAAATTTTTCGATAAGGAAACGGCTTTACAAATTATCGAGGATGCCTATAAAATGTACAGTGAACATTACGGTCAGCTTCACAAATTTTTCTTTGGTTAAAACTTTGTTGTACGCGAAATAAAATGCCGGTTGCTGAATCAGATGCATAATTGCAGCTTCAGCAACCGGCATTTTTTATCGATCAGAACTCCTTAATAATGCAATTTAATTGTTCGGGGTCTGCCGGATTTTGACTATCTTTGCACCCTGAAAAATCATTCGTAAAAACATCATGATTCAATTTTTCCGTACTGCCCGACAAGTGGTTTTTGCCGTGCAATCCCAACAGCCGCTCGATACTGCGGTAACCGAACGTTTAGTGTGGCTATTTGGTAATGCCGAAGTTATTCTGGGAGCTGTAGTCGAAGGTAACTTTATCGGCCCACGCCGCGAGATGATAACTCCCTGGAGTACCAATGCCGTTGAAATCACTCAAAATATGGGGATTCGCGGCATTTTACGTATTGAAGAGTTTCGTCCGGTACCTTCAGTCCCATCGGTTCAGGGTGCCTTGTCTTACGATCCGATGCTGGAACGAATCTATACATCGCTTAATCAGGAGTTGTTTACAATTGAAAAACAGCCCGAATCTATTCTGTTTATCGACGATATTGCTGCTTACAACGAGCAGGAAGGTCTGGCACTGAGCCCCGACGAAATTGAATACCTCAACGAAGTGAGCCGTAAGGTGAACCGTAAACTGACCGACTCTGAAGTGTTTGGCTTTTCTCAGGTTAACTCGGAACACTGCCGCCATAAAATTTTCAATGGTACCTTTGTCATCGATGGGGAGGAAAAAGAATATTCACTCTTTAAGTTGATACGCAAAACGTCTGAAGAAAATCCAAATCAGCTTGTATCGGCCTACAAAGACAATGTGGCCTTTAATGCAGGTCCGGAGATTGAACAATTTGCTCCTGTTTCGGGCGATAAACCTGATTTTTTTACAACGAAGAAAATTGAATCGGTTATTTCGCTGAAAGCAGAAACACATAATTTCCCGACAACTGTAGAGCCGTTTAATGGTGCTGCTACCGGAACAGGTGGCGAAATCCGTGACCGCCTCGGAGGGGGAAAAGCGAGTTTACCCATTGCAGGTACTGCCGTATACATGACTTCCTATCCCCGCAACGATGCCCGTCCCTGGGAATCGGCCATTGAAGCCCGTAAATGGTTGTACCAGACCCCGGAACAAATTCTGATTAAAGCGTCTAACGGAGCTTCTGATTTCGGAAATAAATTTGGTCAGCCGCTTATTTGCGGTTCGTTGCTGACCTTCGAACACGAAGAAAACAACAAGAAATACGGGTATGATAAGGTAATTATGCTGGCGGGTGGTGTCGGTTTCGGTAATCGCAAGGATGCGCTGAAAGGTACTCCTGAAGTGGGCGAGAAGGTAGTTGTAATGGGTGGCGACAACTACCGCATCGGTATGGGCGGTGGTGCGGTGTCGTCGGTGGAAACCGGACATTATGCCAATGCTGTGGAGCTGAATGCCGTACAGCGTGCTAATCCTGAAATGCAGAAACGCGTGGCCAATGTCATTCGTACACTTGCCGAGTCGGATACGAACCCAATTGTGTCGATCCACGACCATGGTGCAGGCGGTCATCTCAACTGCTTGTCGGAACTCGTGGAAACCACTGGTGGAAAAATTGAAGTGGATAAGCTTCCGGTTGGAGATCCTACGCTTAGTGCCAAAGAAATAGTGGGCAATGAAAGTCAGGAACGCATGGGACTTCTTATGAAAGAAGAAGACCTGGCCCTGGTACAACGTATTGCCGAACGCGAGCGGGCACCGATGTATGTGGTGGGTGAAACCACCGGTGACATGGAATTTGTTTTTGAACAGGCCGATGGACAAAAACCCATCAACCTGCGACTGGATTATATGTTCGGAAAGCCTCCTAAAACGGTGATTACCGATACAACACTCGAAGAAACATTTGCACCCGTTGAAATTTCAGAGGATCAGCTGCAAAGCTATCTCGAAAATGTCCTGCAGGTGGAGTCAGTAGCTTGCAAAGATTGGTTAACTAATAAAGTCGATCGCTCGATTACCGGAAAAATTGCCCGTCAGCAATGTGCCGGCGAGATTCAACTGCCGCTCAACGACCTGGGTGTTGTTGCACTGGATTATCGCGGACAAACGGGTATTGCTACTTCCATCGGACATGCTCCGTTGGCAGCGTTGGCCGATCCGGCTGCGGGCTCAGTGCTGGCTATTGCCGAAGCACTAACTAACCTGGTTTGGGCTCCGCTGAAAGATGGAATGGATACCATTTCGCTGAGTGCCAACTGGATGTGGCCCTGTAAAAATCCGGGCGAAGACGCTCGTCTTTACAAAGCAGTGGAAGCCTGTAGCAATTTTGCCTGTGAGTTGGGAATCAATATTCCTACCGGAAAAGACTCGCTGTCGATGACTCAGAAATACGGAAGCGAAAAAGTATTCTCACCGGGTACAGTAATTATTTCAGCAGCCGGCGAAGTTACCGATGTAAAGAAAACAGTAAGCCCGGTGGTGGTCAATGATCCCAAATCGACCCTGTACTACATCGATTTCTCCTTCGACCAACAGAAACTGGGTGGTTCGGTACTGGCACAAACGCTGAATAAAATTGGTAATGAAGTACCCACGGTTCAGGAACCAGAGTATTTCAAAGCTGCCTTTGAAGCTATTCAGGAGATGATTGCCCACAATATGATACTTGCTGGTCACGATATTTCGGAAGGTGGTTTGATTACCACATTGGCTGAAATGTGTTTTGCAAACGCGAAAGGAGGATTGGCGATTAACCTCGATTCACTGGCAGGAAATTCAATTGTTACCAATTTATTTGCTGAAAACCCGGGTGTGGTGATTCAGGTTAAGGATCGCAAACCAGTGGAAAAACTCCTCGAAGCTGCCGGTGTTGCGTACGCCAAAATTGCGGTTCCAATTGAAGAGCGCCGTCTGGAAGTTACGAAGAAAAAAGTGTGCTATACTTTCTCAATCAATGACTTGCGTGATAAATGGTACCGTTCGTCATACCTTCTCGACCGTCGTCAGAGTGGTGAAGCGCAGGCCCTGGCCCGTTTTACCAACTACAAACAGCAGCCGCTTGAATTCCAGTTCAATCCTTCCTTTAAAGGAAAGCTATCGCAGTTTGACTTGTCACCCGATCGTCAGCCTTCGGGTATCAAAGCGGCAATTATCCGCGAAAAGGGTACCAATGGAGAACGCGAAATGGCGTATTCGTTGTACCTGGCTGGTTTTGATGTAAAAGATGTGCATATGACCGACCTGGCTACGGGTCGCGAAACACTCGACGATGTAAACATGATCGTGTTCTGCGGCGGTTTCTCCAATTCTGATGTATTGGGTTCGGCCAAAGGTTGGGCAGGTGCATTCCTGTATAACGAACAATCGAAGGCAACACTCGATCGCTATTACCAACGCAAGGATACGCTGAGTTTGGGTATTTGTAATGGATGTCAGCTGATGGTGGAGCTCGGATTGCTCACTCCTGAACACGAACAGAAACCGCGTATGTTGCACAACGATTCGCATAAATTTGAGTCGGGCTTTGTGGGCCTAACTATTCCGGTGAATAATTCGGTGATGTTTGGTTCGTTATCAGGTAGTAAATTAGGGGTTTGGGTAGCACA
>JAVFAG010000093.1:0-10292 GCA_034002585.1 Paludibacter sp.
ATGCTCTTCTCGAAAATGTGACTGTTAAGGAAGATGGAACTCCTGATTTTTCGAAGGAAGTTTCGAAAACGGAAAATACCCGTGTTTCCTACCCGATTCATCACATCAGCAAAATTGTGTTGCCTTCACGTGCCGGACATGCTTCTAAAATTATTTATCTTTCGGCCGATGCTTACGGTGTGTTGCCTCCGGTTTCTGTCCTCGACGATAAATCGGCTCAATACCACTTCCTGTGCGGTTATACTTCTAAGTTAGCCGGAACTGAACGCGGAATTACAACTCCTCAGATGTCGTTTTCGCCTGCTTTTGGTGAAGCTTTCCTAACCCTTCATCCTACCATGTATGCTAAACGTTTGGTAGAAAAGATGGAAAAATACGGTGCTAAAGCGTATTTGGTAAATACTGGTTGGAATGGAACCGGAAAACGTATTTCGATTAAGGATACCCGTGCCATTATTGATGCTATCATCGATGGTTCGATCGAAAGTGCTGAAAAAGTACATATTCCGGTGTTGAACCTGTACGCACCAAAAGCATTGAACAATGTTTCGGAAGGAATTCTGGATCCGCGCGATACCTATGCTGAAAAGGCAGAATGGGAACGCAAAGCACGTGAACTGGCCGCAAAATACATCGAAAACTTCGAACAGTATTGCGATAACTGCGAAGCAATTGGTTTGAAAGTTGCCGGACCGCAGTTGTAACAAGCAGTTTTAAAACCTTTTTCAACCTGATTCGCTGATGGTTTACACGAATATCGTGGCACATGCAATTTCACGAATGTAGTGACTCATGCTAATGGTCTCAGGTTCTGAATATTATAGAGAGGCTTCTCCGGAAAGAGAAGCCTCTGGCTGTTTATACGCAAGCAGTGACCGAAATAAAAAATCCAGGTTTCTCTTTCCTGAGAAGCCTCTGGCTATTAGTTTCTTAAGAAAGTGCTTGATTCAGTATTATTGTTGCAAAATTTGTACATTTGTTCCGCCTTTTGATTAAACCCCATTCGGAATGAATATCTACTCTATTGTTATAGCAGCTTCTAAAGCAATCCCATATATTTACGATGGATTGTTGTCGTTTTTCTACAAAAAAAGCATGAAAAGTTGTGGCAGCAATGTATACCTGCGCCCTTCCTCGTCCGATTTTAAGGGATTGAATAATCTTTCTGTGGGACATCATGTTCTGATTCCCCGCAATTCGACCATTTACTGTACCGAAGCTTCACTTACGATTGGCAATTATGTGGTGTTTGGGCCCTCTCCAACCATTATCACCGGCGATCACCGTATTGATGTAATAGGAGAATACATGTATCTTGTGGAAGAGAAATCGCCCGAAAGCGACCTGCCTGTTGTGATTGAAGACGATGTGTGGACGGGGGCCCGGGTTATCATCCTCAAAGGGGTGACGATAGGTCGTGGCTCAGTGATAGCTGCCGGCTCGGTGGTAACAAAATCATTCCCGCCTTATTCCATCATCGGTGGCGTCCCTGCACGGTTGATTAAGCCGCGATTTACTCCCGAAGAGATAAAAGTACATGAAAGCCAGCTGAACTACACTTCATAAAAGAATTACTGGTTGTGAAGCATCCATCAAAAAACGAATGCTGCTACCGGCATATTCAAATTTTTAGTGAAGTTTGCTTGTTTTACCGCTTAAACGCTCTGTTGAAAAACAACAACTGGTACTCAATGGCATTGGTCCAGTAGTCCCAGTTGTGAACGCCGGGGCGCACCGTGTAGTCGTGGTCGATTTTCAGTTCGGTTAATTTCTGATGAAATTGCTGATTGGCCCCGAACAGAAAATCACCGGTACCACACTCAATGCTAAGGTTGAGCTCACCGTTTTTCAAATCTTCGGCTAAGTAAAAGGCCGAGTGCTTCTTCCAGCGCTCTGTGTTTTCTTCTTTTTTGCCCAACCGTTTTGTCAGGTCCAGATCGCGATCAAGAGTCATCAGGTCGGTTACCCCACTCATGCTGCCAGCATGTGCATACAAATGCTTGTTGCGCATGGCCAATACCAAAGCTCCGTGGCCTCCCATGCTCAAACCGGTAATAGCGCGGTTTTCGCGGTTCTTCAACGCTGAATATTCCTTTTCAACATATTCCCTGAGTTCTTTGGTGATATAGGTCTCGTACTGAAAAGCCGGATCAAATGGACTATCGACATACCAACTGCTGAAAGCACCATCGGGGCAAACGATAATCATTTCAAAACGTGAGGCTAATGCCTTGATGGAAGGTACCGTACGTACCCATTTAGAATAGTTGTCACTGTATCCGTGCAGTAAGTACACTACGGGGTATAACTTCTTTGGCGTGTAATTCTCAGGTAAAACGATGACCGATTTTACTTCTTTATTCATCGAGGGAGAAAATACTTTCAACGTATCGACGATGGCTTGTGAAAATACCGGAGCTAAAAAGCAAAACAGCAAAGGAATCAGGAGGAATTTTTTCATACTTGTATGTTGTTTGAACAATCAACTCACCTGTGGAAGTCTTCCACAGGTGAGCTGAAAATGAATTATCTTAGTTGTCTGCAAAGATAATTGGTTTTATGTCAACTTACAACACTTATTCTTTCGAGAAATCAAAGGCACGTTCGCCATGCTGGGTGATGTCGAGACCAGCGTCTTCCTGCTCACTGCTCACACGCAATGGTACTATTTTATCGGTAATCTTGTACAGAAGATAGGACCCGCCAAAAGTAAACACACTCACAATTACCAACGCAAGAGGATAATAGAGGAACCGCTCAATATTTCCGTGAATAAGCCCCACGCCCTCGCCAGCTTCCACCGCGAAAACTCCTGTGAGCAGCATCCCGGTGATTCCTCCCAGACCATGACAGGGAAAAACATCCAGTGTGTCGTCGATATTCGTACGCGATTTGAGTTGAACAGCTGTGTAACTAACAATTGAAGCAACAAACCCGATAAAGATACTTTGTCCGACTGTTACGAAACCTGCTGCCGGAGTGATAGCCACGAGACCTACCACCGCACCGATAGCTGCTCCTGCTGCCGAACGTTTACGTCCCAGGGCTCCATCGGCCAGTAACCAGGTAAGCATGGCGGTGGCTGATGACAGGTTGGTATTCACAAAGGCCCGCACTGCCAGTTCGTCGGCTGCCAGCGACGATCCTGCATTAAAACCAAACCAGCCGAACCATAGCAATCCGGTTCCCAGCAGAATGTAGGGGATATTCACCGGACGGGCATGGGAATTCACATTCTTACGTTTGCCCAGGAAAATGGCACCCGCGAGTGCTGCAAAACCTGCTGAAATATGTACCACTGTGCCACCGGCAAAATCAAGAACACCCCATTTGCGTAAAAAGCCTTCCGGATGCCAGGTCCAGTGGGCCAGTGGTGCATAAATAAACAACGAAAACAATATAATAAATAACATTAACGAAGTAAAACGTACCCTCTCGGCCAGTCCACCAGTGATAAGCGCAGGAGTGATTATGGCAAATTTCAACTGGAACATGGCAAACAGTGCAAATGGAATGGTAGCGCCAAAATCAGGATTGGGCGTAAATCCGACATTTTTGAACATCATAAAGGTAGTCGGATTGCCGATAATACCGCCAATGCTGTCGCCGAAAGCCATGCTGAAGCCCACAACTATCCACAAAACACTGATTATGCCCAGGGCGATGAAGCTTTGCAACAGGGTGGAAACCAGATTTTTGTAACGTACCATTCCGCCATAGAAAAAGGCCAGTCCGGGCGTCATTAATAATACGAGTGCCGACGCCATCAACAACCAGGAGGTGTCGGCGTGGTTTATTTCTGTGAGAATACCTTCAGGTACAAGGGTCGTGTAATCCACCGGAATCAGTGAAACCAGGGCTACTATTGCGATCAAAACAAAAGGAAGGCGGTAACGTAGTGCTACTACGGCTGCTGCTGTCATAAAGTAGTTATTTTTAGTGTTTATGTTTCAAAATGATTTGTATGATGTGCAAAAGTAATCAAAGTGTCGTAAAAAATGGCAATATAATATCATAAATAAATAATTCAATCTGATAAACTATCAATGTGTCGTTGTTATGAATAGTTTTGCG
Source organism: Paludibacter sp. (assembly GCA_034002585.1). Taxonomy (GTDB): domain Bacteria; phylum Bacteroidota; class Bacteroidia; order Bacteroidales; family Paludibacteraceae; genus Paludibacter. The sequence goes on from JAVFAG010000093.1 coordinate 4,075, forward strand.
TCATATTTATGTTAAATTATACTCAGGCACTGATAGATTGTAAGTTTGACTGTCATGAAAAGCTGGAAATAAAACATGATTTTCTTATCCCGTCTTATTTTTGTATTTTTGCAGGCTGGCTGGCGAGGAAGTAAGTGATCATTCAATATTGAATTTATATTTCCCCTGAACCGGACTTGATTTAAGTGCACTATATGGACGAAAATTTTGATATTCGCAATAATCGCAACGGGGAGAAGGAGTTCGAAAACGCCCTTCGTCCCTTGTCGTTTGCCGATTTCAGCGGCCAGTCCAAGATTATTGAAAACCTGAGGATTTTTGTTCAGGCCGCCCGTATGCGTGGTGAATCGCTCGACCATGTGCTGTTGCACGGACCTCCGGGACTGGGTAAAACTACCTTGTCGAGTATTATTGCCAACGAGCTGAATGTGGGTTTCAAGATTACTTCAGGTCCGGTGCTCGATAAACCGGGTGATCTGGCTGGGTTGCTTACGAGTCTGGAAACCAACGATGTGCTGTTTATCGACGAGATTCACCGCCTGAGTCCCATCGTGGAGGAATACCTGTATTCGGCAATGGAGGATTATCGAATTGATATTATGATCGATAAGGGACCTTCAGCCCGTTCTATTCAACTCGACCTGAATCCGTTTACGCTGATAGGGGCGACAACCCGTAGTGGGTTGCTGACCGCTCCCTTGCGCGCCCGTTTTGGGATTAATTCGCATTTCGAGTACTACGATCTGGAAGTGATTACAGGCATTATCAAACGCTCAGCCGGTTTGCTACAAGTGCCCATTGAGGCGAAGGCGGCTGCAGAAATAGGAAGCCGGAGCCGTGGAACACCCCGTATTGCCAATGCTCTGTTGCGCCGTGTGCGCGACTTTGCCCAGGTGAAAGGTAACGGTATTATTAATCATGAGATTGCCTGCTATGCGCTCGAAGCGCTGAACATCGATAAATACGGTCTGGATGAAATCGACAATAAGATTCTGAATACCATCATCGACAAGTTCAGCGGTGGACCGGTGGGCCTCACCACCATTGCCACGGCTTTGGGCGAAGACCCGGGAACGCTGGAAGAAGTGTACGAGCCTTTCCTCATCAAAGAAGGATTTATGAAACGTACCCCCCGCGGCCGTGAAGTCACCGAGCTGGCGTACAAACACCTGGGTAAAATCCCGCAAGCCCGTATGGGAAAGCTTTTTGAATAAAGAATCATAAATAACGAAACTATGTTGTTTATTTACAATACGCTGAGTCGCAAAAAGGAATTGTTTGAACCATTGCATGCTCCCAATGTGGGTATGTATGTCTGTGGTCCCACCGTGTATGGCGACCCACACCTGGGGCATGCCCGGCCGGCCATCACCTTCGATATCCTGTTCCGCTACCTTCAACATTTGGGGTACAAAGTGCGCTACGTGCGTAACATCACCGATGTGGGCCATCTTGAAAACGATGCCGATGCCGGTGAGGATAAAATAGCTAAAAAAGCACGGCTCGACCAATTGGAACCGATGGAGGTGGTGCAATATTATACCAACCGCTACCACAAAGCCATGGAGGCGCTCAATGTGCTTTCACCCAGTATTGAACCGCATGCATCGGGACATATCATGGAGCAGATTGAGTTTACTCAGAAAATTCTGGATGCAGGATATGCCTACGAAAGCGAAGGGTCGGTGTATTTTGATGTGGAAAAGTACAACAAGGATTACCGTTACGGGAAACTCTCGGGCCGCAATGTAGAGGAAATGCTGGAGACCACCCGCGAGCTCGACGGACAAAGCGAGAAGCGCCGCAGTGTGGACTTTGCGCTTTGGAAAAAAGCGTCACCCGAACATATCATGCGTTGGAAGGCGCCCTGGAGCGAAGGTTTTCCCGGCTGGCACATGGAGTGCTCGGCGATGGGTACCAAATATTTGGGCGAAGAGTTCGATATTCACGGTGGAGGTATGGACCTGATGTTTCCCCACCATGAATGCGAGATTGCTCAGTCCTGCGCTGCACTGGGGAAAGACTCGGTGCACTACTGGATGCACAACAATATGATTACAATTGGTGGGCAGAAGATGGGCAAGTCGCTGGGGAATTTTATTACGCTCGAACAGTTCTTTACCGGTAACCATCCGTTGCTCAATAAGGCGTTTAGTCCCATGACCATCCGTTTCTTCATCCTGCAGGCACATTACCGGAGTACGGTTGATTTCAGCAGCGAGGCACTGGAAGCTTCGGAAAAGGGTCTTGAACGACTGCTCGAAGGGTATGCAAGGCTGCAAAAGTTAAAATCAGGCGGACAGAAAGTGGCAACAGCTGGAGTTGAGCAAGCCTCGTCGGGCCAGGTCGCACCGGGAGTTGAGGAACCCTCATTGGGCCAGGCTGCTTCGGGTGATAAATCCGACTCTTCCTTAAACGGATTGCGCCAGCGCTGCGAAGCGGCGATGAACGACGACCTCAACACGCCGATCGTGATTTCGAACCTGTTCGATGCTCTGAAAACCATCAACCTGGTGCACGATGGCAAGGCCGTCATTTCGGAAAATGAATTAGAGGAACTGAAAGCAGTATTTAAGCTTTACCTTGAAGATCTGATGGGTCTTCAGGAAGAGGCAACTCAGGGTTCAGGGGTGGAAGCTTATCAGAAGGCCGTTGATTTGTTGCTCAATATTCGCCTGGAAGCGAAGAAAAACAAGGATTGGGCAACGAGCGACCGCATCCGGAATGAGCTTTCGGCACTGGGTTTTGAAATTAAAGACACAAAAGACGGCTTCGAGTGGAGGCTGTAAAATAAAAGCAATCTTCGCAGGGGAGCTAAGAGCTAACCGAACGAAGGGTGTAAAACAAATGCGATCTTCACCGGCGAGCTGTAAGCTAACCGAACGAAGGCTGTACTAATAATCGCCCGCAAGGGCAGGAGGATATATGGAAACTACCAGACAACAGAAAATAGCGCGCCTGCTTCAAAAAGAACTGGGCGAAATCTTTATGCTGTACGCAAAAAAAATGCACGGCGTCATTATCAGCGTTACCAATGCGAAAATCAGTCCCGACCTGAGCATCTCGCACGTGAGCCTGAGCGTTTTTCCAGCCGATAAAGTGACGGCTACCATCGAACAGGTAAAACAGGATACGAAGCAAATCCGGTTTGAGCTGGGTAAACGGGTTAAAAATCAGTTGCGCATCATTCCCGATTTGGTGTTTCACCTTGACGATACGCTCGATTACCTCGAGAATATCGATAAACTACTGCAACAGGATCCTCCCTCGCCGTTGAGTCCCGATGAGCAAACGGAAGAGCAATAAATCGCATAAGTTTCCATGATTGAATCAGTTACTGCGCAATCAGTCTCCAAAAAAGCCCGCCTCCGGTTTTCGTTCCGGATTGCGCGGCGCTACCTCTTCTCGAAGAAATCGCACAATGCCATTAATGTCATTTCGGGGATTTCATCGGCAGGTGTGGCAATCGGGACAATGGCGCTGGTGATTGTGCTTTCGGTTTTCAATGGCTTTGAACAGCTCTTTACAGGCTTGTTTTCCGATTTCGATCCGGAGCTTAAAATTACCCTCACCGAAGGTAAACATTTCAGCATCGATACGCCTGAATTTCAACGCGTGCGTAATCTTGCATCGGTGGAGGTTTTTTCGGAAGTAGTGCAGGAGAATGCCCTTCTAAGATTTCGCGATAAGCAAATGCCGACCATGATTAAAGGGGTGAATGAAACGGACTTCAGGGCGTTGACCCATATCGATAGCATCTTATTCGAAGGAGAATTTACGCTCTACGATGGGGCCTTCGAACGGGCAGTTGCCGGACTGGGTGTTGCTTCCACACTGGGCTTAGGGTCGTATTTTATCGATCCGTTGTATATCTACGCGCCAAAGCGTAACCAGCGTATCAACATGCTCCGACCCGAAAAAAGCTTTATCGAATCGGCCGTGTTTATGTCGGGTATTTTCTCGATTCAGCAAAACGAGTACGATAACCAATACCTGCTGGTGTCGCTCAACCTGGCCCGCGAGTTGTTCGAATATGCTCCCGAAGAGGTAACCGCTATTGAATTAAAATTGAAGCCGGGTGCCGATGTTCACAAAGTAAAGGATGAACTGTCGGCGATGCTAGGTTCCGGTTTTCAGCTCAGGGATCGTTACGAACAGCAGGAAAGCTATTTCACCATTATGCGTATTGAGAAATGGATTACGTTTCTCATACTCAGTTTTATACTGCTCATTGCGGTGTTCAATGTGATAGGCGCGCTTTCGATGCTTATCATTGATAAAAAGGCCGACATTGTAACCCTGCGCAACCTGGGTGCCGACCGTCCGCTGATTCAACAAATTTTCCTGTTGGAAGGATGGCTTATTTCCGCAGTGGGCGCTGTAACCGGACTGATTCTCGGCGCCGGGCTATCGTTGCTGCAGGAACATCTGGGAATTATTCGCCTTGGTGCGGGCTATATTATTGATAAATATCCGGCTGCTACACAATTTTCCGACTTAATTATAGTTTTTAGTACTGTATTGGTGATGGGTTTCCTGGCAGCCCTCTATCCGGTGCGCTATATTAAAATCAATTCGTCAGCTTCATGAACCGACTTTTTATCCCTGCACTTGCTCTTCTGTTCATTCTTTCATCCTGTGAAAAAAGGGAACCATCGGTGTATGAGTATGAAGCGGAACCAGTTTATACCTGGGGATATGCCGATTTCTGGGGCAATTACTATGGCGAATATGGAATTAGTGAAAACGTTCTGAGTCTTTCCTTACTCACCAAAGAGCTTTCGGTCGACTCCACATCTAATCTGGTGGGCATTGGTCAGTACCTCTACCTCGAGGATATTTTTGTTGCGGCGTCCGATACTCTTCTGCCTGAAGGTACTTATGCTGTGAGCAAGAATTCAGCTCCTTTTAATATTGCTCCGGGAGAAATTCTTGAAATTGATGGTCAGAAACTGGAAGTGGGTGCATTTGTGTATTTCCTGGAGAAAAATCCGATGTTTACCATTATGAAATATATTCAGGAGGGAACGATGAAGGTAGCGTATTCGGGTAACAATACGCGATTGGATTTTGATTTTACGCTGGATGATAAAACTACGATAAAAGGGAGATTCGAAGGACAGTTGCCCTATTTCGATGCGCGTTATTTTAATCTGGGTGATGCAGCGGTTGGTAGCAGGTACAGTGCATCTGTTAAAACGATAATGGCTCTTTTCGGCAACAATACACCCATCAGCAGGCTTCCTGCCAAACGGTCGTCATTCGTACGATTTTAGTTGAGAGTGGTTTGTATTTGAAACTTCTTTTTTAAAGTAGCTGTATTTTTCGTTCGCGGATGTAAAACAACGCAAGAAAAACAAAAGGTATAACAGCCACCCCCCCCAGCAGGTAATAAATATTGAAATTGTCGGGCATGCTGATGACAAACGGTTTTACCGTACCCAGCATCCAGGCAAGCAAGGTTCCCAGCGCGGCAAACGGAATCACGATCCACTCCTTGCTGCTACGTACCGGCGGTAGCTTTTGCATTACCTTCCGTGAAAAAAACACATCGGGCATTTCCTGTTTGTTTTCCTGCATAAATGCCCGGATCATCGTATCTTCTCTGTCTGTTTTCATTTTAATCCATTTTTTTCTGCCTGCATTCGGTCACGCCATGCCGGCTTCATATCCGTTTTCCTGTAAATATTTTCCCATTTTCTCTTTCCCTTTCAGGATGTAGGTTTTGATGGTCCCCAGCGGGGCATCCATGATTTTTGCTATCTCTTTATGGTTTTTATCCTCCATGTAAAACAGCAAAATGGCCGTTCGTTCTTCTTTTCGCAAGAGCCTCAACGCCTGTTGCACATCGAGTTTTGATCCCGAGAAGTCGTTTTCTGCCTGGTACGTGCGATTCACCTCTTGTTCATCGATTTCCGAAGTAAACTTCCTCGATCGTACCGCATCGTAATACACGTTGTAGGCAATCCGGTACAGCCAGGTCGAAAATCCTGCCAGCCCCTGAAAACTGCTCAGGTTGAGGTAAGCCTTGATGAAGGTATCCTGTGCCAGATCGTCACTCAGCTGGGTGTCGCCCATCGTCAGGTTCAGGAAAAACCTTCGGATGGACGACTGGTATTTGCGGGTGAGGTGATCGAAAGCGGTAGTGTCGCCCAGAAGGGTTACACGCGATACCCATTTAAGATCTTCAGTTTTGCTCATTTTCCGAAACAGCGTTC
>JAVFAG010000094.1:0-10290 GCA_034002585.1 Paludibacter sp.
GCCAGATTCGATAGTTTCTCGATGTCTTCGGTAAACGTGCATCGACTGGTGAGTACCACAAAAGAAATGGTCATTACTACCAATAATAGCTTCTTCATACAGTAATTTTTTAAATGAATAGAATAAAGTTATTTCTTGCTTAACCTGGCAAACTGAGATCAGTAAGCAATCATTTGAAATGTTTATCTATTTTTGATAAAATGACATCTAAATTCGTAAACATGTTATTATATGTAAATGTTCATGCGGAAATAAAATATTTTTGTCAGTAAATCCCGCATTGTGAACATATGATTATATTGTGTTTTAAATCAAACAACCCGCTGTAGGGTGATAGTTACACACCTTTACAGCGGGTTATCTAAAATAGTAATTTAAAGTTAGAAGTGTCCCTTTTGAAAAATTAATCTTTCAATTGGCTGTTCTTTTTTACATACTTTAGGGTTAAAATATCCTGAACGACAATCCCAGTTTTACAACCGGATAGATTCCGCTCCAGCTGAAATCACTCAACACAGTATTAATTCGCTTCACCGATTCATTATCCGAATTGCCCTGCAACAAACCAGTCCCGGTCATGCCGATTACATACGATCCCATGTGATAAGCGCCCAGCTCAAAATTTAAAGCCAGTTTTTTATCTCTGGAGATAGTTCTTCCGAAACCTAAGCCTGCATAGGGCGAAAGGCGACGTTCTGGAAGAATCGACACATTCAATTCGCCGATATCTTCCGGCTGGTACTCAATCTCACCAATCATCATCGGTTCTTTCGGGATAAGATTCACACCCAGGTCGAAATTGGTCTGAACCACACCACCGGTAAGGTAAAGCCCTTTTAGCAGGTAGAAATCAACATTGGCAGTAATACCACCCACTTTGATATTCGGTGTGATGTTGAAATCAATATCTTCGATACCGTATACAAAAGGTTCGGCAAACGATTGTGTAAGCGATTCGTAACCCACACGAACCGAAATTGATCGGTTCAAAGCAGCGATAACACTAAATCCCAATCCATTGGTTGAGGCACTTCCTCCGATGGCTAATCCGATTTTCTTCGACGAACTTTCCTGCGCATGTACAGTTGGAGTACTCATCAGCAGCATGAGTACCGGTAAAATCAATACTTTATTCATATTAGTAGGTGTTTGTTGGTGTACATTTACCTGCACAGTTTACAGGTGCAGGTAAATGCTGGAGGGTTTTTACATTAATTGATTTAGAACAGCGGCGTCCACTTCCACTTTGTATATTACTGTTAAGCTACCATCGGCTGCTTTTTCAGTATCAATGACCATCGGTGCGCTGTTGGTTTGATTTCCTAATGATAATGCTGAAAGAGTTATTCGAAAACGTGTTGGACTAATGGCTTCAACTTTAATCTTTCCTTTTCCCTGATTGGCACCTAAGGTAACCAGTATGTCATAATCGGTACTTAATTCAATGGCCATTTTTCCTTTTCCGTTAACTAGTTTTGTAGAGTTATATGAGCTTCCTGAACCAGTTTTACGATATTTAATTTCCATATTGGGCTTAACAACCACTGGTCCTGAAGAAACAGCTAAATCGAAATTGATATCCAACATGTTGTTAGGAGCTGATGTTTCGGTAACCGTGATGTTAAAAGTGACATCATCACAGTTATCAGGTAAATTAAATACCGTTTGACTGAAATTTAATTTTCTAAAGTTTTGTGGCGATGGAATGATTTTTAATTTTATACCACTGCCAAATTTTCTTAAATAAGTACTTGTTTTATAGGCAGATATAGTTCCGTCATCATCAATATAAATCCAATTATAATCATAAGGAACTTCTTTTCCATCTGGTGTAACCTCAAAATAATCTGCTTTAGCTACAAAGTCATCAGGCGACCATTTTTTAAGATCATTGGATGAAACCTTGCCCGTAAAGTTAATATTTATACGTTGAGTACAATAATCCCGATAAGAGGAAAATAAGTGATCGGAAAGATGAGTCACAGTTTCTTCCAGTATAAGTTGGCCATTGACCATTTTTACTGTTGCGTTTTTTTCAAAACTCCATCCACCTGATCCTTCTTCCCGGCTCCACATACCAACCTGGTCATTTTCCTTGTATGGTTGGTTGGTGGACGGGTTGATAGTGCCTTCCGCTATTTCTGTTTTTAAAGTTAAACCGCCATTAGAGAAGGTTTTTACGCTTTTCCCGCCGGCTGTTAATTTGATATTAAACAATCCAACAGGTTCAAATCGGACAATATCCTCTTTATTGTCTTCAAATTTTACCGATGCATCTATTCCACCTGGAAAAACAGAACTGGCATTATCAGCTGTGGGGTCGTAATATAAAACATTAGCAGTAACTGAACCTGTAACAGCACCTCCAGTGGCATCCAGAAGTACTACGCCAGGTTCGAGCTTCAGTTGTTGATCTCCTCCATTTAGGTCAAGGGTCCCAGTGTTTGTTGTAGAGCCTGAAGCACTTGAATTGGCAAAGCCGGGAGAGCTGGCCACCGCTACACCCTCCGGAGCATCATCGAGTTTCACAAGACTAACCGTTACTAAACGTGTGGTTTTTCGGTCGAACTGAACACGTTGGGTAACCGAAGTGTAGCCCGGGGCAGTAATTTGTAAGTCAAATTCTTTAGGTGTGGTTAACATCGATGCAGAATCAGTTTTTGTGGGATCCAGAATCAGATGGATGATCCCCAGTTTTGTCTTGTAGGCGCTTGACTTGATTCCAAGGTTATTGTATACGATTCCAGCGTCTTTTCCGGTTACAGTTACAGTTACCTCTTCATCTTCAATGTAATCATTGGTTTTTGCATTTTTCAGTGATAGTTGAAGGCCAGTGTCAAAAACCGGGGTTCCAAGTATCAGACTCAGAGAATCGGTTGCAAGATTGGTGAGTTTTTCTATGTCATCTGTAAATGTACACCGACTTGACAGAAAAACAAAAAAAGTGGTCAGTAATAAGATTGTTAGCTTTTTCATACAGTAAATTTTATTTAATTGTTTGAGATTTAGTTGGATATGTTTTTTAGTGAGTGGATTGTGCAAAATTAGTAAAATATTTACAATATTGACCAAAATCTCAACTAATTGACTATTTAATTCAATTTTTATGTGTTAACTATTTCTGTTGTCTGATTTTTTTTGTAATTGTTTTATATTGATTGTTTGTCGGAATGTAACACTCTTTTCGCGAACAAACGAAAGCACCCGGACTGTCGATACAATCCGGGTGCTCCGTTCAATAAAAAAAGTCAATGCATGTTAGTTAGTCTTTTTGAGTAACACTTCGTCGATGGCTTTTTTGAAGGTTGCCTTTGGAAGTGCTCCCTGAGCCATCTGAGGTTGTTCGTTCATCGGAACAAAGAGAAGCGATGGAATGCTACGGATACCAAAGGCTGCAGCCAGTTCCTGTTCTTTTTCGGTATCTACCTTGTAAATGTAAATTTGTCCATCGTATTCCTTAGCCAGTTCTTCCAGGATGGGTGCAATGGTTTTGCAGGGTCCACACCAGTCGGCATAGAAGTCAATGATACAGGGTTTGTCGCCCAGGTACTTCCATTCGGAAGGATTTGCCTCATAGTTGGCCACTTTGGTCAGAAATTCGGCTTTGGTCAATTTAATTGTTCCCATTTTTTTTGTTTCTTTTGTTGTGCTATTTTCAACGTTGTTTTCTGTTGCTTTTTCTTTGGTCTGATTGCCACAGGCTGTAAAGGCGATGAGAATCAGGGCTAATGAAGCGACCAGGAGTTTGTTCATACTGTTAAATTATTATTGATTAATGATAAATGAGTAATTAGAGAGCGCATCCCCAAATAGAGGGATCATCGTACGGAACTTCTTCCTGGTTTCCGTTTTCCAGTTCTTTCCAGCCCAGTTCGTCGAGCTTCCGTCCAATTTCTTCACGCGAAATTTCATCGGTGTGATTTACCACAATGCTCCCGTCGATGCGGTCCATTTCGGCACCAAACACTCCACGCAATGTTCCCAGTTGTTTGAGCACCTCATTGTTGCAGGTCATACACTGCGATTTGGCTATGTGAAAAGTACTATACATCGTCTTTTTTTGCTTTGGGTTTGAATAAATCGAATAACAGATAACCAATCAGCCCGCCGTACAAGGTGCTTATCCAGGGATTGGAAGTAATAGGACAACTGCCTGAATTACATCCGATAAAATGATAATATAGATATCCTCCAGCTAAACCCACGGCTATGCCGATGAGCTTGAGGTAATGTTTCTTTAGTAATGCCTGTACGTCCATATTATTCTTCGCAGTTACAACTTTTAATACAATCCAGAATGCGGGTGATTTGTTTGTTCTTTAAGGAATAAAAACAGTTTTTCCCATCTCTCCTGCAATTTAATATCCCTTTTGCCCGCATGTCGGTTAAGTGGTGCGATAGTAACGATTGCTCGCATTTCAGTTTCTCGCCTATCTCCGATACATTCATTTCTTCGTTATCGGCCAATAGCGAAATTACACACAATCGTGTCCCGTGTGAGATGGCCTTTAGTGTGTAGGCGGCTTCGTCCATTTGTAAAATTTCCTGCATGACAATTGTGTTTTTTAAATCACGTGCAAATATATGAACATATCTTCATGTATTCCTAATTTTTTCAGAAATATTAATAAGCGGGAGCCGATATTTTACAATTTGATGCGAAAAGGCCTGAAAATGATGAATAAATTTCAATTTGGGGTCATTTCGACAGAAAAGTTTTATCTTTGCATTTTTGTAGAAAAAAGGAAGATGATTATTGCGAATCCTACTGTCATAACCAGCGACTTACAGGCTGAACTTTCGCGTGCTATCGGGGTTCAACCGGGCAGCGATTGTTATGTGCTTACCGATACCACCACTGCCCGCGAATGTTTACCTTATTTGCACAGCTGCGGTTTACCGGCCGATAGTCGTATCATCACAGTGAAAGCCGGCGATGAACACAAGAATATCGGGGCTGCTGTACACATTTGGGAATTTCTGAGCAGCAGCGGTGCTACCCGTAAGTCGCTCTTTATCAACCTGGGTGGCGGTATGATTACGGATTTGGGTGGATTTGCAGCTTCGACATTTAAACGGGGAATTCGTTACATTAATATTCCTACTTCCTTGCTGGGTGCTGTGGATGCTGCTACCGGTGGAAAAACGGGTATCAACCTTATGGGTCTGAAAAACGAGGTGGGAGTGTTTAATCCTGCTGAGCAGACGATTATCGATGTGCAGTTTTTCAAAAGTCTGGATGCAGCGAATTTGCGTTCGGGCTATGCTGAAATGGTGAAGCACGCGCTCATTGATACTCCTCAGGAATGGAAGGACGTGCTGGCTTTTGATCTGGAAGAGGTTGATTTTGATGAACTCCGGGTGCTGGTGGAACGCAGTGTGCGCATCAAGGAGCGTGTTGTTGAACAGGATCCTACCGAAATGAATATCCGTAAGGCGCTGAACCTGGGACATACCTTCGGACATGCTTTCGAAAGCTACTCGCACCGGGTGCATCGTCCTGCGCTACATGGCTATGCCGTGATGTGGGGCCTGTTGTGCGAACTGTACCTTTCGCATGTGCAGCTGGGTTTTCCAAAGGAGGAGTTACTGCGGCTTAAGTACATGATGGCTGAATATTACGGCAAACTGGACTTTGCCTGTGGCGATTATGAGGAGCTGTACGAATTGATGACGCACGACAAGAAAAACGATTCGGGTTTTGTGAATTTCACTTTACTGGGTGGTATCGGCGATATACGCATTAATTGCACAGCTTCGAAAGAGCAAATTTTTGAAACCCTGGATTTTTATTTAACGATATAGAATTGGCCGTATGAATATCGTACGGCATGTACAAATTGATTGATATGAAAAAAACATTAGTGATAGGGGCCAGCAACAACCCCGAGCGGTATTCGTACAAAGCCGCTGAAAAATTGCTGAACTACGGTCATGAAATTGAACTGCTGGGTTTGCGTCCCGATGTGATTTTTGGCCGCACCATCGACACAGAGAAAAAAGCCTACGAGGGTCTGGATACTGTTACGCTGTATGTGGGTCCGAAAAATCAACCTGATTATTACGACTATGTGGTTTCGTTGAAGCCTGTTCGGGTTATTTTTAATCCCGGAACCGAAAATCCGGAATTTGAGCAGTTACTGGAAAAAAACGGAATTCAGGTGGAAGTTGCCTGTACGCTGGTGTTGCTGGGGATTGGACAATATTAAATAAGTAAATTAGATTAGTTATCGGCCGATGCTCCGAAAGTGCCTGCGTTTACAGGATAAAAGCTTCGACCTTTTTTTGAACTTGATATGAAGATTGCATTAATTGGATATGGCAAGATGGGCAAAATTATCGAACGCATTGCCCTGGAACGCGGACATGAAATTGTGTGTATCATCGACATCGACAACCGTGATGATTTTACATCCGATGCCTACAAAAGTGCCGATGTGGCAATTGAATTTTCGGTGCCATCGGTGGCGGTGGGCAATATACGCAGTTCGTTTGCTGCCGGGGTTCCCATCGTGTGTGGCACAACCGGCTGGACCGAAGCATTGCCTGCCCTGAAAAAGGAAGTGGAAGAAGGTGGACATACCCTGTTCTGGAGTTCCAACTATAGCCTCGGGGTAAATATTTTCATGAAGGTGAATTCGTACCTGGCCCGCCTGATGAATCGTTTCCCGGAATACAATGTGGAAATGACTGAAGTGCACCACACCCAAAAGCTGGATGCGCCCAGCGGAACTGCTATCACACTGGCCGAAGGTATTCTGGAAGAACTCGACCGTAAAACCGACTGGTCGAAAGAAGTGGAGGATTCGGAAGCCCACCTGGCCATTAAATCGCTACGCGAAGGACAGGTGCCCGGTATTCATACCATCCGCTACGAGTCGGATGTGGATAGTATCACCATGACTCACGATGCAAAGTCGCGCGAAGGTTTTGCCCTGGGTGCTGTCGTTGCAGCTGAATTTACAGCAGGCAAGAAAGGCTTGCTGAGCATGAAAGACTTGTTACGTTTTGATTAAAACCGAATAAATAATACGTGTATAAAATGAGAAAACTAGCCGACCGGTTGCAACATCCGGTGAAACAATGGATAAAAGCAGCCGCATGGTGCCTGCTGTATATACTTTTTGTAGCCTGGGTGGGTACTTTCTGGTGGTTGCTGTTGCTGCCACTTGTGTTCGATGCCTTTATCACACAGTATATTCCCTGGACCTGGTGGAAAAAGTCGAAAAACAAAACGGTACTTGCTGTAATGGGTTGGGTGGATGCAATTTTATTTGCTCTCATCGCTGTGTATTTCATCAATCTGTATCTTTTCCAGAATTACCAGATTCCGACTTCATCGCTGGAGAAAACCCTGTTGGTGGGCGATTTTCTTTTTGTGAGCAAAGCCAGTTACGGTCCGCGTGTGCCTAACACACCGTTTTCGTTTCCACTGGTTCAACACACTTTCCCGATTATTAATACCAAATCCTACCTCGAAAATCCACAGTGGGAATACAAACGGTTAAAGGGCTTCGATACCATCGAACGTAATGACATTGTGGTGTTTAATTTTCCTACAGGGGACACTGTGCCTGTGAAAGTGCAAAATCCGGATTATTACGTGAGTAGCTATTACGAAGGCTATAACAACCTTAAACTGCAGAATCCCGATGTGGAACCCTCGGCAGAGGCTTGTATGGAACGTGGTCGTCAGATTATCCGTTCGCGAAGTGATATTTATGGAGAACTGGTATATCGTCCGGTCGACCGTCGCGAGAATTACGTGAAGCGTTGTGTGGCTATTCCCGGTGATTTTTTTGAAATCCGCGATAATACGATATTTATTAATGATAAGCCGGAAGAACTACATCCGGGCGTACAGTACAACTACTATGTACAAACTACCGGTCGCTATTTCTCGGCCGATATGATGGATAAACTGGGCATTAGTTTCGACGACCGTAAACTGCAGGATCCCGTTGCCGATCAGCAATTGATTAGTTACCTGGGATTAGAGCCCAATTTGCCGGTATATCATTTTCCGTTGACTGCCGCCATGCTCGACAAGTTGAAAAATTCCATTCTGGTAAAATCCATCCGTATCGAGCCTTTTGCAATTGGTGGTGATGTATTTCCCTATGGTGGCGGTCATGGTTGGAACCGCGATAATTATGGCCCGATTTACATTCCGCGGAAGGGAAGTACTCTCAAACTCAATAGCTGGAATATTTCGATTTACGAACGCATTATCCGGGTGTACGAGAAAAACGATTTGGAGGTAAGGGATGGCCGCTTTATTATCAATGGTAAAGAAACGGACTATTACACTTTTAAAATGGATTATTACTGGATGATGGGTGATAATCGTCATAACTCAGCTGATTCACGCTATTGGGGTTTTGTGCCCGAAGACCATGTGGTGGGTCGTCCGGTAGCTGTTTGGTTGTCGTTGAACAAAGACAAAGGCTGGTTCGAAGGTAAAATTCGTTTCAACCGTTTCTTTAAGGATGCCCGCAGATAAGGAAAAGATACCTGTCGCAAAACAAGCTATGCCCACCGATAAGAAATCAGGTTCGTCAGAGGGAGTAGTTTCTGAAAAGTTAGCGTTGCAACCTGCTGTTCTTTCGTCGGTTTACCTGAGTACGGCTTATCTGCCTCCCATCGACTATATGGCGCTGTGGATGCATGCGGGCACAACGGTGATTGAAAAGTACGAATACGTTGAGAAGCAGAGTTACCGCAACCGTTGCCGGATTGCAACTGCAACAGGAGTAACCGAATTGAATATTCCGCTCGAACGGCCACAGGGAACTAAAACCCGGATCTGCGATGTGCGTCTGTCGGATCATGGCAACTGGCCGGTACAGCACTGGCGAACGATAGAAGCTGCGTACCAGTCGAGCCCGTATTTCGATTACCTGGCCGATGAGCTGGAAGCCATCTATCGCAATCCGGGCACTTTTCTCTGGGATTTCAACGAGCGTATGATGCAATTTATCGCTTCCTGGATGGAAGGACTTTTGAAGCCGGAATCTACATCAGCCTTTGGGGTTTTTCCGGATGAAGCAATGGACATGCGCAACCGGCTTCATCCTAAAAAAAGCAATTTATTCGACGAATATCCTTCGTATTATCAGGTGTTCAGTGCTGCGAATGGCTTTTTACCCAACCTGAGTAGTTTGGATTTGCTGATGAACTGCGGAAATGAAGCAATAATCTACCTGAATAATTTTAAAAACCGCAAAATTTCTGTATTTTTGTGAGAAATACAACAAACTTATTAAACATACCCGATATGGAACAGATCGATTGGAGCAACCTGGGTTTTGGCTATATGAAAACCGATTACAATGTGCGTTGTACATTTAGCGATGGCAAATGGGGTGATCTGGAAGTGCACGATGAGGAATACCTGAACCTGCACATGGCAGCTACCTGTTTGCACTATGGTCAGGAGGTGTTCGAAGGACTAAAGGCTTTTCGGGGAAAAGATGGTAAAATCCGTATTTTCAGGATGGATGAAAACGCCAAACGTATGCAAAACTCCTGCGAGGGTATCCTGATGGAGAAATTTCCACAGGAGTTGTTTGAACAGGCTGTGGTAAAGGCTGTGAAACTGAACGAGCGTTTCATTCCTCCCTATGGATCGGGTGCCACACTTTATGTTCGTCCGTTCCTCTTTGGAATTAGTCCTCAGTTGGGCGTTCGCCCGGCTTCCGAATATCTTTTTATTGTTTTTGTAGCTCCGGTAGGACCGTACTTTAAAGGTGGTTTTGCTACTACTCCTTTTGTTATCATGCGTCAATACGACCGTTCGGCTCCGCTGGGAACCGGAAAGTACAAGGTGGGGGGTAACTATGCAGCAAGTTTGGTGGCCGGACAGCACGCGCATCAGTTGGGCTATTCCAATATTTTCTACCTCGATGCAAAGGAAAAGAAATACATTGATGAATGTGGTGCTGCCAATTTCTTCGGAATAAAGAACAACACCTACGTAACGCCCGAATCAAGTTCGATTTTACCTTCGATTACCAATAAGAGTTTAATGACTCTTGCAGAGGACTTAGGTTTGAAAGTGGAGCGCCGACATGTACCGGTAGAAGAACTGGCAACTTTTGAAGAAGCCGGTGCCTGCGGAACAGCTGCGGTGATTAGCCCGATTGAGCGCATCGACGATTACGATACCGGAGTTTCGTATGTTTTTGCTAAGGATGGCAAACCGGGTGTGGTGTGCGATAAGCTATACCACAAACTGATAGCAATTCAATGCGGCGATGAGCCCGATACTCACGGTTGGGTAACGGTAGT
>JAVFAG010000095.1:0-9809 GCA_034002585.1 Paludibacter sp.
ATTGCATCATTTCAAAGAGCTTGTTTGGTCTTCTGCTTTCATCGTTTTCCCATGGCCGAACCTCACGGTTCACAACGCCATTTTCTTAAAAACAATTTTCTTAAAGCAAAAGGACTGCAAAGGTAATGCTTTTTTCTATAACCGCAAAATTACGGCAAAAAAAAATAAACTACCTGCTTTTGGATACTTAACCCCGCTTGGGTTATCTCTCAAAGCGGGTGCAAAAGTAGAGACTTTTTTTTAGTTATACAAGCCTAAAGCAACAATTTTGCAATAAATTTTTCAATTATTCTTTATCTTACTGAATCATAGACATATAAAACTTCATCATTTTTTTATACTTTTGTCATCTATAATGAATGAAACGGTCGACCTCCTATTTAACCCACTCACTTCGGGTTGAACAGTTGAATAATCTGAACAATAATGTATCTTTGCAGTTAAATCTCTTTACATCTGCTGTATGAAACTCCGCAAAACGCCTGCCATGTGGCACAATGTACTCAAAGGAAGCATATTTCTTGGAGTTATAGCTGTAATTTCGTACCTATTGCCCAGTCAAAATTCGTTTAAATACCAATTTGAGATTGGAAAGCCCTGGTCATACGATTTAATCACAGCATCCTTCGACTTTCCTATCTATAAAGGCGAAGTCCAGGTGAACAAGGAGAAAAAATCGCTTCTGAAAGATTTACTACCTTATTATAAGAAGGACACAACTGTATCGAAACGTCAATTTAATCGTTTCGTAGCCGACTATAAAAAAAGTACAGGTAACGACCTTCCCGAGGGCAACCTTATCCGTCAAAGCTGGGACGGCATTTACCAAAAAGGTATTATCAGTGCCGAGCAATTGCAGCACCTGCAAATGGAGCAAATAACGCGAATTCACTGCATTACTCCTGATAAAGTGGTTCAAACGATGGACCTTAGTGAGATTTTTACTCCTAAATCGGCCTACGAAGCACTGACCCGACAAACCCCGTTTTCGGTGACAAATTACAATTTGCACCTTTACATGGTCGAAAACCTGCATTACGACAGCGTAATAAATGATTTGTCGCGCAAAGAAATATTGAAAAACCTGTCGTTGACATCGGGAATGGTTCAGGCAGGCGAACGCATCATCGATCGTGGAGAAATTGTGACGGAAGAGCTTTACCAGATTCTTAACTCGCTGAAGCTGAAGTTTGACAAGAAAAAACAAGCTAATCAGGGGCGCTCGTACCTGACTATAGCAGGAGAGCTTTTACTTATCACCGGGCTTATAGTTTTGTTCTATCTTTATTTACAACTTTTCCGTCCACGCATATTCGATAATCTGAATCACCTTATTTTTATCAATCTGTTGATGTTGATATTAATAGCATTAGCATCAGGCATTGTTCAGCATACCACATTCAGTTATTTTATTATCCCCTACGCACTGCTACCGGTTATTGTCAGGGTGTTTTTTGACTCCCGAACCGCTTTA
The DNA here is from genome assembly GCA_034002585.1 of Paludibacter sp. Taxonomy (GTDB): domain Bacteria; phylum Bacteroidota; class Bacteroidia; order Bacteroidales; family Paludibacteraceae; genus Paludibacter. The sequence goes on from JAVFAG010000095.1 coordinate 1,475, forward strand.
TTCACGCATATTATTGCCATGATGATTATTTCGCTGATTGTTGATAATGCCTTTCAGTTTTTAATCATCCAGATTGCGGTTGGAATGACTGCAGTTTCGAGCTTAAAGGACATGACACAACGTTCGCAGCTGGCTCACACTGCCCTACTGATTTTTTTAACCTATGCATTGGTTTTTCTATCACTGGAATTTATAAGTGAAGGCGACCTGTTACGAATCAACTGGGCTTCGTTGATCAATTTTGCCATCAGTAGTGGATTTATGCTCATTGCCTACCTTTTAATCTATATCTTTGAAAAACTTTTTGGATTAATATCGGCAGTTACATTGCTGGAGCTTACCAATATTAACAGTGATTTGATGATGCAATTTGCCGAGAAGGCTCCCGGCACCTTCCAGCACACACTACAGGTCTCGAATCTCGCCACTGAGGCTGCAAAAAAAATCGGTGCCAATAGTTTATTGGTACGTACTGGTGCTCTATATCATGATATTGGCAAGATGAAACATCCTGAATTTTTCATTGAGAATCAATTGGGAGGACCTAATCCGCTTAGTACAATGGATTTTGAATCAGCAGCCCGTGTGATTATCGGACATGTAAGCGATGGAGTAGAAATCGCAAAAAAAGAGCATCTGCCAGAGCAAATCATCCATTTTATAGGAACCCATCATGGCTTAAGTAAAACACGTTATTTTTACAATGCTTTTATCAATGCCAATCCGGATATTAAACCGAATGATGAATTGTATACCTATCCCGGGCCATTACCCGACACCAAGGAAACAGCCATTCTGATGATGGCCGATGCCGTGGAAGCCCGGGCCCGTAGTTTGAAAGTCTACACCGAAGAAAGCATCAACGATTGTGTGGAAAGTATGATTAACAGTCAGATAGCCGATGGTCAGTTCAGGGAAGCTCCAATTAGTTTCAGGGATGTGGAAACCGTTAAGGCGATATTCAAAGAAAAGATCATGAATATGTATCACACAAGAATAGTATATCCTGAATTGAAGAAGCCGGTTATCTAACCATGAATAACAGGTGCTGATACGCTTTCTTATTAATTGTGGCTGGCGTTATGAGTTGGATACATTTAATTTAACTTAAGTAAATCTGATAGCATAAAATATGATTACCTTTATTGTTTCAATTATTGTTTTAATCCTGGGCTATATCGTATATGGCCGGTTTACGGAGAAGGTTTTCGGGATGGATAAAAACAAGCCGACTCCAGCGGTGGCCAACCCCGATGGAGTCGATTTTGTGGAGCTTCCATGGTGGAAAGTATTCCTCATCCAGTTTCTAAACATTGCCGGGCTGGGGCCCATTTTTGGCGCAGTAATGGGAATCATGTTCGGACAAGCCGCTTTTCTGTGGATTGTTTTCGGAACTATATTTGCCGGAGCAGTGCATGATTACATGTCGGGCATGATGTCGGTGCGGATGAATGGTGCCAGTCAACCCGAGCTGGTGGGCAGTCAGCTGGGAATGGGTGTAAAGCAATTCATGCGGGTCTTTTCCCTTTTCCTGATGGTGCTGGTGGGAGCTGTTTTTGTGTCAGGACCAGCCAATTTGCTGGCCGGACTTACACCCGAAGCCATGACTTCCACCTGGTGGGCAGTAATTGTATTTGCTTACTACATTGTGGCTACTCTACTTCCTATCGATAAAATTATCGGCAAGATTTATCCGGTTTTTGGTTTTGCATTATTGTTTATGGCCGTAGGAATTATGGTAGCCATTTTTGTAAACAATGCTCCAATACCTGAGATTACGGACGGAGTTGGAAATATGCACTCAAAAAACCTACCGATTTTCCCGATTATGTTTGTATCTATCGCCTGCGGCGCTATTTCCGGTTTTCACGCCACGCAATCGCCACTCATGGCACGCTGCATTCAAAACGAACGCTATGGCCGGCGTATTTTCTATGGAAGCATGGTGGCTGAGGGTATTGTGGCTTTGATATGGGCAGCCGCAGCTTCCAGCTTTTTTGGTTCTATCGAAGGACTACAACAATTTGTTGCCGAACTGGCACCTACTGCTAATAAACCAGCGGTGGTTGTCGACACCATATCGCGCAACTGGTTGGGCCATCTGGGTGGAATACTCGCTTTGCTGGGTGTTATCGCAGCTCCCCTTACCTCAGGCGATACAGCGCTTCGTTCAGCCCGGCTGATTGTAGCCGATTTTATGAAACTGGAACAGAAACCAATCAAAAATCGCTTGTTGATTTCTGTTCCGTTGTTCATCATCACCTTCCTACTGCTTCAAATGGAATTTGATATTTTGTGGAGGTATTTTGCCTGGTTCAACCAAACTCTGGCTGTTTTCACCCTCTGGGCAATTACGGTTTATTTGTTCAAGCAAAAACGTTTCTACCTCATCAGCCTTATTCCGGCTGTATGGATGACGGCTGTTACTTCCACTTATATTCTTATAGCCCCTGAAGGTCTCCACCTCCCGACCGCCATTGCCTACATCGGTGGCGCTATCGTTACACTGGCGGCCTTAGGCATTTTTTTATGGAAAAGAAAAACCAACCCTAATGATTTATGATTAACTGTTGCAACAAAGGTTTTATTAGCGTTTATACTGATTATCATCAACTTTGGCTGTGTTTTTTATATTCACTAAATCCAATAGTCTGTTAAATAAAACTAACACCAACCGATTTTTACTACTTGTATAAAGAATAAATCTACCTTTGTGAGCGAATACTCACTTACTATTTAAAATGGAACTAAAAACTCGTCAACTTGAAATTATTGAAGCCGCTGGTCGATTACTTACCCAAAAGGGTATTAATGGATTGACGATCAAAAATCTGGCGAAGGAGATGAAGTTCTCGGAGAGTGCAATCTATCGCCATTTTGAAAGTAAAGAAGAAATCATCGTAGCCTTGCTCAGGTACCTTGCCGATACGATTGAAACCCGTTTGCGGTCGATGAAACGAACTGGTTCTCCCGATACAGACTTGAAAACCCTGTTCGATGAACAGTTTTTATTTTTCAGCCAGCACCATCACTTCGTAGTGGCAGTTTTTTCTGATGGACTTATGGAAGAGAGTCGTCAGATAAATGAGGCTATTCAGGCCCTTATTGGAGTAATGGCCGGGCATTTAACAACGATTATTAAGGACGGGCAATCCAAAGGAGTTATCCGTAATGACCTTGCTACCGATCAATTAGTACAGATTATACTGGGGACGTATAAACTTCATATGTTTAAATGGCGCTTGTCTGCCTTTACGTTTGATTTGAAAGCGGAAGGATCGAAACTGGTTGAAGCATTGCTTCTATTGATCAAAAATTAAATTTCAGTGTGAATAAAATCTTTTTTTTTACCTAAAAAAGTGAGTGAACGCTCACATACATAACAATTTTAAAATGAAACTAACAGTAAAAAAACTAACCCTGTATTCATGGATTACCTTACTTATATTAGTAGTGGGGAGTGTATATTTTGTACGGGAAATGAAGCACAAGGCCTACATGGAGACCGATCTCGACGAATACATGCCCGCCGAACATCCTGCTTTTGTGTTTAGCGAACAAGCCGAAGAATGGTTTTCAATCAAAGATGGAATTCTGATAGCCATCGAAAATAAGTCGGGTGTTTTTAACACATCAACCTTAGAAAAAATAAGGGACATTTCGCTGAAATTACAGGAAATGAGTCAATTTGAAGAGAATGACATCATGTCGTTGTATACTGCAGATAATATTCTGGGTACCGAAGATGGCATGGACGTACAGCCGTTTTACGAGCAGGTTCCGCAGGATTCGCGCGAGCTTGATAGTTTGAGGCGGAATGTGGAAGCAAATGATATGGTTCACGGGCGGCTTATTTCCGGGGATGGAACTGTTGCCCTGATTGCTGCCAGTATGAAAGATGATGTGTTCGACGAAGCCTTTCATGCCGAAATTCTAAAGTTTGCCAAGTCGTACAACGGTAATGGCGATCAGGTATACGTAGCAGGTCGACCGATAGTTGAAGGTACTATGGGGATGTTGGGCCCTGAAGATATGAAGCGTATGGTGCCGCTGGTTATTCTGGTGATTACCCTGGTTTTATTTTTCTTGCTTCGTAGTTTCAGAGCTACCTTGTTTACATTGATAAGTGTGCTGATAAGTACCATTTGGGCATTTGGATTTATGGCAGCAACGGGAGTACCAATCTACTCTGTGTCGACAATGATGCCCGTAATGCTGATTGCAATCGGAGTAGCTTACGGTATATATTTTTACAATCATATCTATCAGTACCGGTTGTCGAGGGCCGATGCTACCGATTCCGAAGCGGTGGTTCATGCTGTGAAATTACTCTGGAAGCCCCTTTCGATGGCTGCTTTTACAACCATTATAGGATTTGTCTCGTTGGTGACATCACAGGTCTATCCTATTAAGTATTTCGGATTGTTTACCGCATTTGGAATTTTGGTCGCCTGGATGCTGGCACTGGTTTTTCTGCCTTCATCGGTACTTATTTTTGGTAGTCGTAAACGTAAAATTAAAGTTCACGACGACAAGCCAACCTATACCTTCCTTAATAAGGTTACGGATAAGTTATTGGTAACAAAAAAAGTGAGTTTTACTGTGTTGGTCGTGGTAATCGCATTATCATTATGGGGTCTTCAGAAAGTTTGGATCAATTCGAGTTTCTTAGATAAGTTTGAGCCCGACAGTGAAATTGTACAGACCGACAAATTTGTAAACTCAAAATTCGGAGGTACTTCAACCTTAAATGTAATTATTGAATCGGATGAATCGGATGCTTTTAAACAGCCTGCCAATTTAGAGCTCGTTGACCAAATGCAGGAAGCTACCGAAGAATTGGCAAAGGTGGGAAACTCATTTTCGCTTACCGATTACATAAAGCGAATGAACAAGGTGATGAACTCGGATCAGGATGCTTATTACACCATCCCCGGGAGTTCCGAAATGGTAGCTCAATACCTTTTGCTTTACGAGATGTCGGGAGATCCCGAAAATCTGGTAAAGGTGGTTAATTACGACTACAACAAACTGAATATAACCTTTCAGTTGAAGGGCGATGACTCTAAAACCATCAACGAAGCCATAGCTGTAATTGAATCGTTCAATGAAAAGTTTACTGCACAGGGATTGACCATGAAGTATGCCGGTTCGGGGTATAAATCGCTGGTGTTTTCCGATCTTATTCTAGAAGGTCAATTGTGGAGTATTGCCTTATCGCTTGGCATGGTATTTTTGCTTTTAACACTGATGTTCAGAAGCTTAAAAGCAGGGATTATCGGGAGCATACCGATTCTGATAACAGCGCTGATCAGTTTTGGTGTAATGGGATTAGCCAATATTGCACTGAGTACTACCACGGCTTTACTCACCAGTATAGCCATCGGGATCGGGGTCGATTATGCCATACATTTTTTACAAACGTATCAGGTATTTTACAAAAAAACAAACTCGAGTCACGAAGCAATTCATGCCACCATGCATCATACCGGGACGGCTATTTTAAGTAATGCAGTAGTAGTTATTGCAGGATTTTTGGTGATGCTGTTCTCTGTATTTCCACCCAACCGCATGCTTGGGCTGCTTGTCTCCATGAATATGTTTACGAGCCTGGTGGGAACTCTTTCGATAATGATGATTTTGGTATATGTTTCACGAATATTTAAAAATAAGAATAAAAATTCAATTCCAACAAACAATGAAAACAATTAAGATTTTTGGGCTGACAGTACTACTGTCGATAATGGGGGCAGGAACGCTAATGTCGCAAAAAACCGGGTTACAAGTGATGCAAACCGTGTATGAATTACCTTCAGGAAAAGATACCCAGGCAGAATTGTCGATGGTGCTTACCAATAAACAAGGCGAAAAGCGGGTACGCGAATTAAAACAATACATTACTGTTGACGCAGATGTGGAGAAGAAAATCATGTATTTTGTTGCACCGGCCGACGTAAAAGGAACTTCGTTTATGAACTGGAGTTATAGTACAGGAAAAGAAGACGATCAGTGGATTTATCTGCCTGCCTTAAAACGCACGAAACGTATTTCGAGTGGAAGTAAAGGCGATTATTTTATGGGATCCGATTTCACCTACGATGACTTAGGCGACCGGCATCCCGACCAGGACACGCATCAATTGCTTCGGGAAGAAACAGTTGCCGGTAAAGCTTGTTACGTGGTCGAAAGTAAACCAAAAGCATCGGGACATATGTATTCAAAAACAATTACATGGGTGATGAAAGATAATTTCATCGGACTCAAACGGGAATTTTACGATTCGAAAGAGAAACTGTTGAAAACCTTATCGGTAAAGAATTTTCAGAAAATTAACGGGATATGGGTCATTTTAGAGACGGAGATGAAAAATGTTCAGAAAAATCATTCCACAACGATCAGTCTTCGCAATGTAAAAATCAATCAGGGAGTACCTGCTGGTAAATTCACAGAGCGAAGTATGACAATGGGGCAATAAATTCACCAGCTATGAGACGAATTTTAAACATAGTAATTTTCGGTATGTTGATTACCGGAATACTTTCGGCACAGGAAAACAAGTTGGACATTTCCGGCTATGTACGCAATTACACCGGATTATTGACCAACGATATGGACCAGTTTTCGATTGTACAGAATACACTCAATCTGAATTTTGAACTCAGGGGCGAAAAATCCGGTTTCAAGGTAAATCCCTATCTCTATCAATATTTCGATAAAGCTCCGGAAGTAGGTTTGCGTGAGATTTACATGGATCTCTATTCCGACAAACTAGATGTACGTATTGGCAAACAACAGATTATCTGGGGAAAAGCCGAGGGGGTTTTTATAACCGATATTATATCTCCCAAGGATTTGAGTGAATTTCTCCTGCGCGATTTTGAAGAAATAAGGACAGGTGTGACCTCGGTGAAGTTAAGCTATCACTCAGGAATACATACCATCGAAGGAGTTTGGGTACCTGTATTTACGCCTACACTGATGCCTTCAAGTGGTTCAATCTGGGCGCCCACAATCACATTTCCTATAACTCCTATATGGGATTACTCCACCTCCAATAAAGCCTTTTCGGTAACCAACAGCGAGGCATTTCTCCGCTATTCGTTAATGGCATCAGCTTTTGATTTGGAACTGGTTGGAGGTACATTTTTGTACGACGACCCGGCCATGCACCTTAGCCGACAGGTAAACCCGTCAACGCAACAACTTCAAAGTCTTACTGTTCGTCCCGATTATCACCGGGTGAACATGGCAGGAGGAAGTTTTAGCTTACCACTCGGCGATTTTGTGCTTCGTGGCGAAGGGGCCTACTACGATGGGCGGTATTTTCAGACTACCGCACCATCGGCAATGGACGCAACAATTGAGAAAAATTACGTGCACTACATGGCAGGCCTTGATTATACCCTTGCTGGTATTAAGCTGAGTACTCAGTTTATTCAGGAACGAATCATCGATTATGAAACAGGCATTAACAATGTAGAAGTCGAAACCACCATGACCTTTCTTGCTAAAAAAGATTTTTTCAGAGAAAAATTATGGTTAGAGTTGTTTGCATACGTGGGCTTGAACAACGAAGATGCTCTGATTCGTCCGAAATTAAGCTACTCAATAGCCGATGGAGTGGATTTGCAAGCAGGCGCCAATATTTTCACAGGAACAACCGGTCGTTTTGGGCAGTATGATGCCAACGATATGGTGTTCATGAAATTAAAATACAGTTTCTAAGCGAAAGCATGCTGACTACTTATGAAAGAATCAATATACAGCATCGATTTCCACAAATCCATCCTGTTAACCACAACATTAATATGATAGTGCCTGCTGAATATCGGCTTTGATATCATCGATATGTTCGATTCCCACAGAGATGCGTAGCATTCCGGGTTCCACACCTGCGGTTTTCTGGTCTTCGGGCGAGAGTTGCTCGTGGGTGGTGGCAGCCGGGTGAATGATCAACGTTTTCGCATCGCCTACGTTGGCCAGGTGACTGATCAACTTAAGATTATCAATAAGCTGATTTGCTTTTTCAGCATCGCCTTTTAGTTTGAAAGTCAACACACCGCCAAAACCGCGCTTTAAGTACTTCACAGCATTCGCATGGGTGGCACTGCTTTTCAATCCCGGATAATTCACAGACTCCACGGCAGGATGTTGTTCGAGCCATTGGGCCAGTGCAAGGGCATTGGAAGCAATGCGTTCGGTACGCAACGAAAGCGTTTCAAGTCCCTGAAGTAACAAGAATGAGTTAAAAGGAGATATCGCATTACCCCAGTCGCGCAGACCTTCCACGCGGGCACGGATGTTAAACGCAATGTTTCCAAATGGACCGTTGAAG